>NZ_JBSXOE010000032.1:0-288958 GCF_056859295.1 Roseovarius sp. B-10 | reverse complement strand
ACGGCTGATAACCCGGCTCCCTCACCAATCTCACCTGCCAGTCAAGGCCACCACCGAAGCCTAACAACCGGCCCAAAACCATCCCGGGGGAAACAAATCCCACCTCACCCCTCAAACGAGGCGTTTCGCTGAGGTCTCTTTGAAGATTTCGGGCGGACGAGGTCGCGGCCTCTCGCCAAGGCCGCGACTTGGGCGTAAGGAATGCGCATGAATGCGCAATTCCCCCTTGGCCGGGCGCGGGATCTGCCCGTCTGGCGACGCCCCGTGACGCTGCTCTTCCTCATGGCCGCCGCGATGCCGGTGGCCTTTGCCACATGGTCGGCGCTGCTCAACAATTTCGTCATAGAAATGGCCGGGTTCGACGGCTCGGACATCGGCTGGCTGCACACGGTGCGGGAAATCCCCGGCTTTTTCGCCATCGGGGTGATCGCGCTCATCATGTTCATGCACGAGCAGGTGCTGGGCCTGGTGTCGCTGCTGCTGTTGGGGGTGGCCACGGCGCTGACCGCGCAATTCCCGTCCTTGGGCGGGATTCTCACCATCACCATGCTCAGCTCGATCGGGTTTCACTATTTCGAGACGGTGAACCAATCGTTGCAACTGCAATGGCTCGACAAGCTGCGTGCACCGCAGATGCTGGGATGGTTGCTGGCTGCGGGGTCCGGCGCCACGCTGGTGGCCTATGTGCTGATCGTGCTGACGTGGCGGGCGTTCGATCTGAATTACAACCTCGTCTACATGGTGTCGGGCGGGTTCACCGCCTGCGTCGCGGTGTTCTGCCTGCTCGCCTATCCGCGCTTCGAGGCGCCGAACCCGCAGGTCAAGAAGATGGTGCTGCGCCGCCGCTACTGGCTCTATTACGCACTGCAATTCATGGCCGGCGCGCGGCGCCAGATATTCGTGGTCTTCGCAGGCTTCATGATGGTCGAGCGGTTCGGTTTCGAGGTGCACGAGGTGACCGCGCTGTTCATGATAAACCTCGTGATCAACATGGTGGCGGCCCCCCTGATGGGCCGGGCGGTATTCCGCTATGGGGAGCGCAATACGCTGATATTCGAATATGTGGGGCTGGCACTGGTATTCCTCGCCTATGGCGGCATCTACATGTTCGGCTGGGGGGTGGTACTGGCCGCCGGGCTTTACGTGGTGGATCACGTGTTGTTCTCGCTGGCGCTGGCGCTCAAGACCTATTTCCAGAAGATCGCCGATCCTGGCGACATCGCCCCCACCGCCGCCGTGGCCTTTACCATCAACCATATCGCCGCTGTGTTCCTGCCCGCCGCGCTGGGCTATCTGTGGCTGGTCTCGCCGGCATGGGTGTTCGTGATGGCCGCCGGGATGGCCGTGGTGTCGCTGATGCTGGCGCTGATGATCCCGCGCCACCCCGAACCGGGGTATGAAACCATTCTGGCAGGCTTTGTGCCGAAACCCGCAGAATGATGTCAGAGCCAGTACCCGCGCAGGGCAAAGGCGATCACGGCTGCAGCGATAGCGAGATTCAGGGTCCAAAAGGCGCGGATGATGCGTTGGCGGCTGGTTCGGTCAGTCATAGCTGAACTGCTCTGAAAGGATATGGCGGGCGGGCACGCCCATCTCCAAAAGCGCGGTTTCGACCATATGCAGCATCGGCGGCGGACCGCACAGGATAAAAACCCACGCCTGCCGCGCGTTCTCGTCAATGTAGCGCTCAAGCAGGTCCCGGCGGATAAAACCGGTTTCTCCGGTCCAGCCATCCGGAGGGTCGGATAGCACATGCACAAGCGTGAGCGGTGTGTCTCTCGCCATCTGGCTCAGCTCGTCGCCATGGACGATCTGCCCGGTATGCCTGTTGCCATATATCAGCAGGCGCGGGCGCGGGTCCTCTGCTGCGTTCAAGGCACGCAGATGTGACAGCGTCGGAGCAATGCCAACCCCGCCCGCGATCAGGCACAGGCCTGCGGCGCTCTCATGCCCTTTGAGCGTCAGGGCCCCGAACGGCGCATCCACATAGGCGCGCGTGCCGGTCGCGACTTCCCCAATGTGATTGGTGAAATCTCCCAGTTCCTTGATCACGAAGCGCAGTTCGGATCCGTCGCTGGGTGCCGAGGCGATTGAAAACGGGTTTTCATTCAACGAAAAAGCGCTGCGCCCGATGCTGATCCAGGCGAAATGCCCGGGGGCATAGCGCAGGCCGTCATGCCCCTCTGGCACCAGCCGCAATTCCCATGTCCGGTCGGCCAGCTTGCGCACCCGGCTGACCCGCCACAGATGCGCGCGCTTCCAGATCGGCTTGATCACGTAGACCCAAAGCAACGAGAGAACCGCGATGCCGAGCAGACTGCCCCAGACCCAGGTCAACACCGGCTCACGGCTATATTGCCCGGCCCGCGTGGCGTGCAGTACGCCCAGGGCCGCCACGATCAGCGCCATCACCCCATGCGTCAGACGCCAATGCTCATGGCGGTACAACGCATCGCGCCCGATCGCCATCACCATCAGGGCCCCCAGCAGAAGCCAGGCGATGATTCCAGGCCAGAGACCATCAAACCCGAAATCCAGCGCGCCCGAGCCCGGCGGCAACTGGCGGGGATCAAGGCTTTGCTGTCCCCGATAGAGAAACGGATGCAGGACGATCAGAACTGCCGCCGACCGTGCCAGCAACTGGTGCAGCCGCATCGTGACATCCATCCCGATGTTGCCCGAGATCGACCGGAAACGCCCCGACAGCACAAATTCAACCAAGAGGATGGCAAGCCCCGCCATGCCGGCGCCGGCTGCCAGTTCATCCCACACGCCCCGCGGTGGCTGGCCCTGCACCGTGGCGAGCACCAATGGCGTGCAGACCAACAGGATA
The DNA here is from genome assembly GCF_056859295.1 of Roseovarius sp. B-10. Taxonomy (NCBI): domain Bacteria; kingdom Pseudomonadati; phylum Pseudomonadota; class Alphaproteobacteria; order Rhodobacterales; family Roseobacteraceae; genus Roseovarius; species Roseovarius sp. B-10. Next base: position 286,125 of record NZ_JBSXOE010000032.1, on the reverse strand, counting down.
TAGAAAAGGAAAAGAACGGCTGCGGGCATTGGAATTCCATCTGAGCTCTAGTTGTCCGGAAGCAGGCGTGTTCCATCGACTTGTCTTCGATACCATACGCGCCGCTGCCGCTTGCGGCTCCTGCGGTATCGTGTCACGAAATTCATTCGACCAACAGGCTTTATACGGACCTCATATGACAAAGACCTATACCGCGCTCACCACGCTCAGCGACAAATCACAGGCCGAGGCGCTCGCCGAGGCGCTGGAGAGGCTGACACCCGAACCGACCGGCGTCGGTGCCTTCGAGATGGAGGACGGATCGGGCCTGTGGGAGATCGGCGCCTATTTCGAGGAGGCCCCTGATGCCGTCGCCCTCGACCTGCTGGCGGCGGCGCATGGCGCGCGTCCCTTTACCGTGTCGGAACTGCCCGAGATCGACTGGGTCGCCAAGGTGCGGCGCGAGTTGAGCCCGGTCGAGGCGGGGCGGTTTTTCGTTTATGGCAGCCATGACGCGGACCGCGTGCCGGAGGGATGCGAGCCGCTGCTGATCGAGGCGTCGATGGCGTTCGGCACCGGGCATCACGGCACCACGCTTGGCTGTCTGCGGGCGCTCGACCGGTTGGCGGCGGACGGCTTCGAGGGCAAGTCGGTGCTGGACCTAGGCTGTGGCACCGCCGTTCTGGCGATGGCGGCGGCGCGCATCTGGCCTGCCGTGATTCTGGCCTCGGATATCGACGCGGTGGCGGTGGAGGTGGCCGAGGCAAACCTGGCGGCCAACGCGCTGACGGGCCGCGTGACGTGTGTCGAGGCCGAGGGGCTCGACCACCCGGTGCTGCGCGACGCGGCGCCCTTTGACCTGATCTTTGCCAATATCCTCAAGGGGCCCCTGCTGGCGCTGGCGCCGGGGATCACCGAAGCCCTCGCGCCGGGGGGCAGGGTGATTCTGTCGGGGCTGCTCAACGAGCAAGCCGCGGAGGTAGTCGCGGTTTATTCAGAGCTTGGAAACAGTCTCGAGCATCACGAAGAGATTGGTGACTGGTCAACCCTGACAATGTCTAAAAGTCACTGAAAATATGTCGAAATCTGGCCGAAGCGAGGGGTCTGCCTAGTTATTGCCACATTTCGACCGCACAATAATCGCATCGCGGTGGGGGCCGTTTCTTCGGGACTGAGGCGATGTCTGATGCCACTCGGAATTTCAACGCCCGCCTGCGCCGGATCGACGAGTCGCACGCCCGGCTGGGACGAGGCTATGTCGGCAAGGTTCGGCCAGACGGTCTGATCGTTTTCGCGCCGTGCCGCCGCCGACGGATGATCCCGCTACGCGGCGTTCTCTACCTCTTGGTCGGCTTTGTCTTCTTCAAGGCGGTCGTGCTCGCGCATCTGGGTGGAGACACCTACGAGGCGCGGATTGCGCGGTTGGCCGAGGGGCATGTGCTCGAACAGGCGGGCGCAATGATCATGCACCCCGACACGCTGACACTCTGGGTGGCCGGATACCTGGCACCGGTTCTGCGCTGAGCCGGGCGGACAGGCACGAAAAAGCCCCGCGCGGACCATGTCCGCACGGGGCGCGCGCGATCCTGTGGTGGCCTGCGCGCTCAGAAGCGGCGGGCGACCCGGTCGATATCGCCGCGGCTCAGGCCGATATCGTCAAGCTCGCGATCCGAAAGCTGGGCGAGCGCCTTGCGCGTGGCGCGGCGGTCGTTCCACGAGATCACGGCCTCGACGATGCGAGAGAGCAGGCCGAAGGCGGGGCGGGGGTGCGCGTGGGCGCGGGGGGTGTCGATGAGTGCCATGTGCGTCGTTCCTTGATACGGGGGGCTATCGGGGCAACCCGTTTGTATAGTGCAGCTAATCGGGGCAACCGGTCCGCACAAGCTGGGGTTTCTGCATAGTCCTTATGCAATTCCTGCAACGCTCGACGCCGTCGCGGCCCGCGCATTGTGCTTGGTTGTCGTTCACGTTTCGTGCTATTGAGGCGAAAACCAAAGCAGGCAGGGCAGACATGCGGGTATTGGGCATCGACCCGGGATTGCGGAACCTCGGCTGGGGCGTGATCGAGGTGCAGGGCAGTCGCCTGAGCCACATCGCCAACGGCGTATGCCATTCGGTGGGCGACGATCTGGGCGCGCGGCTCTTGTCGCTCTACGAACAACTGGGCGATATCGTGCATCGCTATGATCCGCAGGCGGCGGCGGTGGAGCAGACCTTTGTCAACAAGGACGGGGCGGGCACGCTCAAGCTGGGGCAGGCGCGGGGCGTGGCGCTGCTGGTGCCCGCGCAATACGGGCTGACGGTGGGGGAATACTCGCCCAACCGGGTGAAGAAGACGGTGGTGGGCGTGGGCCATGCCGCCAAGGAGCAGGTCGCGCACATGGTGCGGGTGCAGCTTCCCGGCGTGGTCCTGGCGGGGCCCGACGCGGCTGACGCGCTGGCGGTGGCGATCTGCCACGCACATTACGGGCGCGCAATGGCCGGGGGGCTGGCATGATCGGGCGCATCGCGGGGCGGATCGACTGGCGCGGGGCCGATCACGTCCTGATAGACGTGCGCGGGGTGGGCTATATCGTGCATTGCTCCGAGCGCACGCTCGCCGCGCTGCCCGGTGTGGGCGGCATGGCCGCGCTCTATACTGACCTCCTGGTGCGCGAGGACCTGTTGCAGCTATTCGGCTTTCCGACGCTGGCGGAGAAGGAATGGCACCGCCTGCTGATGAGCGTGCAGGGCGTGGGCGCCAAGGCGGCGCTGGCAATCCTCGGCGCGCTGGGGCCCGAGGGTGTGGGCAGGGCCATCGCCATCGGCGACTGGAACGCGATTACCGCGGCCAAGGGGGTAGGGGCCAAGACGGCGCAACGGTTGGTCAACGAGTTGAAGGACAAGGCGCCCGCGGTGATGGCGATGGGCGTGGCGCCGCCACCCAAGCCGGACACGGGCGAGGTGATCGAGGCGGCGGCCCCCGCCGTCCCGGCCGCGGCCCCTGCGGGCCACGCACCGGCGGGCAAGGGCGCGCAGGCCGAGGCACTCTCGGCGCTGACCAACCTCGGGTACGGCCCCGGCGAGGCGGCGGGCGCGGTGGCGCAGGCGGCGGGCGAGGCGGGCGACGCCGACACCGCCGCGCTAATCCGCGCTGCGTTGCGGCTGCTGGCACCGAAGGGCTGATCCATGACCGACCCTGACCCCACCCTACGGCCCGAGGAACTGCCCGAGGACAGCGACCGCAGCCTGCGCCCACGCGCGCTCAAGGAATTCATCGGGCAGCGCGAGGCGCGGGCCAACCTGGCGGTGTTCATCCAATCGGCGCGGCAACGGGGCGAGGCGATGGATCACACGCTGTTTCACGGCCCCCCCGGCCTGGGCAAGACGACGCTGGCGCAGATCATGGCGCGCGAACTGGGCGTCGGGTTTCGCATGACCTCGGGGCCGGTTCTTGCCAAGGCGGGGGACCTCGCGGCGATCCTGACCAATCTCGAGCGCAACGACGTGCTGTTCATCGACGAGATTCACCGGCTCAACCCGGCGGTGGAGGAGGTGCTCTACCCCGCGCTGGAGGATTTCGAGCTCGATCTCGTGATCGGCGAGGGGCCGGCGGCGCGCACCGTGCGGATCGAGTTGCAGCCCTTCACGCTGGTCGGGGCGACGACGCGGCTGGGCCTCTTGACCACGCCGCTGCGCGACCGGTTCGGCATCCCCACAAGGCTGCAATTCTACGAGATCGAGGAGCTGCACGAGATCGTCACCCGCAACGCGCGGCTGTTGAACATCCCCACAGAGACCGAGGGCGCACGCGAGATCGCGCGCCGCGCGCGCGGCACGCCGCGCATCGCCGGGCGTCTGCTGCGCCGCGTGGTGGATTTCGCGGTGGTCGAGGGCGGCGGCAAGATCAGCCGGGAACTGGCCGACGCCTCGCTTACCCGGCTGGGGGTGGATCACCTGGGCCTCGACGGGGCCGACCGGCGCTATCTGCGGCTGATCGCGGAGGCGTATGGCGGCGGCCCGGTGGGGATCGAGACGCTGTCGGCGGCGCTCAGCGAGAGCCGTGACGCGCTGGAAGAGGTGATCGAGCCCTTCCTGCTGCAACAGGGCCTCATCCAGCGCACACCGCGCGGGCGGATGCTGGCGGCGGCGGCGTGGCGGCATCTGGGGCTTGAGGCGCCGGGGCCGAAGGGGACGAGCGATCTTTTCGGCAAGTGAGGGCGTGCGTGGCCGGTGGCGGGACTTGGGTATTTGGGCCAAGAAGAAACCGCAGGGGTTTGCTGGGGTGGATCGGTCCTGCTAGAGGGGCGCGGCATTGCGGAGGCGGCCGATGAGCGACACCCTGACACCCGACGAGATCGCGGCGCTGTTTACCCGTGCGGACGGGGAGTTCCTGTTTGCCCGCTGGGGGCGGCCCGTCGTGCCGGTCGTCTTTGGCGTGGAGGATGCGACGCTGAGCGTGGTCAAGGGCGCGGTCGAGGCGGTGGTGGCGATGGCCGGTCACAAGATGGCCGAGACCGACCCGGAACTGGGCGCGAACCTGATGATGTTCTTCTTTCGCGACTGGCAAGAATTGCTAGCCGTGCCCGACCTCGACAGGCTGGTGCCGGACCTCGCGCCGCTGGTGGCGCGGCTTGGGGCGGAGGGGGCCAACCAATACCGCATCTTCCGTTTTGACAAGGACGGCGCGATCCGGGCGGCGTTTGTCTTTTTGTGCATGGACGAAGACCTCTCCGCCGTGCCCGCCGAGACGCTGGCGCTGAGCCAGGTGGTGCAGGCGGTCCTGCTGTGGTCGGACCGCGCGTTCACCGACCGCTCGGCGCTGGGGCAGTTGGCGGACGGGCGGGTGGTGCTGCGGCCAGATATCGGTGCGCTTATCCGGGCCGGCTATGACCCGGTGCTGCCCGCGATGAGCCGCGAGCCTGCCCATGCGCTGCGGCTGGCGGCGCGGGTGGTGCACAGCGCGGGTTGAGCGGGCGCGCCTTACGCTCCCTCGAAGGCGCAGAGCGTGTGCACGTCCATTCCCATCGCCGCGAGCCGGGCGTGCCCGCCGAGATCGGGCAGATCGACGATGAAGGCGCAGCCGGTGATTTCTCCCCCAAGGCGCTCGATCAGCCGGATGCCTGCCGCTGCGGTGCCGCCCGTGGCCAGCAGGTCATCCACCAGGAGCACCCGTTCACCGGGCGCGATGGCGTCGTCGTGGACCTCGATCACCGCCTCGCCGTATTCGAGCTGGTATTCCTCCGAGATTACCGCGCCGGGCAGCTTGCCCTTCTTGCGGATGGGCACAAAACCCACCGAGAGCTGGTGCGCGATGGCGCCGCCAAGGATGAAGCCGCGCGCCTCGAGCCCGGCCACCTTGTCGATGGGCTGCCCGGCATAGGGATGCAGCATCTGGTCGATAGCGATGCGAAATCCGCGCGGATCGGCGAAAAGCGTGGTCACGTCGCGGAACAGGATCCCCTCGTGGGGGAAATCGACGATGGTGCGGATGTAGTCCCTGACGGTCTTTTGCTTGGGCATGGCGGCTCTCCGGTGGGTCGCCGCGCTTGTGCCGCAGCGCGGGCCGCCGCGCAAGGGCTCAGAGAGCGCCGCGATAGGCGGCGATGGCGCCGGTCAGATCGCTGATGGCGTAGAGGGTGAGCAGGAACACCCCCACGCAGAGCAGGAAGTTGAGCGCCGTCTGCGCGAGGCGGCCCAGGCGCCCCGGCGGGTTGCCGAGAAAGGGAATCTCTGGCCGCAACAGGAAGCGCGAGGCGATGTAGCCGAAGAGCAGCGCCGACAGCGCCCAGTAGGTGAGCGTCAGGATCGCGGCGTCATGGGCGCGCGCGAGATAATCGGCGAACCCAACGATGAGCACCCAGCGGATCACTTGGAAAATCTCGTCCGCGAGCGCCTCGAACCGGCGGCCCATGTCGTGGCGCCATGCCTGGTCGGTGAGCTTGTCGATGAGCCGGGACATGGGACTGTAGTGGGGGCGGGGCGCGCAGGCGTCCAGTGATGTGACACGCTGCGCGCGAAGAGTTGAGCAGGCCGCGATCAGTCGAGCACCCGCCCCGCCACTGCGTCGAGCCGCGCGACGAGGGCCGGATCGCGTTTGTCGGGTGCGGTGAGGATGGCGAAATCGAGCGCGCGGTCGCAACCGTGGGGGCAGGGCGTGCGGTCCGCGCCCAAGAGCGCGGGCAAGCGGCGGACAAGGTCGCGGCCCTTGTCGGCATTGGCCCCGAGCGTGGCGATGATGTCGGAGATGTCGACCGTGCCGTGATCGGGGTGCCAGCTGTCGTAATCGGTGATCATGGCGACGGCGGCGTAGCAAAGCTCGGCCTCGCGGGCGAGCCGCGCCTCGGGCATGCCGGTCATGCCGATCACGTCCGCGCCCCAGGCCTCGCGATACATCTTCGATTCCGCCATGGTCGAGAATTGCGGGCCTTCCATTGCCAGGTATGTGCCGCCCGAGTGTACGGTGATGCCTGCGTCGCGCGCGGCGGTCTCGCAAGCCTCTGATAGGCGTGGGCAGGTGGGGTGGGCGAGGCTCACATGGCCGACGCATCCCGTGCCGAAAAACGAGGCGTCGCGCGCGACGGTGCGGTCGATATACTGGTCGAGGAGGACGAAATCGCCCGGTGCCATCTCCTCGCGGAACGAGCCGCAGGCCGAGACCGAGATCACGTCGGTGACGCCGAGCCGCTTCAACGCGTCGATATTGGCACGGTAGGGCACCGTCGAGGGGCTGTGGACATGACCCCGTCCGTGGCGGGGCAGGAAGGCCATCGCCACCCCGTCGAGCGTGCCGGTGAGGATCGCGTCCGAAGGGGTGCCCCACGGGGTTTCGACCTCTTGCCAGCGGGCGTCGCCCAGCCCGTCGATCTCGTAGAGCCCCGAGCCGCCGATCACCCCGATCATGGTTTCTGCCATCGCCTTGCCTCCATCTGGTCAGAGGCAGGGATAGGCCGGTTCGCTGAAAAAGGAAATGCCCGCGCGGGGTGTGATCCCGCGCGGGCGGCCCCGCCTCATCCCCGGGGGCGCGGGCCGGTGGCGCGCTCAGCCGAGCATCGCCACGACCTCGTCGGTGGTCCACAGCGCGTTGGCCATGAAGCGGAAGTTGGTCAGCGCGGCGAGATAGCCGTCGCCTTCGGGCAGCATCGCCGCCGCCGTGCCGTCGGAGACTACGGCCACCTCGAAGCCCTGTTCGAGCAGTTCGCGCATGTGGCTCTCGGTGCACAGGTTGGCCGACATGCCCGCTAGGATCACCTGGTCCACGCCCATCTTGCGCAGTTGCAGTGCGAGATCGTTGGTTTCCGGTCCGTAGACCTTGTGCGGCGAGCACTGGATGGTCTTGCCGTCCTCGATATAGGGCTTGTATTGCGGCATGTAGTCGGCGCCCGAGCCTTCGAACCCGTCGAGGCTAAGCGGGCTCTTGCGGTCGAACATGCTGATCTTGTGCATGAGCTTTTCCAGCGCGCCCTCGAATTTCCAGCCGTGATCGGTGGGGTAGTAGTAGTGCGGCGAGACGGCGACGGTGATATCCGCGCCCTTGGCCGCCTTGAACAACCGCTCGATGTTGTCGACGGTGTTGTTCATCTCGACCGACTTGCCCACCGCGCCCCAGGCGACACCGTCGGGCGACAGGAAATCGACCTGCGGGTCTGTGACGACGAGGGCGGCGCGCGAAAGGTCGAGTTCCATGTCGCTGGGCGGCAGGAACGGCTCGGCGGGCGGTGCGTAGGGGTTGGCCTCCTGCGCCTGCGCGCCAGAGGCGGCGAGCCCGGTGGCGGCAGCGGCCAGCGCGGCCGTGCCGGTGAGCGCGGCGCGGCGGGTGAATTTCGGGTCATGGTCGTGATCGTGACAGGTGCACATCGGGTCTCTCCCTTGGTTTTGACATGACGTAGTCTGCCGGAGGTGATGTGCCTTTGCGTCCTGAATCGGTGGCATATGGACGATTTTTCGTGCCTTTCTCGTCCCGCTGCGGCAGGATCGGCCCCATGACGGAGCACCCCCACGACCGGATTCTCGACGCGCTGGAGATCAGCGCCGAGCCCTTTGCCATCTGCGCGCTGGAGGGCGCGTGCAGCATGGGGCTGGGCCGCACCCCGCGCGCCACGCTGCACTACGTGCTGGGCGGGCGGGGCGTGCTGTCGGTGCAGGGTGGCGCGCCGCTCGACCTGGCGCCCGGGCGGCTGGTGCTGGTGCCGGCGAGCCGCACCCATTCGCTCGCCCATCGCGGCGGCGGTCAGGTGGGGCTGCCCGCCTGCCACCCCGCGGGGCTCGACCTCGAGGCGCATGTCGCGCGCGGCGAGGGGGCGGGGGTGATGGTGGTGCTTTGCTCCACGATCTCGGTGGGGCTGCGCGGCACGCACGGGTTGATCGACCTGTTGCGCGCGCCGCTCGATCTCGATGTGACGGCGAGCCCGGTGGCGTCGCAGGCGATGGCGGCGCTGGTGGCCGAAATGGGGAGCGTCCGGCCCGGGCAGCGGGCGATGGTGCGCGCGCTGTTGCTGCAATGCCTGATCGAGATGCTGCGCGTGCGGCTGGAGGCGGGCGATCCGGCAGTCACCTGGCTCGCGGCGCTGGCCGATCCGGGGCTGTGGCGCGGCTTGCGCGCGATGCTCGACGAGCCCGGCGCGCCCCACACGCTCGACAGTCTCGCGGGGGTGGCGGGGATGAGCCGGTCGCGCTTTGCCGCGCGGTTCCGGGCGGCCTATGGGCAGGGGGCGATGACGCTGTTGCGCGACCTGCGGCTGGCGCGGGCGGCGCAGATGCTGACCGAGCGGCGCGCACCGGTGGAACAGGTGGCGCGCGCGGTGGGGTTTCAGAGCCGCAGCGCCTTTACTCGCGCGTTCGTGGCAATGTGGGGCGAGACGCCGCGCGCATTTCGCAGGCGCCCCGGTCAGGCCGCCGAGCGGGCGCAGAAGCTGGCCTGATTGCGGCCCTGCGCCTTGGCGGCGTAGAGCGCGCGGTCGGCCTCTTCCAGGACGGTCTGCATGTCGGGAGCAGGATTGCCGGGACCGCTTTGCACGAGGGTGACGCCGATGCTGAGCGTGACCGGGATCGGCGCGGGCTGGCCCGGTACGGCAATGGGCGTGGCACGGACCGCGTCACATAGGCGCTCGGCTACGCGGCGGGCGAGTCCGGGCGTGACGTCCGGCAGCGCGATCAGGAATTCCTCGCCGCCGATGCGCGCCAGCAGATCACCCTCGCGTAGATGCGCGCCGAGCCGCTCGGTCACGGCGCAGAGCACCGCGTCGCCCGCGGCATGGCCGTGGCGGTCGTTGACCCGCTTGAAGAAATCGAGATCGGCCAGCATCACCGCGAGGCTCTTGCGCCCGATCGTGGTCTGCACGAGCTGGCGTTCGAGCCAGGGCAAGGCATGGCGGCGATTGTAGGCGCCGGTGAGCGGATCGCGGACCGCTGCGGCCATGCCGGAGCGCAGCTTGCCGCGCAGCACCTCGATCCGGCGCTTGCGGTCGATCTGGCGGGCGATGCGCAGCGCCAGTTCCCCGCCGTCGGCGGGGGCAAGCAGGACGTCGTCGGCCCCCATGTCGAGCAGTGTTACGGCGAGCGGGGCCGCCGCGCGGTCGAGCAGGACGAGGACGGGGCACCGGCAGGTGTCGCGCGCGGCCTTGAGATCCGCCAGCAGGCGCAGTCCGGCCTCGGCCTGACCGTTGGCGATGCGCAGGAGAAGTATGTCCTGCGGTCCCGGTGGGGTGGTGCTCTCGGGGGCTACGCAGGTCAGGCGATGCGGCGTGCAATCGGCCAGCAGGCTGCGCAGCGCGCGGGTCGCGGCGCGATCCGCGCCGCAGATGGCGACGCGCCCGGGCAGGACAATTTCGGCCCGCGCTTCGGCGAACCCGGTGGCATCGCCCGCCTGCGCGGCGATCTCGGTTTCGGCGTGGTGGCTGCGCAACAGGTTACGCAGCCTCGCGAGCAGCAGCGCCTCGGGGACCGGCTTGGCGAGGATGTCGTCGGCGCCCGCGCGAAGCATGGCCTGCCGCTCGGCGGCGCATTCGGTGTCCTGAACCATCAGCACCGGCACATGCGCCAGCCTTTCGACGCGGCGCAGCGCGCGCAGGAACGGCTCGGCACTCTGCCCGTCGAGGTGGGTATTGGCGAGGATCAGGTCCGGCGCGTCCTTTGCTGCGATGCGCAGCGCCTCGCGCGGGGTGGCCGCCTGCACGACCCGGTTGGGGGTAGGTGCGAGCTTGACCTTCAACACGATCCTGTTGGTGGCCATATCGTCAACAATGAGAACCGTGCCCGACATTGCGGTTGCGCCTTCGCTCTGAGCGTTTACCTTTGGGCCACTATCGCGCCGAGTGGTTAAGAAAACCTTTCCGGGAATTAACTCAAATGAACATGACGCAGGATTTCGCCGAGACCGTCGCGCTCGGGGCCTTGGGCTGGCTCGCGGGCCATGATGATCTGTTGCCGGTTTTCCTCGGGGCCACGGGGGCCTCGGAGGACGATTTGCGCGCGCGTGCCGCCGATCCCGAGTTCCTGGGCGCGGTGCTCGATTTCCTGGCGATGGACGACGCATGGGTCACGGCGTTCTGTGACGCGCAAGGTTTGGGTTATGACGTGCCGATGCGCGCGCGCGCGGCCCTGCCCGGCGGGGCGGAGATGAACTGGACATGAGCCGCGCCGACGCAATCCTGTTCGACAAGGACGGCACGCTCTTCGATTTCCACGCCACGTGGAGCACGTGGGCGGGGCAGGTGATCCGCGACCTTGCAGGTGGCGAGGCAGTGGCGATGGCGCGGTTGGCCGAGGCCGCGCATTACGACCTGGCGGCGGCGCGGTTCTTGCCGACAAGCCCGATTATCGCAGGTACCAACCGCGAGGCCGCCGAATGCCTGGCCGGGGCGCTGCACGACAGGGACGTGGACGAGATCGAGATCCACCTGATGCTGAGCGCCTCCGAGGCGCCGCTGGCCCCTGCCGTGCCTCTGGCCCCTTACCTCGACGGGTTGCGCGCCCGCGGGCTGCGGCTGGGCGTGGTGACCAACGATACCGAGTACGGCGCGCGCGCGCATCTGGGCACCGTAGGGGTGCTGGAGCGGTTCGATTTCATCGCGGGCTTTGATTCCGGTCACGGGGCCAAGCCCGCGCCAGGGCCGCTCCTGGCCTTCGCGCGGGCAGTCTCGGTCGCGCCCGGCCGGGTGGTAATGGTGGGCGACAGCACCCATGACCTGATCGCGGGCCGCGCGGCGGGGATGGTATGCGTGGGCGTGCTGACCGGCACGGCCGTGGCGACCGACCTTGCCCCGTTCGCCGACGCGGTGCTGCCAGATATCGGCCACCTGCCGGAGTGGCTTCTGGCATGACGCGACACCCGCTGTTTGGCCTGTTTCTCGCCACCTTCGGCGCGCTGGTGCTCACGCCCGACGCGCTATTCATGCGGCTGTCGGGCATGGGCGGCTATCAGATGGTGGGCTGGCGCGGCCTATTGATGGGGGCGGTGATGGTGGCCCTCTGGGCGCTGACGTCGCGCCGCCGGGGCCGCGACCTGGCGCTTGTGGCGACCGGTTTCGGCCTTGCCATCGTGGCCTGCCAGTATGTCAACGCCACGCTGTTCAGCCTCGGCATCGCGCACGCGCCGGTTGCGGTGATGCTCTTGGCGGTGGCGACGGTGCCGGTCTTTGCCGCGTTGTTCGCCCGGATCATCATCGGCGAGCCGACGCGCCGCGCGACATGGGTGACGATCGTGGTGGTGCTGGGAGGCATCGCGCTGGCGGTGTTCGGCGGCGAGGGGGCGGTGACGCTGACCTCCGACGCGCTGTTGGGGGCGATTGCGGGGCTCGGGGTGGCGATGGTGCTGGCGCTGAATTTCGTGATTCTGCGGGCGCGCCCCGACCTGCCGATCCCGCTGTTGATCGGGCTGGGCGCGGCGCTCGCGGGCGTGACGGGCACCGCGATCACCGGGCCTGTGGCGATGACCGACGGTGTGGTCTGGGCGATCGCGGTTTGCGGGCTGGTGATCCTGCCGGTGTCGTTCTTCTCGCTCTCGCTTGCCTCGCGCTACACCCACGCCTCGAACGTGAGCCTTCTGCTGCTGCTGGAGACGGTGCTCGGCCCGCTCTGGGTGTGGCTGGGCGTGGGGGAGGAGCCCACGCCCATGATGCTGGCGGGGGGCGCGGTGGTGGTGGTGAGCCTCGCCGTCTATCTCTGGCACACGGGCCGCCGACGGATGGCCGTCGCCTGAAAGAGTGAAAACGACAGGTTTCGTCGCAAAGCGGCATGTGGGCTGCGCGCGCGCGGTGTTTCGTTATGGAAGACGAGCACCGGGAGAGCGCGAAGATGGCCGAGGATCTCAAACGCAGGAAGCGCGGCGGCGGCCGCGCAGGCAATGCCGCGCGGCGCGGCGGCGCGGTGATCGAGCAGATGCCGTGGAACCCGCCGTTGAACATCGACCGGCCGACCGAGCCGCTCGGACCCGAGGGCGTGAAGGCGATCCACGACGGTGCGATGCGCATTCTCGAGGAGATCGGCATCGAGTTTCTCAACCCCGAGGCGGTGAAGATCCTGCGCGCCTCGGGTGGCTGCAAGATCAATGGCGAGAACGTCCGCATGGGCCGCGATTTCGTGATGGAGATGATCGGGAAAGCGCCGGAGAGCTGGACCATCACGCCGCGAAACCCCGACCGGCGGTTGACCATCGGTGGCAATCACCTGAACTTCGGCAACGTCTCCTCGCCGCCGAGTTACTGGGACATGAAGATCGGGCGCAAGGTGACGGGCACCCGCGAGATGTGCCAGAACCTGTTGAAATTGAGCCAATATTTCAACTGCATCCATTTCGTCGGCGGCTACCCGGTGGAGCCGCAGGACATCCACGCGAGCGTCCGGCACCTCGACGTGCTTTATGACAAGCTGACGCTGACCGACAAGGTGGCGCATGCCTATTGCCTCGGGAAAGAGCGGGTCGAGGATGTGATGGAGATGGTGCGCATCGCGGGCGGTCTCAGCCACGAGGAATTCGAGGCCACGCCGCGCATGTATACCAATATCAACTCCACCTCGCCGTTGAAGCACGACTACCCGATGCTCGACGGCTGGATGCGGCTGGCGCGGCGCGGGCAGGGGCTGGTGGTGACGCCCTTTACCCTGGCCGGGGCGATGGCGCCGGTGACGATGGCGGGGGCGGTGGCGCAATCGCTGGCGGAGGCGCTGTGCGCGGTGGTTCTGGCGCAGGTGATCCGGCCCGGTGCGCCCTGTGCGATTGGCACGTTCACCTCCAACGTGGACATGAAATCCGGCGCGCCCGCGTTCGGGACGCCGGAATACATGCGCGCGACGCAGATGACCGGGCAACTGGCGCGGTTCTACAAGCTGCCGATGCGGGCCTCGGGCGTTTGCGCGGCCAACGTGCCCGACGGGCAGGCGATATGGGAGACCTCCAACAGCCTGTGGTCGGCGGTGCAGGCGGGGGCCAACATGGTCTATCACGCGGCCGGATGGCTGGAGGGGGGGCTGATCGCGTCCCCTGAGAAATTCGTCATGGATTGCGAGATTTTGCAGCATATCCAGCGGTATATGGACCCGATGCTAACCGCCACGGGGCCGGACGAGATCGCCATTGACGCGATCCGCGAGGTCGGCGGGCAGGGCCACTTCTTTGGCATCCAGCACACGCAGGACCGCTATACCACGGCGTTCTACGCGCCGTTCCTGAGCGACTGGCGCAATTACGAGGCGTGGGAGGCGGCGGGGGGCGTGTGGACGACCGCGCGCGCGCACCAGGTGTTCCAGGACATCATCGCGGACTTCGAGGCGCCGCCGATCGACGAGGGTATCCGCGAGGAACTGGCGGCCTTCGTCGAGCGGCGCAAGGCCGAGGGCGGGGCACCGACGGATTTCTGAGGAGGGGGTGAAAGCTGAGGCTGTATTGCGTCGGTATTCCGGCGGTGCGTGGGGGCCGGTCGGGGGATGGGTATTTGGGCCAAGAAGAACGGGGGCAGGTCGGGGCGTCTGCCTGTCGCGGTGCGGATCGGTGAAAAAGGGGGCAACCGCCCCGGAAGGCGTGCCCCTGACGGCGAGAGGCTCCTGACGGTTTTTCGGGAGACTTGGGCCGCTTTACTCTATGCACCTTTTCCGCGCGCACCGATCCAAGAGGGCAAGTCCTGCTGTGAGTAGCGGTCTATCATTAGAAAGCGCAAAAACGTCGGAACCGATGCGTAAGCAAGCTCCTAGTTCGATTACTTTACCAAAAGCTGGCGCGTAAGAACCTCGACCATCTTTTGAGCCTCAGACTCATCAAGTCGCCCGTGATTCAGTAGGAACTCTGCGACGTCTCTATTCGAGTAACGACCGGTCAGTACATCGTCACGCAAAATCAACTTGATGCGCGCAAACTTGGCAGCATTGTCATGGCAAATAACGCACTTGTTTCTGAACAGGGCGCCAGAATCGTGAATAAACTCGAACTGCTCAATCAGAACGTCGATTTCTTCGTCTGATAGCTTGCCGTGACCTGCCTCCAGAAAATCACGGACAAGGCGACCCGAAATTTTTCCAACAAGGCCGATATTAGTTATGGCCAACTTCTCAGCGACAAACTCTCCGGCATGCGGCGCGTGACAAGCTGCGCAGTTCTGTTCGTATACAAAATGCGGGTCAAGCTGCTGGGCGTTCACGCAAACTGCCCAAAACACAGCGCCGACTGATAGACCAATTTTTTTGAAGTGTTTCATTTTCCGAGCATCCTTGGGGTGCAAGAAACCGCGCACATTCAGGATACATGCTTCCGTCGTGATCACACTTGACCAGAGTCAATCTGCTGGCCGATCAACCTTGATTTGTTGAGGTTTTAAGAATCTACTAATTCCCGCCTGAAGCAGCTTGTTCGATTGTTTCTAAGCTTGCTACGCATTGCTGCCGTGGGTGCAAGTTGAAGCATCCGGCAAAATGGGTCCTAGGCCGCCCTCGACGTCCTCGGCCTCATGGCTTCGCCATGATGCGCACAGGGCCGGGGGTCACCCCGCCGCCGTCCCATCCAGCCACCTCCGGCACGCCGCGTCCACGGCGCGGTGCAGCAGAAGGGTGAACACCGCCAGCACGATGAGGGCGGCGAACATCAGATCAATTTTCGCGCGGCCATTGGCCAGCAGCATGAGGTAGCCAAGCCCCTTGGAGGCCCCCACCCATTCGCCGATGATCGCGCCGATGGGGGCGTAGACCGCCGCCAGCCGCAGACCCGAGGCAAAGCCGGGCAGGGCGGCGGGCACGCGGATATGCCACATCAGCCGCGCGGGCGAGCCCCCCATCACGCGCCCGAGGTCGAGCCAGGGCTGCGGGGTGCGCATCAGTGCGTCGAAAAACGACGAGGTGACCGGGAAGTAGATGATCAGCAGCGCCATGGCGATCTTGGACCACAGCCCGTAGCCCAGCCACAGCGTCAGGATGGGGGCGAGGGCGAAGACCGGGATCGCCTGTGAGAACACCATCATCGGGCGGATCAGCCCGCGCGCCAGCGGCGAGGCGGCGAGGCCGATGGCCGAGAGCCCGCCCAGTATCGCCCCCAGTGCCAGCCCGATCAGCACCTCGGCGATGGTGACACCCGCGTGCCCGGCGATCAGCGCGCGGCTGTGCCACAGCGCCTCGGCCACGCGGCCCGGCCCCGGCAGGATGAAGGGCGGCAGGCCCGTGAGCGTGACAAGCGCCTGCCACAGCGCGAGCGCCAGCGCGGTGGAGGCGGCGATGGGGATGAGCCGGCTCATGCCGCCGCCCCTGTGGCGCGCAGCCGGGCGAGCAGGCGGCCCTGCACTTCGAGCGTCCCGGCATCGTCCACGGGCCGGGGCACGGGGGCCGCGGGGGGCGCGACGGTCTCGAGCCCATCCGCCCCGAGGATGTGGATGGCATGGCCCATGCGCGCGGCCTCGCCCGGATCATGGGTGACCATCAGCACGGTGCGCCCCGAAAGGTGCTGCGCGCCCAGCTCCTGCATCTGCGCGCGGGTGCCGGCGTCGAGCGCCGAGAACGGCTCGTCGAGCAGCACGAGGGGGCGGTCCTCCATCAGCGTGCGCGCGAGCGCCACGCGCTGCCGCTGCCCGCCGGAGAGGGCGTGGGGCCGTTTGTGCGCGTGCTCTGACAGCCCGGTGCGGGCGAGGATGTCGCGGGTGCGGGCGGGATCGGCCCGCGTGCCGCGCAGCCGCGCGCCGAGGGTGACATTGCCGGTCACGTCGAGCCAGGGCAGCAGGTCGGCCCCCTGTGCCATGAGCGCCACGCGCCCGGTGACCGGCGCGCCGTCGGAGGCGGTGATGGTCCCGTCGAAGCGCGTCACCTCGTCGGTCCCCGCCACCAGCCGCAGGAGCGTGGTCTTGCCGATGCCGGAGGGGCCGAGAAGGCAGGTGATCCGCCCCGCCGCCGCCTCGAGCCGGAGCGGGCCGAAGAGCGGCGCGCCGCCGATCGTGGCGGTGCCGTCGATGAGGAGCGCGGGCGGCGTGGCGGCTTGCATGGCCGGTCCTTTGGTTGGGCGGGGGACAGGGCAGGTCGCTTGCGCGCGTCTCCGTTCCCTCCGCCGGTGCGAGCCGGGTCAGGTTCGATGGGTTGGCGCGGCCTCTCAGCCCCCTGCAGGGCACCCCAACGGATGGCGGCGGTGGTAGCAGGCCCCCGGTGCGCTGACAAGCGGCGGGCGTTCAGGGAATGTTAAACTCTGGTTGCCAGACTGCGCGCACCGGCAAGGAGAGGGCCATGAACGGGCTGATCAACCGCGCGATCGCGTGTTTCGTCAGGGACAGCTACGGCGTTCCCGTGTGGGAAGAGGTGATGGCGCGCCTCGGGATCAACGAGTCCGCGTTCGAGCCGCTGATGCCGTGCGATCCGGGGGTGACGGCGCGCCTGGTCGAGGCGGTCGCGGCACGGTTTTCACGGTCGTCCGCCGACCTGCTGGAGGATCTCGGCACCTATCTCGTGGCGCAGCCCCGGTCCGAGGCGATCCGGCGGCTGTTGCGCTTCGGCGGGGTGGATTTCGCCGAGTTCCTCGAATCGCTCGAGGACCTGCCCGACCGGGCGCGGCTCGCCATGTCCGAGCTCGACCTGCCCGCCATCAGCCTTTACATGCAGGGCGCGGGGGTGTTTCGCGTGGAGATGGCGCGCGCAGATGGCGCGGGGCTGCGATTCGGGCCGGTTCTGCTGGGCATGCTGCGCGCGATGGCCGACGATTACGGGGCGCTGGTGCTGCTCGATTACCGCGGCTGCGACGCCACGCGTGAGATCATCGAGGTGCACCTGCTCGACGTGGCCTTTGCCGACGGGCGGGACTTTGACCTCGCCAGCGGACGGGCCGCGCCATGAGCGGCGCGGCTGCGCAGATGCAAGCCTTGGCGCAGGTGGCGATGCTCGACCGGTTCTGTCCCATGCACGTGGTCATCGGCCCAACCGGGCACGTCATCGGCGGCGGGCCGACGCTGACCAAGATCGTGGCGCCCGAGCCGATGATCGGCCGGCGGTTTCTCGAGTTGTTCGAGCTGACCCGGCCAAGGGCCGTGCAGGGCGTCGCCGCGCTGCGCGCGCTTGACGGGGCGCGGCTGCGCCTGCGGCTGCGGTCGCGCCCGCGCTATGCGCTCAAGGGGCAGCTTTGCCTGCTGGCGCCCGAGGATGCGGGCGGAGCCGGGGGCGCGATGGTGGTCAACCTCGCCTTTGGCATCTCGGTGGTCGATGCGGTGCGCGATTTCGGCCTCAGCGGCGCGGATTTCGCGGTGACCGATCTGGCGACCGAGATGCTTTACCTGCTCGAGGCCAAGACCGTGGCGATGGAGGAATCGCGCAGGCTCAACCGCCGCCTCGAAGGGGCGCGGCGCGCGGCGCAGGAAGAGGCGCTGACCGACACGCTCACGGGATTGCGCAACCGGCGCGCCTTCGATGCGCTGCTGGCACAGGCGGTCCAGGAGGGCGGAACGTTCGCGCTGCTGCATCTCGATCTCGATTTCTTCAAGCAGGTCAACGATACCCACGGCCATGCGGCGGGCGACCTCGTGCTGCGCGTGGCGGCGCGGCGGATGCTGTCGGTAGTGCGCGCCCGGGACGTGATCGCGCGCGTGGGCGGCGACGAGTTCGTGCTGTTGCTGCCCGGTATCGACACCACCGGCGCGGTCGAGACCGTCGCCCGGCGGCTCGTCGCGGCGCTGGAGGAGCCGGTGAGCGACGGCACGCTGACCTGTCGTATCTCGGCCAGCATCGGCGCGACGCTCAGCCGTGATGACCCGGGCCGCGCGCCCGGCGAAATCATGGATGACGCCGACCGCGCACTATACGCGGCAAAGGCTGCCGGGCGCGGCTGTCACAGGCTCCACATCGCGCAGGACGAGGCGCCCTCGGGCAGTGGGCAGATGCCGCCAGGGTTGCAAGACGCCGGGGATGTGGACGGCGGCCAGTGCGACGGGACCGCCCGCGCCGCCGGGGCGGATCGGAAGGTCAGGATATGCCCAGACGCCGATACCGGACCGCAGCCCGGGGATACCCGGGACGCGGTGTCCGGTGGCGACGGCGTGGCCCCGGGGGACGTGGGCGGCGCTTGGCAGGCTGCGGGCGCTCACGGGGCGGCGATGCGTTCCAGATAGGCCCAGACATCGCGCGCCTTGTCCGCGTCGCGCAGCTTGTAGGCCATCTTGCCGCGCGCCTCGGGGTCGTCGAGATAGCCGCGCAGGAAGGCGGTCGCGTCGTGCACGTAGACCACGAAATCGGCTTCGTTCCAGCGCAGCCCGCGCTGCCCGGCCTCGGTCATGGAGGGAGAATAGTGAAAGCCCGGCACGCTACCCGCATGGCGCCCGATCACGCCGTAGAGATTGGGCCCGGTGCGCCCGCCGCGCACGAGCGCCGAGCCGGTCTCGTCGATGACGGAATGACAGGCGGTGCACGCCCGGAACAGGCGCTCGCCGCGTTCGGGATCGGCGGCATGGGCCGGCAGGGCGAAGCCCAGGGCGGCGAAAAGGATCATCTTTCGAGAAAATTGCATCGCGCGCGGCCTCCGAATGGTTTCTTTTCCCCACGTGTCCAAGATTGGCACGCCAGATGGCGCAAACAATGCGCCAACCCCGGGCTTCACGCGCTTGTCAGCCTCCGTCATCGGGATGTGTGCACGAACAGGACCGCGAGGCCGCGATCAACCACAAGATGCAAGGTCGGCCAGTTCAGAGCGCGGGAAGCCGATACATTCCCGCGCTCGAGAAGCCGAGCGCGCAACCATCGGCGATCTCGTCGGCAAAGCGCTCGGCGATCACCCGCAGTGCCGCCTGCCGCCCCCTGGTCACCAGTGCGCGGCGCGGTGGCAGCGACGGGGTGGGACCCGGCCCGATCAACGCCTGCGACCAGATCAGCGGGTGCAGCTCGTGCAAGTGCTGCGCGACCAGCCAGTCGAGGCAGGCATGGATCGTGGCGCGCGCCTTCTCCTGCGCGGCGGGCAGTCGCGCTGTGCCGGTGCGCGGGGCCATCGTGAGGCCGCAGAAGGCGGCGATCTCGTTGATGATGTGCTGGTCGGGGGCCTGCACGGCGATGGCGTGCAGCCCGTCGACGAAGAACTCCGCGTCGACGGTGCCGAGACCGTCGGGCTCGATGGCGAGCGCGTCGAACCAGACCCAGGTATAGGCCCCCGCCCCGTGGTGCGCGCCGGTCTGCGCGGCCATGCGCCTTGCCTCCAGCTCAAGCTCGGCGAAGGTGCCGAAGCGCGAGGGCAGCAGCGCCTCGCCAAGCGCGCGCAGGTGCCGCGCGCTGCCCGGGTCGAGCGCGATGAGCCGGGCATAATCGTCTGCCACCCGTCGCCGGGGCGCCGGGCGCGCGGCGAGCAGGGCGCATTGCGCCGCCGCCAGCGAGGGGGCGTCGTGGGTCTCGGCGTCGAAGGGGCCGAGCAGGTCCTCGGCGCGCCGGAAGTGGTCGAGGAAATGTGCCTCTCGGTCCGGCTTGGCGATGCCTTTCGCGGTGCACATGCGCCACGCCCGGCCGATATCCATATGCGTGAGCGCGATCACGAGTGCGATGGGATAGCTGTCGGGATGATCGGCACGGACCTGTTCGAGCGCGTCGAGCCCGGCGGGGTCGGGCGTGCGCGCGTCGTGAACCGCGTCCCCGGCGGCGGCCACCGCATCGGCGCGCGCGCCTTCGGCCAGCAGCCCCGCCGCCGCCTCGCCGCCCGGCGTGTGCAATCGCGCGGCGTCCGCTTCTGCGATTCGCTCGGCAAGCCGCGCCCAGTCCTCCTGGCGGGCAAGGCGCTGGCCCGCGTCGTGAAAGTGAATGCGGGCGTGTTCCTCGTCGCTGATTGGGAGCGTGGGCAGCAGGATGCGCCGCGCGAGGCTGTCGATATCGGCGCGCGGCCGTGCGAGGCCGAGCCGCCGCAGTAGCCGCGCGAACACGGGCGCCCGTGCCGGTTTGCGCCGCTCGGTGCGCCGGGGGCTTTCAGACGGGGCGATCGGGTCGAATGTCATGGCGTCTCCGGCGAGCTGGATAGGGCACAGCCTGCCGGGCCTTTTCGGCCAAATCTGGGCACGCCTTGGGTGAAGGCGGGGAATTGCCGACGCGGCCCGCGCCGGGCCCGGTCAGGCCTCGCGTATGCGGCCCAGCATCTCGGCGGTGTCGCGGCTGAGCCCCGGTGCGGCGAGGATGCGGTCGATCTGCGCGAGAATCATGTCCTGCCGTTCCGCGTCGTAGCGCCGCCATGTCTCAAAGGCCGCGCACATGCGCGCCGTTGTCTGGGGATTGAGCGGGTCAAGCGCGATGAGCATATCCGCCATCAGCCGGTAGCCGCGCCCCGAAACATGGTGGAACCCGGCGGGAAATCCGGCCAGCGCGCCCAGCACCGCGCGAAAGCGGTTGGGGTTGCGGATGGTGAAATCGGGATGTTCGGTGAGGCGCGCCGCGGTCTCGGCGGCCTCGGCAGGACCGGCGGTGAGGATCTGCATCCCGAACCACTTGTCGAGCACCAGCCGGTCGTGCCGCCATTGCCGGTAGAAGGCGTCCGACACCTCTGTGCCCTTGCCCGCGCGCAGCAGGCAGCCGAGCGCCGCGAGTTGCTGGGTCATGTTGTCCGCGGCGTCGTATTGCACCAGCGCCCGCGCGCCCCCATCGCGCCGCGTGATGAGGCCGAGCACGGCGTTGGCCAGCGCCCGCGCGCCGGCCTGATCGGGGTCGGGGCGGTAGGGGGCGCTGACCTGATGGGCCGTGTAGAGCGCGTCGAGCGTGCCCTGCATGGCGTCGGCGCGGGTGATGTCGAGCGCCTCGCGCGCCTCCCAGATGGCCTGCGGGTCGGGCGTCTCGCCCGCCTCGGACAGAGCCTGCGCCAGTTCGTCCTCGCCCGGCAGGCCGAGGGCGAGGGCGCGGAAGGCCGGGTCGAGCGCCTCGTCGCGCAGCATGGTGTGCACCGCGTCGAGATAGGCCGGGTCGGGGGCCGCGCCGTCGCGGATCATGGCCAGCAGCGTCTCGCGCGCCAGTGCGCGCCCGGCCTCCCACTTGTTGAAGGGGTCGGTGTCGTGGGCGAGCAGGAAGGCGCGTTCGGCATTGGTGGTCTCGCGCTCGACGATCACGGGGGCCGAGAAATCGCGCAGGATCGAGGGCACGGGCCGGGCCGCGAGCCCGTCGAAGGAAAAGCTCTGCTGCGCCTCGGTCATCTCGAGGACGCGGGTGGGGACCACCTCGTCGCCATTGGGGCCGAGCAGGCCGACGGCGATGGGAATGACGCGGGGGGATTTGTCGGGCTGGCCCGGCGTGGGCGGTGTTTCCTGTTCAAAATGAAGGGTATAGGTGCCGTTCTCGAAGCTGTCGGTGACGCGCAGGCGCGGCGTGCCCGCCTGCGCATACCAGCGCTTGAACTGTGCGAGATCGCGGCCGGTCGCATCCTCGAACACCTGAAGCCAATCCTCGATGGTGCAGGCCTGACCGTCATGGCGGGTGAAGTAGAGATCGAGGGCCTTGTAATAGTCTTCGTCGCCCACAAGCCGCTTGAGCATACCGATGAGCTCTGCCCCCTTCTCATAGACGGTCGCGGTGTAGAAGTTGTTGATCTCGATGAAGCTTTCGGGTCGGACGGGGTGGGCGAGGGGGCCTGCATCCTCGCGGAACTGGCGCGCGCGGAGCGCGATCACGTCGGAGATGCGCTTGACCGGGGCCGAGCGCATGTCGGCGGTGAACTGGCTGTCGCGATAGACGGTCAGCCCCTCCTTGAGGCAAAGCTGAAACCAGTCGCGGCAGGTGATGCGGTTGCCCGTCCAGTTGTGGAAATACTCATGCGCGATGATTGCCTCGATCCGCTCGAAATTGGCATCCGTGGCGGTCTCGGGGCTGGCCAGCACGCAGGAGGAGTTGAAGATGTTGAGCCCCTTGTTCTCCATCGCGCCCATGTTGAAATCGTCCACCGCGACGATGTTGAACAGGTCGAGATCGTATTCGCGGCCATAGACCTCCTCGTCCCATGTCATGGATTTCTTGAGCGCCTCCATGCCGAAGGCGCATTTGTCCTCGTCGCCGGGGCGCACCCAGATGTTGAGATCGACCTCGCGGCCAGAGCGGGTGGTGAAGCGGTCGGGATGCGCCACGAGATCCCCCGCCACCAGCGCGAAGAGATAGGCCGGTTTCGGCCACGGATCGTGCCATTCCGCCCAGCCGTCGCCTTGCGCCACAGGGTTGCCGTTGGACAGCATGACCGGCATGTCGCCCTCGATGCGCACGGTAAAGACGCCCATCACGTCGGGGCGGTCGGGGTAGTAGGTGATCTTGCGAAAGCCCTCGGCCTCGCATTGTGTGCAGAACATGCCGTTCGAGAGATACAGCCCCTCAAGCGCGGTGTTGGCCGCCGGGTCGATTTCGACCTCGGCCTCGAAGGTGAAGGGCGCGTCGGGGACATCGGCGGTGAGACCTGTTTCTGTCACCTCGGGCGAGATGGTCGTACCGTCGATGCGCGCGCCGATCAGGCGCAGGTTCTCGCCATGCAGAAAGAACGTGCGCGATGCGGCGTCAGGGTTGGGGTGAAACGCTATCTTGCTGATAACGCGGGTTTTTTCCGGGTCGAGGTGAAAGGTCAGGTGCACCGCGTCCACGAGATAGGCGGGTGGCGTGTAATCCCTCAGATAGATGGGCTGGGGTGCGGCGTCCTTCATCCGGTCTCTCCTGCAAGCGTCGGCGCGACCCTAGGCGGATCGGAGAGGGGCTGCAACGGGGCGTTCCCCCGGCGCGGGCGGGCGGTGACGGCGCAGCGGGGCGCGGTGTGGACGACGCGACCGGGGCCCGCCGGGATGCGGATGGCGGGGGTCCGGCCACGCCACCCACGCGCGCATCATGGCGGGAAAAAATGAGCAAACCGTCAACCACCCTGCGCAAATCCGCGTCATCGCACGGGCACCTGTGCGCGGAGTGCCCTTTCGTTATTTCGTTTCGCGCTATACCTTGATTTATATCGTGCAGCAGAGCCACCAAGAAGGACTACCATGGCGCGCCCCGTCGTCGGCATCATCGGCAACAGCTACGAGATCAACGACCGCTACCCGGCCCATGCCGGAGGCACGATCAACTCGGCCGCCGTGGCGGAAGTGGCCGATTGCGTGCCGCTCATCATTCCGAGCGATCCGCGCTTCGTCTCGGTGGCCGAGCTGATGGAGGTGTGCGATGGGTTCCTGCTGACCGGCGGGCGGCCCAACGTCCATCCCGAGGAATACGGCGAGACACCGACCGAGGCGCATGGCGCGTTCGACCGCGCGCGCGACGCGATCAGCCTGCCGCTGGTGCGCGCCTGCGTGGCGCGGGGGCAGCCGTTCCTGGGCATTTGCCGCGGTTTCCAGGAGGTCAACGTCGCGATGGGTGGCACTCTGCACCCCGAGATCCGCGAGCTGCCGGGGCGCGACAATCACCGCATGCCGCCCGAGGGCACCATGGAAGAGCAGTTCGCCCTGCGCCACAAGGTGCGGTTTCAGCCCGGCGGCGTGTTTCACCGGCTGATGGGGGCCGAGGAAGTGATGACCAACACGCTGCACGGGCAGGGTGTGATCGCCGCCGGGCGCGATATCGTGATCGACGGCTGGGCGCATGACGACACGCCCGAGGCGCTCTATGTGCGCGGTGCGCCGGGCTTTACCCTGTCGGTGCAGTGGCACCCGGAGTGGAATGCGGCCAACGACCCGGTCAGCCGCCCGCTGTTTACCGCCTTCGGCGATGCGGTGCGGGATTGGGCGGCGAAGGCGGGCACGCCGCTGCGGCAGATGGCCTGAGCGTCAGACGCGCGGTCAGGCGGCGCAGTCCGCGAGGCGTTCGCGCAGCAGGGTCGCCTCGCGGGCGCGCAGGCAGGGGCGCGCGGTTTCACGGTGGCGCGACGCGGTGCTGCGCAGTTCCGGGAAGATCGCGAACAGTTCCTCGCGCGCGGCGACGTCCACCGCCGAAAGTGCCGCGTCGCCGGCAAAGAAGCTCTCGGTGGCGAAGCCCTCGGCATAGATCACCTCGTGGCGGTCGAACATCAGGTGGATGTAGGTGACTGCCTTGCAAGGTGCGATGCAGGCATCGGTGCCGCCCAACAGATGCTTGGCGGCGACCAGCACCTCGTCGCAGCCGAACAGCAGTTCGGCATGGTAGCCGGTGACGAGCAGGCGGTGTTGCGGCGATACCAGTAACCCGCCCGTCCCGGTGCCGAAGATCGCAGGACCCACGCGCACGGGTGCGAACGCGCCGCGTCCCGGCACGGTGCGCCGCCCGGTCCAGCGCACGGGCCGCGGCCCGTGATCGCGGGTGATGACCATGTCGCCCGGTCGCAGCGTCTCGACCGGGCGCTCGCCGCGGGGGGTGAGGATGCGCGTGCCGGGGGTGAAGCAGATGATGTTCTCGATCTCGGAGAACGTCACGAGCGTGCCGTCGGGCAGGGTGAAATTGCCCGACAGCCCGCCCGCGTCATCGTCTTCGTTGGTGAAGGTGATGTCGCCCTGTCCCACGTCCGGTGTGAGGATCAGCGTATCGCCGTCGGTCTCGTCGCCCTCGCCGCCGGTGATGTCGATGGCCCCGCTCTCGCCCTCGACCTCGGCGAGGGTGAAGGTGTCGTCGCCCTCGCCGCCCTCGGCGCTGTCGCCCTGCGCGATGAGAAAGCTGTCGTTGCCCGTGCCGCCGATGAGGGTGTCGGCCCCGGCCCCGCCGTCGATCACGTCATCGCCCGCGCCGCCATCGACGGTATCGTTGCCCGCGCCCGACAGGATGGTGTCATCGCCGCCGCCGCCCTGAACGGAATCGTCGTTGGAGGCGTCGGAGTGGTCCAGGGCGTCGATCATGTCGCCCTCGGGATCGCCCGTGTAGTCGGTGTCGATCACCTCGCCCGCGCCGGTGCCTTCGACGATGAAATCGGGCGGCGTGGTCGTGGTTTCGATGCTGACGAAGCCGGTGGCGGGGGTGCCGTTCCCGTCCACCGTGGAATAGGTAAATGTGTTGGTTCCGATATCGCCGTCCGTGGTGATGGCGATGGTGCCGTCGGCGTTGAGCGTGACCTGCTCGCCGGTGGCGAGGGTGACGGTATCGCCGGGACTGACGGCGGTATTGTCGATATGGGTGATGGTGTGCCCGTCGCCCTGGTCGTTGGCGAGAATGTTGTGGATCTGCGTGGTGTTGGGGCCCTGCGCCAGCGTGTCAAGCTCGGCGATGTTCATCGTCTGAACCGAGTCGGCCATGATGAGCAGGTTGGAATCATACACGCCGTCGCCGCCATCGCCGATGGCGATGCGGATGTCGTTTTCCTCGCCCGGGTTGACCGGGGCGGTCAGCGACAGCACCACGGTGGTGCCGTCCATCTCGGTGTTGAACTGGTCGCCGGCGTTGTCGCGGTAGAGGTTGGCGTTGGACGTGTCGTTGATCGTGTCGATGGTGATGTCGGTGCTGCCGCCTTGTGCGAGCTCCAACGGGACATAGGCCCCGTTGACCCAGACGCCCACCGCGTCGTTGAAGCCCGAGTTGACGTATTCCAGGTATTCCTCGGAGGAGAACACGAGCTGCATGGTCAGCGTGTCGCCCTCGGGCACGAAGGTGGCGTCGAGGATGGCGGCGTCGAATATCTGCTGTCCCGAAATCGCTTCGAGCTGGTCATCGCCGCCGCTGTACTGGTCATCGTCGTCGTCGTCGTCGTCCCCGTCGTCTTCGCCATCGCTACCCCAGTCGGTCGAGGTGTCGGGAGCGGTGTTGGTGTTCAGTAGGCTGAGACTGTTGGTGAAATCCGTCACGCGCCCGGTCGAGAGGATCACGCCCTCGTCGCCGGGGCTGATCTCGCCCAGGGTGCCGGTGCCGCCCGAGTAGGTGCCCGAGGCCCCCCCGGCGCCGCTGTAGCTTGCCGAGACGACGGTGACGCCGTCACCGAACATGGTGTTGGCCATGTCCATCGCGGTGGCAGAGGTGTTGACGTTTAGCTCGCTTGCAATGGGCATGACATCACTTTCCAGCTCGGATAACGCGGCCGCGCCGAGAGGCGGCGCAGTCTAGACCGCCGGTTCACTCCAGATGGTTAATGCCTCCGTTTGGCCTGCATTTGGCGCGGTCGAGGCAATTCGACGGCGGGGCAGGGATATCGTGTCGGCATCTTGTCGGGATTGCGTCGGTATCCGTGCCGCCCGGTCACGCGGCGGGCATCAAGAGCCGCGCCTCGTGGCGGCGCAGGCAGGGGCGCGCGGTGGGACCATAGCTCTCTGGGTGGGAGCGTAATTCGGGAAAGAGCGCGAAGAGCTCTTCGCGCGCGCCCCCGGCGATGGCCGAGAGGCCGATATCGCCGACATGAAAGCTCTCGGTCGCGGCGCCCTCGGCATAGATCACCTCGTGGCGGTCGAACATCAGGTGGATGTAGGTGACCGCCGCCTGATCGGTCTGCGTCACCGCCTGTCCGTCCACCAGGTGCTTGGCGGCGATCAGCACCTCGTCGCAGCCAAAGAGCAACTCGGCCTTGTAGCCGGTGAACAGGAACCGGTGCTGTGGCGACACGGTGAGCGGCGCGCACGCCCCGTCGAGCACATGCGCGGCCACGTGGACCGGTGCGAAGCGGCCAGTGCCCGGCACCGTGCGTCGCCCGACCCAGCGCAGCGGCTGCGCCCCGTGATCGCGGGTGATGACCATGTCGCCGGGGCGCAGGCCCTCGACCGGGCGCTCGCCCTGTTCGGTGAGGATGCGGGCCCCCGGGGTGAAGCAGATGATGTTCTCGATCTCGGAGAAGCTGACCGCCGTGCCGTCGGACAGGGTGAAATTGCCCGACAGGCCGCCCGCCGCGTCGTCGGTATTGGTGAAGGTGATGTCGTCCTGGCCGACATCGGCGGTCAGTTGCAGCGTGTCGCCACCCGTCTCGCCGCCCTCGCCGCCGGTGATCGAGATCGTGCCGTCGCCGGTTTCCGTCTGGTTGCCGAGAATGAACAGATCATCGCCGTCGCCCCCCACCAGCGTGTCGTTTTCGCCCGCGACGAGCGTATCGTCGCCGCCGCCGCCGAACAGGAGGTCGGCCCCCGCGCCACCGTCGAGGCTGTCATCGCCCGCGGTCGTCTCGACCCCGAGGATGAGCGGGCTTTCATCGAGGCTCGTTTCGGTGCCGCCCGGTGCTGTGACCGTGCCCGACAACACCTCGCCCCCGGCGTTCTCCCAGACGCGCACCTCGATCGTGTAGGTCTGACCCGCCTCCAGCGTCACCTCGCCCCAGCGCGTGGTGGGGGCCTGGTGATAGTCGTTGTCGAGGAACGGGCCGTCATTGCCGGTCTGGTTGGTGAAGTCGAGCGGGTCGCCCTGCGAATCCAGGATGCGGAGGGTTGAGCCGTCGTCGGAGGTGGTGGTGAACCGGTAGGTGCCCGCATCGGGCGCGTAGAGCGTCGAGGTGAAGATGACGCCGAAATCGTTGGGATCGCCCTGCCCGGTGGCCGCCTGACCAAGCGCGTCGATATCGAGCGTGTCCTGCGTGCCAGAGCCTGCGAGCGTGCCGTTCTCGATGGTGAAGGCCTGCCCGTTGGCCGAGGAAAAATCCTGCGTGTAGACCTCGTAGGCCCAGCGGGCGCTGGTGCCGTCGCCGTAGAGCTCGTCGTCGCCGCCACCGCCAAGCACGGTGTCATTATCCGCCCCGCCGATCAGCGTATCGCCGCCGTCAAGCCCGTCGATGAAATCATTGCCCGCGCCGCCGTCGATGTAATTGGTGGTGTTGCCGCCGTCATAAACGCCGTCAAAGCCGGTCAGCGTGTCGTTGAAATCCGATCCGATGATTCCGTCGATTCCAGAGCCGGTATCGCCCTCCGCATCGCCGCCACCATAGGTGCCGGTGCTGAGATCGACATTCACTGCCGCGTCCGAGGCGGAATAATCGACAATATCAAGCGCGGCACCGCCACTAAGCGTATCCGCACCCGCGCCGCCAATCAGCGTGTCATCGCCGTCCGCGCCAACAAGGCTGTCATCGCCATCGCCGCCATGGATCGAATCGTTGCCGGTGCCGCCGGACACCGTGTCATCGCCTGCGCCCGCGAATACGGTGTCATTGCCTGCCCCCGCCAGGACAGTGTCATTGCCCCCGCCGACGGAGTCGCCGTCGGCATCCACGTAGCTCGCGTCGATATTGTCATCGCCTGTGGTCCCGTCGACCTCGAACCCGGCCTCCACATAGTCGTCGATGCTGAAAGCCGGATTGCCCGCGGTCACATCGGGATCGGTGTCATGGTCGAGCGTCTCATAGCTGCGCCCGGTGACAAGCGGCGTCTCTGACAGGGTATAATAGCCGGTCGCGCTGCCGCTGGTGACTCGGAACGTTATGACGTTGAACGTATCGCCGGTGACCGTATCGCGCAGGGTCCAGCTTTCTTCGGCATAGATGCCCGCTCCAGTCGAGGTGTCGCCGCCAACCGTGATGTCTGCAGTGGCGCTCTCGCCGCCCGACCCGCTGCTGTCGATGGTCTGGCCTTCGAGGCCCGGCTCGTTGTCGGTAATCGTCGCGGTGCCGGACGGATTGGCCTCTCCGGTCCAGCTCGCGGTATTGCCGACCGTTCCGGACAGGATGAACAACGGGTCGTTGTTGTAGATATTCACCGTGTATGTCGGCACTGCCTGTTCCTTCCTCATCGCCGCTGGTCTGCGCCAACTGGCTGGACGGGATTTGCGTTGTTTCCCGTCTTGTTTCCAAAACGGATACAGTGCCGGTGCGGCCGCAATGGGTGCACATTCTGTTCAAATTGGGGCGTATTGTGTCGAATCTCGGGTCAGTCGGAGGGCCGGACGCTCAGGTCACGGCGTTGCGTCTGCGATGGGCCGGATCGTCCCAGAGGCGGCCCTGCATCACCTCCGTCAGGATGCGGGTGGCTGCCCGCACCTCCGCTTCGCCGACATAGAGCGGCGTGAAACCGAAGCGCATGATGTCGGGCGCGCGGAAATCGCCGATCACGCCGCGCGCGATCAGTGCCTGCATGGCGGCATAGCCCTCTTTGAATCGGAACGAGACCTGGCTGCCGCGCCGCGACGGATCGCGCGGGCTGGCCAGCGTGAGCATCGGGCAGGCGGCTTCGACGCCGGTGATGAACATCTCGCTGAGCGCAATGGAGCGCGCGCGCAAATCCGCCATGTCCACCCTGTCCCAGACATCGAGCGCGGCTTCGAGCGCGGCCATGGCGAGCACCGGTGGCGTGCCCACGCGCATCCGCTCGATGCCCGCGCCCGGGCGGTAGGCGGGCTCGAAGTCAAAGGGCGCATCGTGACCCAGCCAGCCCGAGAGCGCCGGAAAGGCCGTGTCCGCATGGCGCGGGGCGACGTAGATGAAGGCGGGCGCGCCGGGGCCGCCGTTTAGATACTTGTAGGTGCAGCCGACGGCGAAATCCGCGCCTGTCCCTGCCACGTCCACCGGCAGCGCGCCTGCGCTATGCGCCAGATCCCAGACCGTGAGCGCCCCTGCCGCGTGGGCGCGCGCCGTCAGGTCGGCCATGTCGTGGAGCCGCCCGGTGCGGTAATCCACCTCGGTGAGCAGCGTCACGGCGACCTCTTCGGTGATGGCGTCGGCCACCTCTTCGGGGGCGACGACGCGCAGCTCAAGGCCGCGGTCCAGCGCCCGGATCAGCCCCTCGGCCATGTAGAGATCGGAAGGGAAATTGCCGCTGTCGGAGAGGATCACGCGACGGTCGGGGCGCAGGTCGAGCGCGGCGGCGAGCGCCTGGTAGACCTTGATCGACAGCGTGTCGCCGAGGACCACATACCCCGCCTCCGCCCCGATCAGCCGCCCGATCCGGTCGCCCAGGGCGCGCGGTTGCGCCATCCATCCGGCGCGGTTCCAGCCAGTGATGAGCATCTCGCCCCACTCGTCCTGCATCGCCCGTGCCATCCGGGCGCTGGCCGCGCGGGGCAGGGGGCCGAGCGAGTTGCCGTCGAGATAGATCACCCCCTCGGGGAGGTGGAACATGGCGCGCGTTGCCTCGAAATCGGTCATCCCGTGCCCCCTAGACCTGTCCGCCCGCGATCTCGATGCACTGGCCGTTGACGCTGCTCGATCCCGGGCCGCACAGCCATAGCACGGCCTGCGCCACCTCGTCGGGGGCGATCAGGCGGTTGTGGCGATTGGTGGCGATCATGGTGGCGCGGGCGGCATCCTCGGTCACGCCCGCCCGCGCGGCGATCGAGGCCACGTTGCGGCTGACGATCTCGGTATCCACATAGCCGGGGCAGACCGCGTTGAAGGTGAGGGCCGTGCCGAGGTAATCCTCGCTAAGGGCGCGCACGAGGCCGATCAGCCCGTGCTTGGACGCGGTGTAGGCCGACGCGCCCTTGAGCCCCCGCAGTCCGGCGATGGAGGAGACGGCGACGACGCGGCCCCACTCGGCGCGGCGCATGTCGTGCAGACATTCGCGGATCGTCCAGAACGCCCCGTCGAGATTGGTGGCCATGATGCGCCGCCAGAAATCGGTATCGGTCTTGTGGAGCGCGCGACCCTCGGCGATGCCTGCGTTGGGGATGCAGACCTGCACCGGGCCGCGTGCCGCGACCGCTGCGGCCACGCCCTGGGTGACGCTCGCCTCGTCCGTCACGTCCATGACCTGCGGATGGAGGCGCGGGCCGGCCACGGCGTCGAGTACCTCCGCGCGGCGGCCCGTGATCGTGACCTCGGCCCCTGCATTGGCGAGTGCGCGGGCGATGGCGAGGCCGATGCCTGTGCCGCCGCCGGTGACGAGAGCGTGTTTGCCGTCGAGTGTCATGGGGCCTCCGGTTTGGTTGCGGGCAGCGTAGCGGTCACACGGGGAGGGGGGAAGGGGAAGGTGAGGGGGCCGGGTATGGCCTGTAGTGATCGTTGAGGTCTTGGTGACCATGCGCGGAGGCGCGCCCCGCGCGCCGCCGCGCATCGCCGGGCCGCCCCGTCGCACCAGAGGTGCGCCGATACAGGCGGCACGCCTTTGGCGTGACGGCCCGGCGATTAGGCTGCAACCTGCGCGCCGCTTGGGCCTTTTTCGGATTTGGCTGCCATAAAGTGCGGCAGAACGACCGTGGGATCGCCGCGCCTCGGCCCGTCAATGCGCGGCTAATGCGAATGGCGGCAACAGGCCAGATGCGCCCGCGATCCAAAGCGCCCTCGTCACTCCCGCTGGCACCGGGCGTCACGCGGTTTTTGACATCCCCGCCATCCCGTGCATGGTGCCATTGACACCTGTCCCGGAGAACCGCGCGAATGCTGAAATGGATCGACATGCCCCCCGTCTGGCTCGTGGGCTTTCTCGTGCTGGCGTGGGCACAGGCGACGTGGGCACCGATGGGCCTGAGCCTCGGCGGCGGATGGGTGGATTTCGCGGGCGGCGTGCTGGTGGGCGGCGGCGTGCTGCTGATCGCGCTGGCGGCAATGGAGTTCCGCAAGCACAAGACCACCATCGTGCCGCACGAGACACCCGAGCGGCTGATACAGTCGGGCATATTCAAACGATCACGCAACCCGATCTACGTGGGCGACGCGCTGATCCTCGCAGGATTCATCCTGCGCTGGGACGCGGTGCTGGCGCTGCCGCTGATCCCGGTTTTCGTCTGGGTGATCGAGCGACGATTCGTGATCCCCGAGGAGAACCGGATGCGCCGCACGTTCCGGGCCGATTTCGCCCGCTATTGCGAAAAAACCCGGCGTTGGCTGTAGCGCCTGCGGCAAACTTGATATCGCAAGTCGCAAAATAGTGTGAAATAACCGCTTTCGTGAAAACCGACCCGGCACCGGATGACCGGCGGCCATCGACAGACAGGATCTGCCAGAGGGGGACAGGAAACGTGAAGATCGGAACGCCAAAGGAGGTGATGGAGGGTGAGAACCGCGTCGCGATGACGCCGGACTCTGCGCTTCAGCTTCAGAAACTGGGATATGACTGCGCGATCGAGACCGGCGCGGGCGAGCGCGCGGGTTTCTCGGATGCGGCCTACGAGGAGGCCGGGGTCGAGATCATCAAGACCGCCGCCGCGCTGTGGAAGGCGAGCGACGTGGTCGCCAAGGTGCGCGTGCCCACCGAGACCGAGCTGAAACGGCTGCGCGAGGGGCAGACCCTGATTTCGTTCTTCAACCCCGGCGGCAACGAGGCCGGGCTGGAAACCGCCGCCAAGAAGGGCGCCACCGTCATCGCGATGGAGATGGTGCCGCGCATCAGCCGCGCGCAGAAGATGGACGCGCTGAGCTCGATGGCCAATATCGCGGGCTACCGCGCGGTGATCGAGGCGGGCAATAATTTCGGTCGCTTTTTCACCGGGCAGATCACGGCGGCGGGCAAGGTGCCTCCGGCCAAGGTGCTCGTGGTGGGCGCCGGCGTCGCCGGGCTGGCCGCCATCGGCACGGCCACCAGCCTCGGCGCGATCACCTACGCGTTCGACGTGCGGCCGGAAGTGGCCGAGCAGGTGGAATCGATGGGCGCCGAGTTCGTCTATCTCGATTTCGAGGAAGAACAGCAGGACGGATCGGCCTCGGGCGGCTATGCCTCGGTGTCGAGCCCGGAATTCCGCGAGGCGCAGCTTGCCAAGTTCCGCGAGTTGGCGCCGGAGGTGGATATCGTGATCACCACCGCGCTCATTCCCAACCGCGAGGCGCCGGAGCTGTGGACCGAGGACATGGTGAAATCCATGAAGCGTGGCTCGGTGATCGTCGATCTGGCCGCCGAGAAAGGTGGCAACTGCAAGCTCACCGTCGCCGACGACAAGATCGTGACGGAAAACGGCGTCACCATCATCGGTTATACCGATTTCCCGAGCCGGATGGCGACGCAGGCCAGCACGCTCTATGCCACCAACATCCGCCACATGATGACCGACCTGACCCCCGAGAAGGACGGGCAGGCCGTGCATGACATGGAGGATGACGTGATCCGTGGCTCCACCGTGACGCACAAGGGCGAGATCACCTGGCCGCCGCCACCGCCCAAGGTGGCCGCGATTGCCGCTGCGCCCGCGAAGGAAAAGCCAAAGGAACTGACCGCCGAAGAAAAACGCGCGCAGGAGATCGCGGCGTTCAAGGCGCAGACCAAGAGGCAGGTGACGCTGCTGGCCATCGGGGGCGCGCTGGTGCTTGGCGTCGGGCTCGTGGCGCCGGCGAGCTTCATGCAGCATTTCATCGTGTTCCTGCTGGCGGTGTTCGTCGGTTTCCAGGTGATCTGGAATGTCAGCCACAGCCTGCACACGCCGCTGATGGCGGTCACGAACGCGATTTCGTCGATCATCATCCTCGGCGCGCTGATACAGATCGGGTCGAGCTCAATCTTCATCACGATCCTCGCCGCGCTCGCGGTGTTCATGGCCGCGATCAACATCTTCGGCGGCTTTCTCGTGACACGGCGGATGCTCGCCATGTTCCAGAAATCATAAGGCGGAGGGGATCATGGATTTCGGATTCACGATAGCGGCCTATGCGGTCGCGGCGGTTCTCTTCATCCTCAGCCTTGGGGGGTTGAGCGGACAGGAAAGCGCCAAGCGCGCCATCTGGTACGGGATCGCGGGCATGACCATCGCCGTTCTGGCGACGATGGCCGGTCCGGGGCAGGGGCTGTGGCTCTTGTCGGTGGTGCTGATCGCCGGTGGCGCGGCGGTGGGGTATCAGCTCGCCACGCGGGTTCAGATGACGCAGATGCCCGAGCTGGTGGCGATCATGCACAGCCTCGTGGGCCTTGCGGCGGTGTTCGTGGGGTTCAATGCCGATCTCGAGCTGGGGCGCGTGGCGGAAGCGTTTGCCGACCAAGGGCTCGCCTTTCCCAGGCCCGAGGAGATCAGCGCGGAGGCCGCGGCATTCGCCAAGCAGTTTACCGGCTTTGCTGCCATCCTCGCCAAGAAGACGGCGGTGGAAGTGAATATCCTCAAGGTCGAGCTGATGCTCGGCATCTGGATCGGCGCGGTCACGTTCACCGGCTCGGTGATTGCCTATGGCAAGCTCGCCGGCAAGGTGGACGGCGCGGCCAGGAAGCTGCCGGGCGGGCATGTGCTCAACGCCGGTGCGGCGGCGCTGTCGCTGCTGTTCGCGGCGATGTATCTCGGCGGCGCGGGCGTGTGGACGCTGGTGCTGCTGACGCTCCTGGCGTTCTTTATCGGCTATCACCTGATCATGGGGATCGGCGGGGCCGACATGCCGGTGGTCGTCTCGATGCTCAACAGCTATTCGGGCTGGGCGGCGGCGGCGATCGGCTTCTCCTTGGGCAATGACCTGCTGATCGTCGTGGGCGCGCTGGTCGGCTCTTCCGGTGCGATCCTGAGCTACATCATGTGCAAGGCGATGAACCGGCAGTTTGTCAGCGTCATCCTCGGGGGCTTTGGCGGATCGCAGGGCCCTGCGGCCGAGATCGAGGGCGAACAGGTCGCCATCGACGCCGACGGCGTGGCGCAGGCATTGAACGAGGCCGACAGCGTGATCATCGTGCCGGGCTATGGCATGGCGGTGGCGCAGGCGCAGGGGGCAGTTTCGGACCTCACCTCCAAGCTGCGGGCAAAGGGCAAGACCGTGCGCTTTGCCATCCACCCGGTGGCCGGTCGCCTGCCAGGGCACATGAACGTGCTGCTGGCCGAGGCGAAGGTGCCCTACGACATCGTCATGGAGATGGACGAGATCAACGAGGACTTCCCCGACACGGATGTGGCGATCGTCATTGGCTCCAACGATATCGTCAACCCGGCGGCGCAGGACGACCCCAACAGCCCCATCGCCGGAATGCCGGTGCTGGAGGTGTGGAAGGCCAAGCAGGTGTTCGTCTCCAAGCGCGGGCAAGGCACCGGCTATTCCGGCATCGAGAATCCGCTGTTTTTCAAGGAGAACACGCGGATGTTCTATGGCGATGCCAAGGCCAGCGTGACGAGCCTGCTGCCGAAGATCGAGTAGGCATCTTTACAGGTCCGCGGTAGCGGAGGCGCGGCCTGCGGGTCGCGCCTCTTTTCATGGCGCGCGGTCTCTCAGCGCAAGGCCCGCGTGAGCATGCGCCAGGGCCGCCCGTCGATTGCGGCAAGTCCGGCACCGATCAGCGCCATTCCCATCATGTGCCGCAGGAGCAGCACCTCACCCAGGATGAGCGTGCCCAGCAGGATGGCACTGGCCGGGACAAGGAAGGTGACCAGGAGCAGGTTGGTCGCCCCCGCCGTCGCGAGGATGCGGAAGTAGAGCGTGTAGGCCAGCGCGGTCGACAGGGTGGCCACCCCGATCAGTGCGCCGATGGCTGCGACGCCGGGGGGCGCAAGGCCCCACGGGCGATCGACGATCAGCGCGAGCGGCAGCAGGATCAGGCTCGACGCGATGACCTGTCCGGTCGCCGTGGCCATCGGGCTGACCCCCATGCCGCGAAAGCGCCGCCCGAATATCCCCGCCAGCGCGTAGGAGACGGCGGCCATCAGGCACATGAGTTGCGCGGCCACGTGCACGCCCAGATCGCGCAGTGCCCCCACCCCGATCATCACCGCCACCCCCGCAAGGCCGATCAGCACACCGGTGATCTTGCCGCCGGTCATGCGTTCGTCGCGGGTCAGGACATGGGCCAGCAGCACGGTGAAGAGCGGCGTCGCGGCATTCAGGATCGAGGCCACGCCCGAGGCGATATGCTGCTGCCCCCAGACGATCAGCGAAAAGGGCAAGGCGTTGTTCATCAGTCCCATGCAGGCGAAGGCGATCCAGATGCGCCGCCTGCGCGGCAGGCGCTCGCCACGCAGTCGCAGAATTGCCATCAGGATGAGGGCGGCAAGGGCCACGCGGCCCACGACGACGCTCAGCACCGGCAGATCGCGCACCGCCACCTCGTTAAAGAAGAGGGACCCGCCCCAGACCGTGGCAAGTGCCAGAAGCATACCCCATTCGAGCGCGCTCATGGGGCGCTGTGACGGTGGTGCGGTCGGTGCTGATGTGTCTGAAATGCTCATGACGCCAGATGTGCCCCACAGGGAGCGGGGCTGACGACCCGTTTCCTGCGGATTTGCGTGCGCGGCGCATGACGCATTCGCCTTTGGCGCGGCGCGGGTTTTGGAGTATTTTCACCAAGAAGAAGCCCGAAGCCTGTGCGGTATACGGTTGTGTTCCGCTAAATCATTGGGTTTTCAGGGAAAACCTCTTTTGCGCGGATGCGTGGCGCGCTAAGGAACGGCACAGGATCAGGAGACCGGCCCATGCCCCCCATCGCCGACCATCCGCTGCGCTACGAGCTGACCAACGAGCTGCACGCGCGGCCCTTTCCCACCCTCGCCGCGCCCTGCACGGCGATCTATCTCGCCGTCAAGCGCGAGCAGGACGCCGCCAAGCGCGACCGCGCGGCCGATCTCGCGCATCTGACGTCACTACTCGACCGGTACGGGGCCAAGCACCCGCAGCCCGGTGCGACGCATTATTTCGGCGAGATCGGGCGGCACCGGCTCAAGTGGGAGAGCCATACCGAGATGGTGACCTACACGGTGTTCAGCGAGGGGGTGAGCGAGCGGCCCTTCGACCCGGCGGATTTCGACGTGTTCCCCGACGAGTGGCTGGCCGAGGCGCCGGGGCAGCGGATCACCTCGGCGATGATCCGGGTGGTGCCGTGGGAGAGCCGCGAGGGCGCGCGGACGGATATCGACCGCTGGTTCGTCCCGGAGAGCGTGGCGGTGGCGCGGGTGCTCGACGATGCCGGCGTGATCGCCGGCGATTTCCGGATCGACCCGGCGGGGCATTTGCGGTTCTCGCTGCATGTAGCCCCCGAGACCGGGCAGCGGCGGATCGGGCGGATCGTGCAGCGGCTGTGCGAGATCGAGACCTACAAGACAATGTCGATGCTGGGCTTTGCCCGGGTGCGCGAGATGAGCCGCCAGATGGGCGAGACCGACAGCCGCCTGAGCCGCCTGGTGGGCGACATGACCGCCGGCAGCCAGCCCGCCGAGGACACGCTCGACGGGCTGCTGGAGGTGTCGGCCGAGCTCGAGGCGCTGGTGGCGCAATCCTCGTTCCGGTTCGGGGCGACGGCGGCCTATGAGCAGATTGTGCATCAGCGGATCGGGGCGCTGCGCGAAGAGCGGTTCAACGGGCGGCAGACCTTCTACGAGTTCATGATGCGGCGATACGATCCGGCGATGCGCACCGTGGCGGCGACCAAGGACCGGCTCAAGGCGATGTCGGACCGGGCGATGCGGGCGGGCGATCTGCTACGTACCGGGGTGGATGTTGAACGCAGTGCGCAGAACCAGAGCCTGCTGGAGAGCATGGACCGCCGCGCCGACCTGCAACTGCGGTTGCAACGCACGGTCGAGGGGCTCAGCGTGGTGGCGATCAGCTATTACGCGGTGTCGCTGGCGGGCTACCTGCTCTATCCGGTGGCCGGCGTGATGGGGGTAAGCAAGGGCATGATCACCGCCGCCGTCACCCTGCCGGTGGTGGCCGCGGTGTGGTGGATGGTGCAGCGCATCCGCCGCAAGCTGCACTGACGCGTTGTCCTGAGGCGTTGCCATGCCGGGGCCGGGGGCGCATGATCGAAGGGCGAGACCCCAGGAGGAGATGCCGATGCCCTTTGCTGATTTCATCATGGATTTCCCGTCCCTCGATCTGCCCTTTCCCGAGGACGTGGTGCAGAGCCGCGCCGTCCGTTCGGAGCACGGGCTAAGCGTGTTCTTTACCTTTCTTCAGGACATGGATCTGCCGCCGCACAGCCACGGCCCGCAATGGGGCACGGTGGTGGAGGGCGAGATCGAGTTCACCATCGGTGGCGAGACGCGCGTTTATGGACCCGGCGACAGCTATGCCATCGGCGCGGGCGTCGAGCATGGCGCGAAGATCAAGGCAGGCACGCGGGTGATCGACGTGTTCGCCGAGCCGGACCGCTACCCGCTCAAAGGCTAGCCGCGCAACCTGGGGCCGACGGCGCCGCGCCCGGCCCGCCGGTTCAGCGCCACAGCCACGCGTGGCCCGCCAGCGCGCCCTGCGCCTTGGCCAGCAGCCGGTTCGCCGCCCCCGCGCGCGGCACCTCTGCGTGCGTCAGCCGGTCGGCCACCACCTCCACCGGGCAGGGCAGGCCGGTGAGCGGGTCGCGGTAGCGCGGGTAGTCGATCAGTGTGGCGTGGACCAGCCCCTCGAGCGCGGGCCGGGCGCGGCGCCGCGCGGGCACCGGCCCGAGATCGCGGGTGAGGCCCCAGCCCGAGTAGAAGGGCACGCCGGTGGCGGTCACCCGCACCCCGCGCAACAGTGCCTCGAACCCCAGAAGCGAGGTCATCGTCCAGACCTCGGCCACCTGCGTCAGCAGCGCGGCGGGATCGGTGCCGGCGACCACCAGATCGGCGAGATCGTCGAGCGCCCCGGGCGGCACCGCACCGGGGCGCAGCCCGGCCTCGACGTCGGGGTGCGGCTTGTAGAGGATCACCGCGTCGGGGTTGTCCGCACGCGCGCGGCGCAGCAGGTCGAGATTGGTGGCAATCGCGCCCGCGCCGAGCCGGATCGAGGCGTCATCCTCGACCTGCCCCGGCACGAGGATGCGATGGCCGTCGGGCAGGGCGGGGGCGGGCGCGCCGAGGTTGTACTTGCTCAGCCCGTGATCCGTCAGCGTCGAGATGAGGGCGCGGGCGCGCTGTGCCTGATCGGCGCGCAGCGTCTCGCGCATAGCGATCAGCCGCTCAAGCCGGCTTTCGCGGGTGGGATCGTAGTAGATGCCGAGATCGTCGAGCACCAGCGACAGGGGTGGCACCAGATCGGCCCCGAGCCCGCGCGAGCGCAGGAAGCCGTCCTCGACGTGCAGCGCGCCCTCGCGGGCGTCCGTCTTTGCCGAGGCCCATACCATCGCCGGGCGGTCGCTGCGCGCGCGCCCAAAGATCACCCGCCGCTGGCTGCCGAAAAAGCGCTGGATCGGTGCTCGTTTCCACAGCCGCATGCCATGCGCGGTCCAGCCCCGGTGATCGTCGCGCCAGGCGCGGGTTTCGGCCTCGAACTGGTCGAGCGCGGTTTCCAGGTCGCAGAGCCGGTCGCGGCAGGGATCGTACCAAATGGGGGCGAGGATCATCGCGCCGGCGAACAGCTGTGCGCGGGTGAGGGAGCGGGTGCGCCGCGCGAAGGGTGCGGCGTGGCGGTCCTCGGTCAGGCCCCACCCGGCGTAGAAGGGCCGCCCGAAGACCTGCGGGCGGTGGCCCGCGAGGATCGCTTCGAACCCCATCTGCGACGACACGGTATAGACCGCCTGCGCCCCTTCGAGCAGCGGCCAGGGGCTGAGCGGCGCGGTGATCAGGCGCACCCGTCCGACGGCGTCCGCCGTCGAGAAATAGCCCCGTCGGTGGCCTTGGGCGGTCTCGGGGTGAGTCTTGATCAGGATGGGCGTGTTGGGGTGCTCTTCCTGCGCGAGGGTCAGCATCTCTTGGAAGGTGCTGGCATCCGCCCCGCCATGCCGGACCGAGGCATCGCCATATGTCTGGTCGATCACCAGAACGTAGCCCGGATCGGGGCAGGGCAGGGCGGGATCGACGCCGGAATACTTGGTCAGGTGGCCCGCGCGCAGCCGCGCCATGGCATCGCGCGCGCGGTCCAGAAGCGGGGTGTCGTCGAGCGGGTGGCGCGCGAGTGTTTCCTCGATATCCGAGGGCACGCTTGCATCGAAATGCACGCCCTGCCGGTCGAGCAGCAGCCCCAGCGGCGGTGCGCCGCTGCGCCCCGGCAGGACCGAGCGCAGGAATGCGTCCTCGACCCGCAGAAGCCCCGCACCGGTCCGCGCCGCCACCGCCTCGCCGCGCGCGGCGACCGGGCTCTTGCCCCAGACCGCCACGAGATCCCCGGCAGATGGCCAGCCGAGGCGCAGGTTGTACCCGGCAAGGTGCAGGATGCGCCTTACCCGCCGCTGCCACAGGAACCCGCCGTTGAAATGGAAAACCCGCCGGGGCGTATCGGCCCCGGCGGGTGCGTCGCCCTGTTCTGGCGTCATACGTCGCCTTGCAGCGTGCTCGATGCGGTCGAGACCGAGCCGACCGCGCCCAGCGTGCCGGTGAGCGCCGAGATGACCTTGCTCCATTGCGCGAAGGGGGCCTCGGTCACGTAGATCGTATCGTCGTCGCGGATCGCGAAATCGCGGGCCATGAACATGCCGTTGGGTTGCGTGAGGTCGAGCACGTAGACCATGCGCTGCGCGCCCACGAGATCGTTGCGGCCCAGCACCTGGTTGGCGATCTCCGCCGGTTCGTTGCGCAGCACGAATACGCCGGTGGGATCGGAGGACGCCACGCTCAACCCGCCGACCTGTGCCAGCCCCTCGAGCGCGCTCAGCGTCTGGGTTTCGAAGGTCACGCGCGCCTGCGCGCCGGTGGCCCCGAGCGCGGTGTAGGAGCGGGTGTCGGCCTCGACAAGAACGCGATCGCCGGCGCGCAGGGCGATGTCGAATTGCGGATACTTGAACAGGTCCTGGAACCAGACCTTGGCGCGTTTCTCGCCGCGGATCACGGTGATCTGCGCGACCTCGGGCTTGATGGCGACGCCGCCCGCCGCCGCGATCATTGCCGAGAGCCGCCGCGTCGGCGCCTCTATCGGGTAGACGCCCTGCCCGGCGACCGCGCCGCTCACCGATACGGTCGAGCCGTCACCGGCCACGCGGCGCACCTCGACCTGTGGATCGGGGGTCTGCTGGTCGAGTCGCTCGGTGATGGCGCGGCGCACCCCCTCGGGCGTGTTGCCCGCCGCCCTGATGCGGCCGGCGTAAGGCACGAAGATGAAGCCCTGGCCATCGACCTGCACCTCTTCGAGGACGGTCTGGTTTGCGGTTGCCCCGGTCATCAGCCCGTCATCGACATTTTCCCAGATGGTGAGGCCGAGTTTGTCGCCAGCGCGGATCGTGTCCGAGCCGAGGAGCCCGGCATTGAGGAAATCCTCGGTGAAGCCAAGCGCCGGCTGCACGGCGGTCGCGCGGGTAACGCGGTCGTTCACCGTCACCACGAAGGCGTCGCCCTGACGCTGCACCGATCCGGCATAGATTTCGCGCTTGTTGGGGCCCAGTCGTGGCAGGCCGCACCCGGCTACGAGGCTTGCCACCAGCAAGAGGGCGACGGGACGCGCCCATCGGGAGTGTCGGGGTGTCACTGCTCGGTCTCCTCGACCTGTTCTTGTTCTGCCTCGGTATTTTTCACGGAACGCTATCGCAGGAGGCCTGAAAAATCCAGCTTTTCCTGTGGGCTGCCTCAGGGAACGAGGCGCAACTGTTGCCTTGGTGCCGCGGTGCCGAGGCTCAGCGCGTCGTAGGGATCGTCGGGTGCGAGCATCATGTCCACCACTTGCCGCAGCACCTGCCGCCGACCGCGCGCCGAATAGAATCCGCCGGGAAGCTGGCTGGTCTCCAGCAGGTAGCGGCGGTAATCGGCATAGGCGCGCCGGTCGGGGCGCTCGGCCCGGGCAAAGAACTCGGGCAGTGGCAGGGTCGAGACGAATTCTGGCTTGGCATAGACCGCCGCGCCGAAGGTGCGCAGGGGAATGCCGCGCCACAACACCTGCTGCCCGGCGGTGGAGTTGACGGTGACGGCGCTGCGCGCCTCGTCGAGAAGCGGCGCGAGCTTGCCGCCGCGCAGGAAATGCACCCGGCCTCTGAGCCCATGTTCATCCACCAGCCGACGCAGCGTGGCGCGGATGGGGGCGCGACCGTCCTCGAGCGGGTGCGCCTTGACCACGAGGTGATGATGCGGCGGTGCGCCCGCGGCAAAGCCCTTGATCACAACGTCGAGAAACTCGGTCATCGACGAGAACGGCGAATGCGCCTGGAACGAGGCGTCGTGTTCGAGCTGCAAGAGCGCGACGTGATAGGGAAAGCCGCCGGTGCGGATGCGCCGTGTCGCAACGCGCCGTTCCAGCGCGAGGGCGGGCATGAACAGCAGGCGCCGCAGGTAGAGCGCGAATTCAGCCCCCACCCCGATCGTGCGATGCGGACGAAACCGGCGATAGCCCCGGTTCAGCGCCAGTACGCAGCCGTGATAGAGCGCGCCATAGAAGATGTGCTCGCGCATGTCGCCCCAGCTTGCGGGCGGCAGGGCGGTATCCATGTCCGAGGCGGCGAGGGCCGTGCGCATCTCGTCGATACCGAGATCCATCAGCCGCGAATGGCCGTTCGTGCCGCCGCGCTCGTAGGTGATCCAGTAGGGGCGCATGTAGCCCTCTTCGAACACATGCACCGTGATCCCTGCCGCGCGGGCGATGGCCACCGCCTCGGCATGGACGGGCCGCGTGTCGCCGTAGAGCACCAGATCGGTCACGCCATGCGCCTCGATCAGGCTGCGCAAGGTTTCGGGCCAGCGGTCAGGCGCCTCGCGAAAGGCGATGTAGCGACCGGCATCGGGCCAGAAGGCGCGATCGCCCGCGTTGAAGCCCACGCGCCGCACCTCGGCCCCCGACCGGCGCAGCATCTGAGCCAGCCGGTAAAAGAACGGCCCGTGCGGCCCCTGCAGCAAGAGGAAAGAGCGCCCTATTCCGGTCAGCCCTGGCATTCCTGCATGTCCCCGCTCACTCTCGTTCCGGGGTTCTCGTAGCGGAAAATTCTGGCAAAAGTAAGCCTGCGTGTCGCTGGTTGGCTTGCCTTGGACCGGTCGGGGCGCTAGGCCGTTGGGGCAGGCCAGCGAAGGGAACGGCGCGCATGTTCACAGGCATCATCACCGATATCGGCCAGGTTCGCGCGGTCGAGCAGCGCGGCGACATGCGCGCGCGGATCGCGACCGGCTATGACACCGGCACCATCGAGATGGGCGCCTCCATCGCCTGTGACGGCGTGTGCCTGACGGTGGTGGATCTCGGCCCCGACTGGTTCGATGTCGATATCTCTGCCGAGACGCAGTCACGCACCAACCTCTCGACATGGACGGACGGGCGGCGCGTCAACCTCGAGAGGTCGCTCAAGGTGGGTGACGAGCTGGGCGGGCATATCGTTTCGGGCCATGTGGACGGGCTGGCCGAGGTGGTGTCGGTGGCCGCGGAGGGCGACAGCACCCGCGTCACGCTGCGCGCGCCGGAGGGGCTGGCGCAGTTCATCGCGCCCAAGGGGTCGGTGGCGCTCAACGGCACCTCGCTTACCGTCAACGAGGTCGAGGGCCGCGATTTCGGGATCAACTTCATCCCCCACACGCGGCAGGTGACGACATGGGGCGACGTGGCCGTGGGCGACATGGTCAATCTGGAGATCGACACACTGGCGCGCTACGTGGCCCGGCTCGCCGAGGCGGGGTGAGGCGGGCGTCGGCTCACGCCTCGGCGGGCACCGCCGCGCGGTAGAGGTGCCAGGTGGCGTGGCCCAGCACCGGCAGGACGATCACCAGGCCAAGGAACAGCGGCAGCGTTCCGAGAAACATCGCCACAGCCACGATCAGCCCCCAAGTGGCTGAAACGCGGGGGTTTTCGCGCACCACCTTGAGCGAGGTGAGCACCGCCACCGTCACGCCCGCGCGCCGGTCGATCAGCATGGGAAAGGCGGTGAGGCTGAGCGCCAGCAC
The DNA here is from genome assembly GCF_056859295.1 of Roseovarius sp. B-10. Taxonomy (NCBI): domain Bacteria; kingdom Pseudomonadati; phylum Pseudomonadota; class Alphaproteobacteria; order Rhodobacterales; family Roseobacteraceae; genus Roseovarius; species Roseovarius sp. B-10. The sequence continues at coordinate 242,370 of NZ_JBSXOE010000032.1, read as the reverse complement.
CATCGCGGCGAACACCGCGCCCACGCCCACGCCCAGCACGGTCATTGCCCAGCCGGGCCCCGTGGTCAGCACGTCCCCGAGGAAGCCCGCGACCGAGGTCGGCGGCTCGGGGCCAAGGGTGACGTTGTAGATCACGCTCGCGGCGAACATCCACGCGAGGAACAGTATCATCAGCACCGCGCCCAGCACGATGACGGGCACGATGACCGGCGCGCGGATCACCGAGAATGCCGCGCCCCAACCCGCGTGCCCGGTCGCCTCGCGCTGGCGGCTCATCTCGTAGAGACCGGTGGCGACCACCGGCCCGAGCAGCGTAAACCCTGCTGCCAAAGGGAAAAGCATCGGCAGGCGCGCCATGTGAAACGCGGTGAGCGCGAGCGCGATGCCGATGATCGGGTAGATCAGGATGAGAAAGATCACGTCGCTGCGCAGCGCGCCGAAATCCTCGATGCCGCGGCGCAGGGCGGTGCGCAGGTCGGCATTGGTCAGGCGGCGCACCTCGGGCGGGGTGTCGGCGTGGCCGCGCAGGGCTTCGGTCGCCTCGGCGGCGGTGCGCCCGGCACCGAACGCGGCCTCGGCGGCCCAGCTCAGGGGGTTTCCGATGGTTCGGGTCATGGTGTCCTCCCGCTTGTTTCGCGACGCCGGATGCGGCGTTCTGCCACACCATGATAGCACGCAATGGCGCCTCGTCACACTCACGATCCGGCGACGGGCGCGGCGGCGAACCTGCAGGTTCGGGCGGCGAACCGCACGGTTCACACCATGCTTTCGCCTTGCGGCGGGGCAAGGTGCGCGGCATGGATCGGCGCACAGGACGCAGTCGCGGAGGCGGTAATGAAATTCTCGACGGTGACGGACCGGCTTGCCGGGCTGGGCGGGGCGAAGTGGCGGGTGCACGAGCGCGCCGCCGAAATGGCGCGCGCGGGGTGCGACGTCATCCGCCTGACCATCGGCGAACCCGACATCGCCGCGCCGCCCGCGCTGATCGCCGATGCGGGAGCGGCGCTGGCGGCGGGGCGCACGGCCTATTCCAACGGGCGCGGCGAGGCGGGGCTGCGCGCGGCGCTGGCGGCGCTCTACACCGCGCGGCGGGGCCGCGATTTCACCCCCGAACAGGTGATCTGCCTGCCCGGCACGCAGACCGCGCTATTCGCCGTGATGGCGGCGCTGGTGGAGGCGGGCGACGAGGTGCTGGTGGGCGACCCGATGTATGCCACCTACGAGGGCGTCATTCGCGCCACCGGGGCCGGGATGGTGCCGGTGCCGCTGGACTCCGCGCGGGGCTTTTGCATGGACGCGGGCGACCTGGCCGCGCGGGTCGGCCCGCGCAGCCGGGCGATCCTGCTCAACACGCCGCACAACCCCACCGGCGCGGTGCTGACCGAGGGTGATATCGCGGCCATCGGTGCGGTGGCGCGGGCGCATGACCTGTGGATCGTGGTGGACGAGGTGTACGAGGACCTGGTGTTCGACGGGATGCGTTTCGTCTCGCCGCTCGCCGATCCGGCGCTGGCCGACCGGGTGATCGCGGTGTCGTCGATTTCGAAAAGCCACGCCGCGCCGGGGCTGCGCAGCGGCTGGTGCATCGGCCCGCAGGCGTTCATCGAGGCGCTGTTGCCGCTGGCGGAGGTGATGCTGTTCGGCAACCAGCCGTTCATCGCCGATGCCACAGAGGCGGCGATCCGGCGCGGATCGGAGGTGGCGGCGGGAATGCGGCAGCGCTATGCCGCACGCGCCGCGGCGCTGGCCAACACGCTCGAATCCGGCAGCGGGCTGCGGGTGCACCGTCCGCAGGCGGGGATGTTCGCGATGGTCGATGTGTCGGCGACGGGGATGAGCGGGGCGGCCTGGGCCGACGATCTGCTGGCGGAGAGGGGCGTCGCGGTGATGCCCGGCGCGGCGTTTGGCGAAACGCTCGAATCGTGGGTGCGGGTGGCGCTGACGGTGGACGACTCGCGACTCATGGAGGCCGCCGCGCGGATGGCGGCCCATGCGCGGCTTCCCGCGTAAGGTCAAAGATGAACCTACATTTTCCTGATAATATCTCGGACTCTGCCGCCCTGCCCGAAAGGTGTGTGGTATCTGAGCCACAATTGCCGCGGGATGCGCGCGGGGCCGGGGGGCTTCGTTGACACCCGGGGGGGGATTGGCGCATTCCAATGCCCAAGCCGTGTCAATGACTGGTGCGGCGGAAATGAAAACCTGCTTATGAGGAGGGACACCCTTGAAAAAGCATCTTCTGAGCACCAGCGCGATCGCACTTGGCGTCGCAATGGCTGCCCCGGCTTCGGCCCAGGAATGGAACATGAATTGGGGCGGTTTTGCCAACACCCACGTCGGTATCACTGACGTTTCCGGCACCGGCGTTACCGGTGCGGATTTCGACGGTGTCGACGTCTACACCAACTCGGAGATCATCTTCTCGCCGTCCGTCACGCTCGACAACGGCATGACCTTCGGTTTCAGCGTCCAGATGGAAGCCATGAACAACGGCGGTGGCGCTGTTGGTATCGACGAATCCTATGTCACCATCGAGAGCGATACTCTCGGCAAGGTCGTCCTCGGCTCCGAGAACTCGGCCGGCTACCTGCTGATGGGCTCGGTCTACACGCCCGGCGTGTCGTCCATGGCGATCAACTCGCGTTCGCTGTCGGCCTTCATCCCGGTCACCGGTTCGGGTGGCTTCCGTCAGGCGGCCCTGTCGTCGCTGACCGAGGTCGCTGGCAACAACGACGTGCAGCGCATCACCTACTTCACGCCGTCCTTCAACGGCCTGACCCTTGGTGCGTCCTACGCAGCGACCAGCGCCGGCAACACCACCAACAACTTCGGTGTGAACCGCAACGCGGTTGGCCCCGTGTTCGACATCTTCGACATCGGCGCCAAGTACAGCCAGTCGTTCAACGGTGTTGACGTTGGCCTCGCAGCCCGCTGGGGCACGGGTGACACGAACACCGTCGGCCGGTCGGATCCGACCACCTGGGGTGTCGGCGGCACGATCGGCGTCAGCGGTTTCACCTTCGGTGCAACCTATGCCGAGAACGACAACGGCTTTGCCGGCGGTGCTGGCGACCAGGAAGGCTGGAGCGTGGGCGCGTCCTACGACATCGCAGGCCCCTGGACCGTTGGCCTGAGCACCTACCAGGGTGAGACGAGCAACGGTGGCGGTGCCCCGAGCTCGGACTACGAGGCCTACCTGCTTGGTGCGTCGCGTAGCCTTGGTGCCGGCGTAAGCTGGGACGTCTACTACGCCTACATGGAAACCAACAATGGTGCCGTGGCCGGAAACCCGGGCATCGACGGCAACCTGCTGGCGACCGCGATCAACCTGAGCTTCTGATACGGTTGATCTGAAAAAAAGGCGGCGGGGGGTGACATTACCCCCCGCCGCTTTTATTTGTCCGGGTGTTATTTTCGCATCCCGGAAAACGGACGGTCCGCACCATGAAAAAAAGCATCGTCTGGATGGCGTCCTACCCCAAGTCGGGCAATACGTGGGCGCGGATTTTCCTGGCCAATTACATCGCTAACGCGCGTGAGCCGGTGCCGATCAACAACGCGCATCTTGTGGCGATGGGCGACTCGATCACCAAGACCTATCGGATGGTGGCAGGTGGTCCGCTCGACGTGACCAATATCGACCAGACCCTGCAGCTTCGCCCGCGGGTGCTGCGCGGGATCGTGGCGAACAATGCCGATATCAACCTCGTCAAGACGCATAACGCCCGCGTCACCGCGCGCGGGGTGCCGCTCATCCCCGACAGCGTCACGCGCTCGGCGGTCTATATCCTGCGCAACCCGCTCGACATGGTGCTATCCTATGCGCGCCATTACGGGATGACGCCGGAAGAGGCGGTCAGCACGGTCAGCCACCCCGACAACGCCAACCCGCCCGACGAGGAGACGGTGACGCAGTTCATGGGCTCTTGGTCCGATCACGTGCGAAGCTGGACCGGCAAATCCGCCTATCCGGTGCTGGTGCTGCGCTACGAGGACATGCTGGCGGAGCCGCGCGCCTGTTTCGCGCGGCTGGTGCAGCATCTGGGGATGCCGCTCGATGTCGAGCGACTGGACCGCGCGATCCTGTTTTCCAGCTTCAAGGAGCTGTCGGAGCAGGAGAAGAAGCAGGGTTTCGTCGAGAAATCCGAGCAGAGCGAGCGGTTCTTTGCCAAGGGGCAGAAGGACCAGTGGAAGACCGACCTGCCCGCGCGGCTGGTCAAGAAGATGAAGCACGCGCACCGCAAGGTGATGACTAAATTCGGGTACCTGGAATGAACGATCTGCGGCGAATAATCTGGCTGGCGAGCTATCCCAAGTCCGGCAACACCTGGATGCGGTCGCTTCTGGCGCATTACTTCATGCCCAAGGGGCAGGCGCCGGACATCAACCATCTCAGCCAGTTCACCACCGGCGACATACGGCAGGATTTCTTTGACCGGGCGGCGGGGCGCGTCTATCGGGGCAAGACCTACGAGGACTGGATGGCGGTGCGGCCGACCGCGCTTCGGATGATCGCGGCGTCGAAGCCCAGCCACCATTTCGTCAAGACCCATTGCCAGCCGATCCGCATCCTGGGCAAGGATGTCATCCCTGCCGAGGTGACGGCGGCGGCGATCTACATGATGCGCAACCCGTTCGACCTCGCGCCCTCGTTCGCGCGGCACCAGGATTGCGATCTCGATACCGCGATCGACCGGATGATGGACCCGGACATGAGCAGCGGCACCGACACCGGCATCTTCGAGGCGCTGGGACGGTGGGACGATCACGTGCAGACGTGGACGACCGCGCCCGGCCTGCCGCGTCATGTCATCCGGTACGAGGACATGCTGCGCCGGGGCGAGCGCGAGATGACCCGCCTGCTGGAGAAATTCCTGCGCGTCAAGGTGGACAAGGCGCAGCTTGCCTACGCGCTGCGCGAGACGAGTTTCGATGCGCTGAAGAAGCAGGAGAGCGAGGCGGGCTTTCGCGAGCGCCCGCCGCACATGCAGTCGTTCTTTGCGCGTGGGCAGGCCGGGGTCTGGCGCGAGGATCTGACGCCCGCGCAGGTGGGCCGCATCCGCGAGGCGTTCATGCCGGTGCTGGAAAAATGGTATCCCGAGATGCTGGAGGAGACCGCCGAATACGCGGGCGCCGCGTGAGGGCCGGATTGGCATTCCGGCGCGCGATCCCCATGTCGGGGCAGACAATGGGACGACCAAGGAGGTTGCGATGATCCGATCCGCGATGACGTTCGCCGCGGCTGGCCTGCTGGCTGGCTGCACTGCCGCGACCGCGCCGCAGACCGTGGCCCGGCTGGGGGCCGACCCGGTGCTGTCGGGCGGCAGCTATGACAGCGGGGGCGGGATCACCGTGGCCATCGACCTGCGCGAGCGGGACGGGCGCACGATGGTCTGCGGGGTTTGGGCCGAGAGCCGGCAGCAATCCATCCTGACGAACAACAAGGCGAAGGGCGTGCTCGATACCGGCGCGGTGGCCGTGGGCGGCGAGACCGTCCTGCAGGGGCTGCGGTTCATGAAGGAAGTGCCGCCGATGGCCGATTATGGTGGGCAGGAGGCGCATTGCGCCGTGACGTCGCGGGCCTGGCAGCCGGGTGACGCCGCGCGCCGCGCGGAGATCGGCATCCCGCGGCAGGTGGTGCATGTCGAGGACGACGAATTCGGCGGCACCTTCGCCGTGTGGTTCCGGCCAACCGGACCCGGCGCGGGCGGAGTGTAAGGCGGCAGGCGCGGGGCTTTTGGCCTTGAGCGGACGTTGGACCATCTGGTCCCGGCGCGGAATCAAGGCCGAAGGCCGCCGCGCCATCGCATGTCCGCCCCCCGGACAGGCGATTTGGCTAAGCTAGCGCGCCGATTGCATGTTTTTCGGGTATGGAGGGATAAAGTGCTCTGAAAAACCGTTGGATCGCCTGCCCGCGGACATGCGATGGTGCGGCTCACTGCAACGTTCGCTCCAGGCCAATCCCGCCCCGCCGCTTATTGCACGCACATCAGCCGCAGCGCGTCGTGGATGGCGGCGTGGATGTTGCGGGCGCTGACCGCGTCGCCAATGCGGAAGAGCTGAAACGCGCCGTCGGGATTGGTGGCGACGGTTTGCGGCTGCCCGGCGATCAGCGCGTCGTGATCCACCGCGCCGCCGTTGCGCGAGAGGGGCCGGAGATCATGGTACAGGTCGTCGAGCGGCAGGGTGCCGTGATTGACCACCACCTGGTCGAATTCCGCCTCAAAGGTGTGATCGGAGTAATCCGTGCCGATGGTGGCGCGCAGCCGGTTGCCCGCGCGCGCGACCGATTTGAGGCGGCGCGCGACAGTCATGGTCACGGGCTTGTCCTGAAGGCTGCGCATGTAAGGAACCAGGTTCATCCCCATCACCTCTGGGGCGAAGCTGCGGTCGGGGGTCATCACCTCGACCGTCGATCCCGCCTGCGCGATCACCTCTGCTGCCTGAAGGGCCGCGTGGTCGCCCGCGTCGTCGAACAGCAGAACCTCGCGCCCCGGCCTCACATCGCCGGTGAGGATGTCCCACGCCGTCACCGTCAGGTCGTTGCCCGCCTCGAGAATGTCCTGCTGCGCCAGCCCGCCGGTGGCGACGATCACGACGTCTGGGGCGAGCGCGGTGATGTCCTCGGCCTCGGCGAGCGCGTTGAAGCGGAAGTCCACGTCGCGCGCGGCGCATTGGGCCATGCGCCAGTCGATGATGCCGATAAGCTCGGACCGGCGGCGTGATTGCGCGGCGAGCCGGACCTGCCCGCCGGGCTGGTCGGCGGCCTCGAACACGGTGACGTGGTGGCCGCGTGTGGCGGCGACGCGCGCGGCCTCGAGCCCGCCGGGGCCCGCACCCACGACCACCACGCGGCGGGGACTCTCGCTTTGCAAGATTTCATGAGGCAGGTCGAGTTCACGGCCCGTGGCGGCGTTGTGGATGCACAGCGCCTCGCCGCCCTGGTAGATACGATCGAGGCAATAGGTGGCGCCGACGCAGGGGCGGATATCGTCCTCGCGCCCCTCGGCAATCTTGGCCACGATGCGCGGCTCTGCCATGTGGGCGCGGGTCATGCCGACCATGTCGAGCTGTCCGGTGGCGACCGCGTGGCGCGCGGTGGCCACGTCGGGGATGCGCGCGGCGTGGAAGGTGGGCAGGCCGATCTCGGCGCGCACGCGGCCCGCGAAATCGAGATGCGGGGCTGATTTCATGCCCTGCACCGGGATCACGTCGGTGAGGTTGGCGTCGGTATCGACGCGGCCCCGGATCACGTTGAGAAAATCGACCATGCCGCTCGCCTTTAGCCGGTGGCCGATGGCGAGCCCGTCACGGGCCGTGATGCCGTGCGGGGCGAGATCGTCGGCGGTGTAGCGCACGCCGACGATGAAATCCGGGCCGACACGCTCGCGGATGGCCGACAGCACGTCGAGAGAGAAGCGCATCCGCGCCTCGAGATCGCCGTTCCAGGGCGCGTCGAGCGCGTTCTGGCGCGGCGCCCAGAAGGCATCCATCAGGTGGCCGTAGGCTTCGAGTTCGATCCCGTCGAGCCCGGCGTCCTGCATCCGTTCGGCGGCATCGGCGTAGTCAGTTATGATGCGCGCGATGTCCCAATCCTCCATCACCTTGGGAAAGGCGCGGTGGGCGGGTTCGCGCAGGGCCGAAGGCGCCAGCGAGGGCAGCCAGTCGCCCCGGTCCCAGCGGGTGCGCCAGCCCAGGTGGGTCAGTTGGATCATCACCGCGCAGCCGTAGTCGTGGCATTCATCGGCGAGCTTGCGCAGCCACGGCACCACCTCATCGCGGTATGCGAGGATGTTGTTGAAGGCGGGCGGGCTGTCGCGGCTGACCACCGCCGATCCGGCGGTCATCGTCAGTGCCACGCCGCCCCTGGCGCGTTCGACATGGTAGGCGCGGTAGCGATCCTTGGGCAGCCCGTCCTCGGCATAGGCGGGCTCGTGGCTGGTGGTCATGATACGGTTCTTCAGCGTGAGATGGCGCAGCGTGTAGGGCTGAAGGAGCGGATCGCGGGACATGGGCGGGCCTCCGGGCTGGCGGGTCGCGGGGAAGCGTGCCGTGGCCGGGGCGGGGATGCAAGAGGGAGGTTATGGCCTTGAGCGGTCGTTGGGCACAACGGTTGAGGAGCCGCGCAGCGCCCGACCGCCGGGTGGGCGCAGTTCGGTTTGTGCTATGCGATTTATGGTGCAAGATACTTCTGCAATCACAGCTACTTGCAACGACCAAGAGCGCCCGCCCGAGGGGGCGGTCGGGCGCTGCGCGGCGGCGCGTTCCGCGCCTTGATTCCGCGCATTGGCACCAAGCTGTGAAGGTTCGCTAAAGGCCAAGTGCCGCCCTGCTGTGTCTTGCGATGCGCAACCGGGGGCTGAAGCAGTGGGGGGCGCGTCGGCGCACCCCCCCCCGGTGTCGTCTCAGAGCAGCGATTTCACCTCGGTGGCCACCGCCTCTGCGGTGATGCCGAACTGCTCGTAGAGCACCTCGGCGGGTGCGGAGGCGCCGAAATCGTGCATGCCGACGAAGCCGCCCTTGTCGCGGCGGCCGCGCTCGCCGTAGAGCCAGCGATCCCAGCCGAAGCGGACCCCGGCCTCGACCGCGACGCGCACCGGCCCGGCGGGCAGGACGCGGCGGCGGTAAGCCTCGGTCTGATCCTCGAATAGCTCCCAGCAGGGCATGGAGACGACCCGCGTGCCGATGCCCTCGGCCTGCAGGAGATCGCGCGCCTGCATCGCGATTGCGACCTCCGAGCCGGTGGCGAGGATGATCGCGCGGCGCTTGCCCTCGGCCTCGGCCAGCACGTAGGCACCCTGCGCGCTGAGGTTCTTGGTCTTGTGCGTGGTGCGCAGCGTCGGCAGGCCCTGGCGGGTGAGCGACAGCACCGAGGGCGCGTCCTTGGATTGCAGCGCCAGCTCCCACGCCTCGGCGGTCTCGACCGTGTCGCAGGGGCGGAAGACATGGGTGTTGGGCGTGGCGCGTGAAATCGCCAGATGCTCGACCGGCTGGTGGGTGGGGCCGTCCTCGCCCAGACCGATGCTGTCATGGGTCATGACGAAGACGGTCGGCACCTTCATCAGCGCCGCCAGCCGCATGGCGGGGCGGGCGTAATCGGTAAAGCACATGAAGGTGCCGCCATAGGGGCGGATGCCGCCATGCAGCACCATGCCGTTCATCGCCGCGGCCATGCCGTGCTCGCGGATGCCGTAATGGATGTAGCGGCCCTTGCGGTTATCGGTGTCGAACACGGTCATGTCGCCCGAACGGGTGTTGTTCGAGCCGGACAGGTCGGCCGAGCCGCCGATGGTCTCGGGCATGATCGGGTTGACCACCTCGAGGACCATCTCGCTCGACTTGCGGGTGGCCACCTTGGGGGCTTCCTCGCTGATCTGCTTTTTCAGCGCGCGGATGCGGGAGGTAAGCTTGGCGGGCACCTCGCGGGCGAAGATGCGCGTGATCTCGGCCTGCCGGGTGGGCGAGGCGGATTCGAGCCGGGCGGCCCAGGCGTCGAACTCGGGCGCGCCGCGGCGGCCGATCTCTTCCCAGGCAGATTTGACGTCCGACGGGATCTCGAAGGGGCCGTGGGGCCAGCCATAGGCGGCCTTGGCCGCGGCGAGCTGGTCCATGTCGGTGAGTGCGCCGTGGCCCTTGGAGGTGTCCTGCGCGGCGTGGCCGAGCGCGATATGGGTCTTGCAGGCGATCATCGTGGGCAGATCGGATGCCTTGGCCGCGGTAAGGGCGGCGTCGATGGCGTCGGGGTCATGGCCGTCGATCTCGATCACTTCCCAGCCGCTGGCGCGGAAGCGCGCCACCTGGTCGGTGCGATCGGCGAGGTCCACGCTGCCGTCGATGGTGATGTTGTTGTTGTCCCACAGCACGGTGAGTCGCGACAGGCGCTGGCGCCCCGCGAGGGTGATCGCCTCCTGGCTCACGCCCTCCATCAGGCAGCCGTCGCCGGCGATCACGTAGGTGCGGTGATCCATCAGCTTGGGCCCGAAGCGGGCGCGCAGGGATTCCTCGGCGATGGCGAAGCCGACGGCGTTGGAAATGCCCTGCCCGAGCGGGCCGGTGGTGGTCTCGATGCCGCTGGCGTGGCCGTATTCCGGGTGGCCCGCCGTGCGCGCGCCCCATTGGCGGAAATTGCGGATTTCCCCGATCGTCATGTCGGCATAGCCGGTCAGGTGCAGCAGCGAATAGAGCAGCATCGAGCCGTGCCCCGCCGACAGGATGAAGCGGTCGCGGTCGGGCCAGTCGGGATTGCGCGGATCGAACTTGAGGTGCTTTTCATAAAGCACGGTGGCCACGTCGGCCATGCCCATCGGCATGCCGGAATGGCCGGATTTGGCGGCGGCGACGGCGTCGAGGGTCAGCGCGCGGATGGCCGCGGCTTTGGTCCAATGGTCGGGGTGCGCTGCGCGCAGGGCTGCGATATCCAAGGGGGCGTCCTTTGAGCGGTGTGGCGGTTGACCGCTCAATACCAGCCCGCACCGGGAATTCAAGCGCGGCGCGGCCCGTGGCGGCGGTGCGCGTGGCCGTTGGGGGGCGCATTTTCGCCCTGATGCGTCTAGACTTGATCGACACCTACCAGTCGTGCGATTCGTTGAGGTCAAGGACAGAAAGAAACGAGGGATCGGGGAGATGAACCAGATCGAGGAGTTGCAGACCCGGATCACCGCGGCGCTGGAGCGCATCCAGCGGGGCGTGGAGGCCCGCGCCGAGGCGGAGGCTGTGCGAAAGGACGATGACGCGACCGATGGCGCGGAGCTGGCCACCCTTCGGCAGGAGCTGGAGGATGAGCGGCTCGTGACCGCGCAGCTGGAAGAGCGTATCCGGGTGCTGCATGAGCGGCTCGAGGAAAAGGAGGCGGCGCTCGCCGCCGCGCAGGACGGGCAGGACGGGCAGGGCGCGCAGTCCGAGACGATGACGCGGCTCGATGCCGACCTGCAATCGCTGCGCGCGGCCAACGCGCAGCTGCGTGAGAGCAACGCGGCGCTGCGCACGGCGCACGCGGCGGGTGTGGCAGACCCGGACGCGATCAACGCCTCACTTCAGGCCGAGCTTGACGCGCTGCGCGTGGCAAGGGACGCGGATCGCGACGAGGTCGCGGCCGTGCTGGCCGAGATCGACAGTGCGGTGGCCGGGGCCGCGCCCGGCGCAGCGGATCAGACGGAGGACGCGTGATGCCCGAGGTGACCATCGAGATCGACGGGCGGACCTTCGAGGTGGCCTGCCAGGAGGGTGAGGAGAGCTATCTCCGTTTCGCGGCGAAATTGCTTGACGAGGAGGCCGCGGTGCTGAGCGCACAGGTGGGCCGCGTGCCCGAGGCGCGGATGCTGTTGATGGCCGGGCTGATGCTGGCCGACAAGACCGCGGGGCTGCAGGACCGGCTCGCCACGGCGGAGGCCGAGCTGGAAAGCCTGCGCGCCACCCCCAAGCCCGAACCCGAGCGCGTGGAGGTGCCGGTGGTGCCCGAGGAGGTGGTGGACACGCTGTCGGAGATCGCCGCCCGGGCCGAGGCGCTGGCCGACACCGTTGATCCCCCTGGCGCCGGTGGCTGATGCCCTGCTGAAGCTCGTCGCGCTGGCGCTGCTGGTCACGGTGATCGGCGTGATGGCCTTTATCCGGCTGGCCCCGTCCGAGCCGATGCGCTGGCACCAGATGCCCGAGACGATCACCGACCGCGACCTCGAAGGCGGGGCGATGCGGCGCGCGGAGGGCGACCTGGCCGCGCTGGATGCGATCATCCGCGACACGCCGCGCACGCGGGTGCTGGCGGGGTCGGTGGCGCAGGGCATGGTGACCTATGTCACGCGCTCGCGCGTGTTCGGCTTTCCCGATTACACGACGGTGCGTCAGGACGGGGACATGCTGGAGATTTACGGGCGGTTGCGCTTTGGCCGCTCAGATCTGGGTGTGAACGCCGGGCGCATCGACGGCTGGCTCGGGAGTCTGGCCGAGGCTCGATGACAGGCAGCCGTCGCTGACCTTGCGCCAGATCGGCACGTTGAGCGACATGGCACAGCGCGCCATGAACATCCGGCCATCCACGCGCAGGCAGGTCATCTCGCCCATTTCCACCCGCTCGCCCTGGCCATCGGTGCAGTAGCACTCCACCGTCTTGCCGCCGATGGTGGCGTCCGAAAGGGCCGGTGTGGCGGCGAGGATGAGGGGCAGGAGGTAACGCATGAAGTGAGTATAGCACGGGCCTGCGCCGGTCACCAAGGCACGGATGCGGGGCCGAGCGTCGCACGGGCGGGAGGCCGGGGAGTGGGTATTTGAGCCAAGAAGAAGCGCGGGGCGGGGGGTGGCGCGGTGGGGAGGAACGGCGATGCGCTCTTGACCGGGGCGGGACGATGGGACAGAGGATCGCGGTCATGGTGCCCTTGGACAGATTGCAGCGGATCGTGGAGCGTTTCGAGTATATCGAGGCGCAGATGGCGCAGGGCGGCGGCGATCTGGCGCGGCTGGGACGCGAATATGCCGAGTTGCGCCCCGTGGTGGAGGAAATCCGCACGTACCGGCAGGCGCTGGACGATCTCGAGGCGGCGCGCGGGATGCTCGACGACGCGGAGATGCGCGAGCTGGCCGAGGGCGAGATCGCCGGGATCGAGGCGCGGCTGCCGGAGATGGAGCAGGCGCTGCGGCTGGCGCTGTTGCCGCGCGACGCCGCCGATGCCCGGCCCGCGATCCTGGAAATCCGGCCCGGAACGGGGGGCGAGGAGGCCGCGCTCTTTGCCGCCGATCTGATGCGCATGTACGCCCGCCACGCCGAGGCGCGGGGCTGGTCCTTCGAGGTGATCGAGGAGCAGTGGAGCGAATTGGGCGGTCTGCGCGAGCTGGTGGCGCGGGTGAAGGGCGAGGGAGTATTCGCGCGGCTCAAGTTCGAATCCGGGGTGCACCGGGTGCAGCGGGTGCCCGAGACGGAATCGGGCGGGCGCATCCACACCTCGGCAGCCACGGTCGCCGTGCTGCCCGAGGCCGAGGCGGTGGACGTGGCGATCGACCCGAATGATCTGCGCATCGACACGATGCGGTCTTCGGGCGCCGGCGGGCAGCATGTCAACACCACCGATTCGGCGGTGCGGATCACCCACCTGCCCACCGGCGTGGTGGTCACGAGCAGCCAGAAATCGCAGCACCGCAACCGCGACATCGCGATGGACGTGTTGCGCGCGCGGCTTTTTGACATGGAACGGCAGAAGGCGCAGGGCAACCGCGCGGCGGAGCGGGCGGCGCAGGTCGGCTCTGGCGACCGGTCCGAGCGCATCCGCACCTACAATTTCCCTCAGGGGCGTGTCACCGATCACCGGATCGGGCTGACGCTCTACAAGCTCGACCAGGTGATGCAGGGGGATCTGGACGATCTGACCGATGCGCTGATCTCGGACGCGCAGGCGCGGCTGCTGGCCGAGGTGGAATGAGCGTGCGCGCGGCGCTGGCGATGGCGCAGAAGGCGCTGGCGGAGGCCGGGATCGAGGGCGCGGCGGGGGATGCGCGCGCGCTGGTGGCCGAGGCCGCGGGGGTGGCGCGCGACCGGCTGACGCTGCACCTGGAGGATGAGTTGGACGCGGGCGCGCGGGCGCGGCTCGACGCGATGCTGGCGCGGCGGGTGGCGCACGAGCCGGTGGCGCGCATCCTAGGGCGGCGGGTGTTCTGGGGGCGGGATTTCGCGGTGACGGCGGACGTGCTCGACCCGCGCCCCGAAACCGAGTGCCTGATCGCCGAGGCACTGGCGGGACCGGTGCCAGCGCGACTCCTTGATCTGGGCACCGGGAGCGGATGTATCGCGGTGACGCTTCTTGCCGAGTGGTCCGGCGCGCGGGGCGTGGCCACGGATATATCGGGTGCCGCCCTGGCCGTGGCGGCGGAGAACGCGGCGCGGTATGGGGTGGCGGGGCGGCTCGACCTGGTGGAGAGCGATTGGTTTGAAGGCGTGGCCGGGCGGTTCGACCTCGTGGTGTCGAACCCGCCCTATATCGCCGCCGCCGAGATGGCGGGGTTGGCGCCGGAGGTGGTGCTCCATGATCCCGAGGGCGCATTGAGCGATGGCGGCGATGGGCTGGGGGCCTATCGTGCGATCGCGGGCGGCGTGATGCCGCATCTCGCCCCCGGAGGGCGTGTGCTGGTCGAGATCGGCGCGGCGCAGGGGGCGCAGGTGGCCGACCTGTTTGCGCGCGCGGGGCTGGCGCAGGTGCGAATCCTGCCCGATCTCGACGGGCGCGACCGGGTGGTGGCGGGGCGGCATCCCGCCGAAACGGCGTGAGTCACGGGAAAATACGCGGATGCTATGCGAAATACCGTGGTTTTCGCTTGTAAGGCACCGGCGGGCATGGTTAGACAGGGTATCGCTCAGATGGACCCCTCTTCGGGTGTCTCGGGCGATATCAAGCCAAGACATGTCCGATCCGGGATTGTGAGGCGCGCGGCGCGCCGGTCGGATCAAGCGGCACTCAGACCACAAGGCTGGACTGCAAGCATATGAGATCATCCAAGTCACGTTCGCGGAACAAGTCGAACCGCAACCGGTCCGTCGGCAATGTCGTCAACCGGGTCTTTGACAGCTCCGGCCCCGAGGGCAAGGTGCGCGGCACGCCGCAGCAGATCATCGACAAGTACACCCAGCTTGCCCGCGATGCGCAGCTCGGCAACGACCGGGTGGCGTTCGAGAATTTCCAGCAGCATGCCGAGCATTACCAGCGCATGCTCAACGAGGCGCAGCGCGAGCAGGAGGCGCGGCGCGAAGAGCACGAGCGCCAGAACCGCGACCGCCAAACCGAGCGTGACCGCGACCGTGGCCCGCGCGAGGGTGGCCCGCGTGAAGGTGGCCCGCGCGACCGCGACGCCCGGCAGGGCGAGGGTCAGAACGGCGATCCGGCGCGCAGCCCGCAGCCCGACATTATCGATCCCGCCGAGTCGAGCGACAGCGGCCTAGTCGAGACGCCCGAGGCCAAGGGTGAAAACCGGGGCGAAAACAAGGGTGAAGGCGGTAACGCACCGCGCAAGCCCGCCCGCAAGCCGCGCAGCCGCAAGCCCGCCAAGTCCGGCGGTGATGATGGCAATGGAAACGGCAACGGTAACGGCAACGGCACCGAGGGCGGCTCTGGCGAGCAGGGCGGTCAGGGCAACCCGAACCTGTCCGCGGGTCCGTCAGAGGCTGCGGAATAGGTGCGCGGGGCGTATCCTCTCGCTCGATGACCGGCCCGGCGATCCCCGACACCGACAGAATTCAGCCTGCCTTCGTGCTGGTGCGCCCGCAGATGGGCGAGAATATCGGCGCCGCGGCGCGGGCGATGTGGAATTTCGGCCTCGACCGCATGCGCCTCGTGGCGCCGCGCGACGGCTGGCCCAACCCCACCGCAGGCGCGATGGCGAGCGGCGCGGGGCGGCTGCTGGACGAGGCGGGGCTGTTTGACGACGTGGCGGGTGCGATTGGCGATTGCCAGTACGTGATGGCGACGACGGCGCGCGCGCGCGGGATGACCAAGCCGGTGCTGAGCCCCGAGCGCGCGATGCAGGAGGCTGCGCGCCGCATCGCTGCCGGAGAGCGGGTGGCGATGCTGTTCGGTCCCGAGCGCGCGGGGCTGGAGAATGACGACGTGGCGCGCGCCAACGCGCTGGTGAACGTGCCGGTCAATCCCGAGTTTCCCAGCCTGAACCTTGCGCAATGCGTACTGCTCTGCGCCTACGAGTGGCGGCGTGCCACGGCCGAGGTGGTGGCCGAGCGCGTGGACATGGCCGGTGCCGACTGGGCCGAGGCGGTCGAGATCGAGCGTCTGGCCGACCATTACGAGGAACGGCTGGAGACGGCGGGGTTCTTCTTTCCCGAGCACAAGGCGGCGCGGATGCGGCGCAACCTGCGAAACATGTGGAGCCGGATGCCGCTGACGCGCGCCGATGTGCGGATGCTGCACGGGATCATGCGGCAGATGGTCCGCTGGGGCGGGCGCGGTTGAAGGCGTGCGGTGCGCGGCCTAATCTCTGCCGCATCGGCAATTCGAGGGGCGGGGCATGACCGGGAAACGCAGCATTTTCGAGGAGGTGGGCGCGGATCAGCCCAAGGCCGAGCCGAAGGCGGGCGGCATCGACGCCGGGCGGCGCGGCGCGCGGCGCGGGATTCGCCTGTGGCTGATGCTGCTGTTTGCGCTGGTGGTGGTGATGATCGCCGTCGGCGGGCTTACCCGGCTCACCGATAGCGGGCTGTCGATCACCGAGTGGAAGCCGGTGACCGGCGCGCTGCCGCCGATGTCCGAGTCCGTCTGGCAGCAGGAATTCGACAAGTATCGCGCGATTCCACAATACGAATTGCTCAACAAGGGGATGAGCCTGGCCGAGTTCAAGGCGATCTACTGGTGGGAGTGGGGCCACCGGCAACTGGGCCGGGTGATCGGCCTCGTTTGGGCGCTGGGGTTCTTTGGCTTCCTGCTGGCGCGGCAGATACCCAAGGGCTGGACCGGGCGGCTTCTTGGCCTCGGTGCGCTGGGCGGCGCGCAGGGCGCGATTGGCTGGTGGATGGTGTCCTCTGGCCTGGGCGACGGGATGATCGCGGTGGCGTCCTACCGGCTCGCCGTGCATCTCGGCCTTGCCTTCGTGATCCTCGGGTTCATCGCGTGGTACGTGATGGCGCTGGGGCGTGAGGAGCGCGAGCTGATGCAGGCCCGGCGCGGGCGCGAGGGCAGGCTATTCGGTCTTTCCACCGGCCTCATGCATTTCGCCTTTCTGCAAATCCTGCTGGGTGCGCTGGTGGCGGGGATCGACGCAGGCCGCACCTATACCGACTGGCCGCTGATGGCCGGGGGTATCCTGCCGCCCGACATGATGGACCTGAGCCCGTGGTGGCGGAATTTCTTTGAAAACCCCGGCACCGTTCAGTTCATTCACCGGGTGAGCGGCTATCTGTTGTTGGCCTTTGGCGTGGTGGTCTGGCTGCGTGGACGGCGCAGCGCGCACGGGGTGACGCGGGGGGCATTCACCGCAGTGATCGGCGTGCTGGCCTTGCAGATGGTTCTGGGGATCATGACGGTGCTCTATATCGCGCCGTGGCAACTGGCTATCGCGCACCAATTCGTGGCGGTGGTGATATGGGTGCTGATCCTGCGGGCACGGTTCCTGAGCCAGTATCCGCGTGCCACGTCGCTGAGGGGGACCTGAGATGGCAGCATATGACGATCTGATGGCGCTGGAGCGCGAAACGCAGGCGCTGGCGCAGGTCGCCGGGCGGCTCGGCTGGGATCAGGAGACGATGATGCCGCGCGGCGCCGCCGAGCAGCGCGCCGAGGAGAGTGGCGCGATGCAAGCGGTGTTGCATGCGCGGCGTACCGATGCGCGGCGCGGCGATTTGCTGGCCGAGGCGGAGAGCGTGGCCACGGATGAGGTGGAGCGCGCGCAATTGCACCATATCCGCCGCGATTACGATCGCGCGACGCTGGTGCCGGGCGACCTGGCGGTGGCGCTGGCGCGGCTGACGAGCCGGGCGCAGGGGCAATGGGCCGAGGCGCGCGCTGCCGACGATTGCGCGGTGTTTGCGCCGGTGCTGGCCGAGGTGGTGCGATTGAAGCGCGAGGAGGCGGCTGCGGTGGCGCGGGGGCGCGACCTCTATGATGCGCTGATCGACGATTTCGAGCCGGAGATGAATGCGGCACGGCTTGACGAGATGTTTGCCGAGATGCGGCCCCGGCTGGTCGATCTGCGTGCCCGCGCGCTCGACCGGGAGTGGCCCGCACTGGACGCGCATTTCGACGAACAGGCGCAACTGCGCCTGTCGCGCGAACTGGCGCGCAATTTCGGTTATGATTTCGCGCGCGGGCGGCTCGATATGGCGGTGCATCCGTTCTCGTCCGGCTCGGGCGACGATGTGCGCATCACCACGCGGGTGAGCGAGCATGACCCGTTCAACTGCCTCTATTCGACGATCCACGAGACCGGTCACGCCTGTTACGAGCAGGGGATCGACCCGGAATATCGACTGACGCCCTTGGGGCAGGGCGTGTCGATGGGCGTGCATGAAAGCCAGAGCCGGATTTATGAGAATCAGCTGGGGCGCAGCCGGGCCTATACCGGCTGGCTCTATGACCGGATGCGCGAGATGTTCGGCGATTTCGGGGTGGCCAATGCCGGGACGTTCTATCGCGCGGTCAACCGGGTGCATCGCGGCTATATCCGCACAGAGGCGGACGAGGTGCAGTACAACCTTCATATCATGCTGCGCTTTGACCTCGAAAAGGCGTTGATCGCGGGCGATCTGGGCACCGATGATCTCGAGGCCGCGTGGAACGACCGCTTTGCCGCCGATTTCGGCTATGCGGTGGATCGGGCCTCGAACGGGGTGTTGCAGGATGTGCACTGGTCGGTGGGCCTGTTCGGCTATTTTCCGACCTACAGCCTCGGCAATGTTTATGCCGGGTGCCTCTACCGCGCGATGCGCGGGGCGGTGCCGGACCTGGAGGCGGAGCTTGCGCGCGGCGAGACCGGCGGCGCGACCGCGTGGTTGCGCACGCAGGTGCAGCGGCATGGCGGGCGGTATGCCCCGGCGCAGGTGATCGCGCGCGCCTGCGGCGGGGAAGAGCCGACAGCGGGGCCGCTGCTGGACTATCTCGACGAGAAATTCGGCGGGATGTGAGCGGCGCGTCGCGCGCATCCCTGCAGCTTCTTTCCCGCGGCCGGTCAGCGCGCCCCCTGCGCGGGCAGCCAGATGGTGAATTCGGCACCGTTCCGGGGCCGGTTGCGGGCGGTGATAATGCCGCCCGCCTGTCGGATCAGCGTCTGGCTTACTGAAAGGCCGAGGCCCGTGCCCTCGCCGTGCCGGGTGGTGAAGAACGGATCGAACACCGCGGCGATCTTGTCCTCCGGGATACCCGGCCCGGTGTCGCCCACGACGAGCGCCGCGCCGGGGCGGTCCTCGCGCGCCATCGGGCGGGTCTCTATCATCAGCCGGCCGCCGGTGCCCATCGCCTGCGCGGCGTTGGTCACGAGGTTGATGATGACCTGCTGCAATTCGCCGGGGTTGATGGTGACGAGGGGGGTGTCGGGCGCCTCGGAGATGCTGACCTCTATCTCGGCCTTGGACAGGACGTGATCGACCAGCACGAGGCAGTCGCGCAGCACTTGGCCCAGGTCCACGTCTTCCTCGAAGCTGCCGAACTCGGTGGGTCGCGCGAATTGCAAAAGCTTGCCGACGATGGCGCTGATGCGGCCGACCTGCCGGTCGATGAGCCCAAGCTCGTGGAGCACCGGCTCTGCCCGGTCCCCGAGTGTTTCGCGGATCACGTCGAGATTGCCCTGGATGACGGCGGTGGGGTTGTTGATCTCGTGCGCGACACCGGCGGTGATCTCGCCGATGGAGGCGAGTTTCTCGGACATAACCAGTTGCTGATAGGTGCTTTCGAGCTTGGCATTCGCCTCGCGCAACTCGGCGGTGCGCTCATCAACGCGCTGGTTCAGTTCGTCGTTCCAGGCGCGCAGCGCGCGGTCGCGTTCCTGCACCTGGTCGAGCAGGCTGTCGAGATGGGCGGCCACGGTGCCGATCTCGTCGCGCGCGGGCACCGGGCCGATGCGCGCCTCGAGGTCGCCCGCCTCGACCCGTTCCATGGTGCGGGTCATCCGCTCTAGCGGCGCGAAGATATTGCGTGCCAGCCGCAGGAAAAGCGGCGCGCTGAGTGCGACCACGGCCAGGAATGCCGTAAATACGATGAGGTAGGCGTTGCGCTTGGCCGCGTCGAACGGCGCCTGGAGAAAGCCCACGTAGAGCATGCCGATGCGGTCCCCGGTGCTGTCGATGATCGGGCGATAGGCCGACATGTACCAGTCATTGACCACGAAGGCGCTGTCGAGCCAGGTACGCCCCTCGTCCAGCACCGCGTGTCGGACCGCCGCCGACACGCGGGTGCCGAGCGCGCGGCTGCCCTCGAACAGCCGCACGTTGGTCGAGACGCGCACATCCTCGAGAAACAGGGTGGCGGTGCCTTGCCGTGCCCCCGGCGCGCCACTGTCGCGATAGACGAGGGCGTTGATCGTGTCGATGAAATCGAGGTTGCGGTTGAGCAGGATGCCGCCCACCAGCACCCCCTCGCGCCCGTCGGTGGTGACTGGCGTGGCACTGTGCACGACCATGCCGCGATCCTCGACCGTGCGCGTGGTGGGCACGGCGGCCTGCGTGGGGATGAGCGGCACAAGGGCGCGGTCGGCCAGTGCCGGGCCGGTTTCGGGCAGGGCGGCGAGGTCATCCTGCGCGAAGAGGTCGATCTCGGTGGCGGGCACCCCGGCGGCGGCGCGCGCGATCACCGGCCAGCCGGTGTCACCTGTCCTTGCGCGGGGCAGGTAGTAGAGGAAATCGAGCCCCAGCGTATCGCGTTCCCGGTCGAGAAAACCGGAGAGGTCGGCCCCGTCCTCGCGCAGCGCGCGGTCGAAGCGCAGCGACCGGGCGAGCGCGGTGACGTCGCCGCCGGTGGTGGTCAGGATGCGCTGCACATACTGGTCGGCCACCCGCAGGTCGGTTTCGACATTGGTGATAAGCAGCGCGTCGTAATTGGCCGACCAACGCCCGACCGCCACCGCCAGAAGCGCGGGCATCAGCACCACCAGGGGCAGCAGCGCGAGAATGAGCAGGCGTAGCCGAACGGATTTCATGCAAAAGGGCCGGGATCCCGTTTGGAGACCCCGACCCTAAAGCAATTTCAGAAGAAGTTGATAGCCTTTTTCGGTTCGAAATTGCGACACCTCGGCATCACTGATGCGGATTGCGCAATTTGCGGATCAGTCCCAGCCGACCTCGTTGAAGATGGTCTGCGCGGTGGTCGCGTGCTCCTTGAAGGAAGAGGTGGGCGTATCGTTGTCGGGGATGAAGATGCCGAGTTGCGCCACGTGTTCGCCGATCGGCACACCGGCCATCACCGGGTACTCGTTGTTGGCGTTGGCGAATTGCGCCTGTGCCTCAGCGCTGGCGAGGTATTCCAGCAGCGCGGTCGCCTCGTCCTTGTTGGGGGCGTTGGCGGCGATGCCAGCGGCGGCGAGGTTGACATGTGCCCCGCGCCCGCTCTGGTTCGGCCAGACAAAGCCGACACCGTCGATACCCGAGGTGAGCCCGTCCACGTCGCTGGCGAGGCCGCGCACGTAGTAATAGGTGTTGGCCACCGCCACGTTGCATTCGCCCGAGACGATGCCGCGAAGCTGGTCGGTATCGCCGCCCTGCGGGGCGCGTGCCATATTGGCGACAATGCCGGCGGCCCAATCGCGGGCCGATTCCTCGCCGTGGGTCTCGATGATCGACGCCATGAGCGACTGGTTGTAGATGTTCGAGGACGAGCGGATGCAGACCTGGCCCTTCCACTTGGGATCGGCAAGCTCTTCATAGGTTTGCGGCGGGTTTTCGACCCGTTCCCTGGAATAGAAGATGATGCGCGCGCGCTGCGACAGGCCGGTCCAGAGATTCTCGTCGTCGCGCAGGTGGGCGGGTACGTTGGCCTCGATCACCGCCGATTCGAACGGCTGAAGCAGCCCCCTTTCCTCGGCGCGCGAGATGCGGCCCACATCGACGGTCATGAACACGTCGGCTGGGCTGTTGGCACCCTCGGCCTCCATCCGCGCCATCAGCTCGTCGGCCTTGGCCTCGATGCGGTTGATGGTGATGCCGGTCTTCTCGGTGAAGGCGGCATAGAGCGCGTCGTCGCTGTCATAGTGACGGCTGGAATACAGGTTGACCTCCTGCGCGAAGGCAGGGGCCGTGAGGGCGATCAGCGCGGTGGCCGAGAGCGCAGCCTTGATCGGATTCATCGGGGACTCCTCTTGGTTGATCCGAGTATTTAACTCGGAAATCTGTCGCAATTCTGACAGAATGAGTCAACGGTTATTTCCGATAATTCCACTCAGGCTATGGCCGGTCATGGTCAGCGCGAAAATGAGCGCAGCCACGCAAACGATGGTGGGGCCGGTGGGCGTGTCGAGCCGGAACGAGGCAGCCAGCCCGCCCAGCGCCGCCGCCCCGGCGATCGCCGTCGCGATCAGGGCCATGCGTTCGGGCGTGGCCGAGAGCGGGCGGGCGGCGGCGGCGGGCACGATCAGCATGGCGGCGATCAGCAGCACGCCCACTACCTTGATCGCCACCGCCACCACCAGCGCCAGTGCCAGCGTGAGCACCATCTGCTCGCGGCGCGGGTCGATCCCCTCGGACCACGCCAGATCGGGGCTGAGCGTCGCGGTCAGCAGCGCCTGCCAGCGCCAGACCAGCAGCGCCACGACCCCTGCCGCGCCACCCCAGATCACCGCGAGGTCGCCCCGGCTGACGGCGAGGATATCGCCGAAGAGATAGGCCATCAGGTCGATTCGCACGCCCGACAGGAACGACACCCCCACCAGCCCGAAGGCGAGCGCCGAATGGGCCAACACGCCCAGGAGCGTGTCCATCGCGAAGCCGCGCCCCGAGAGGGTGGAGACCGCGCTTGCCATCGCGAGCGACATCACCAGCGCGCCCGCGAAGACCGAAGCATCAAAGGCCAGTGCCAAAGCTACGCCGAGGATCGCGGCATGGGCCGTGGCATCGCCGAAATAGGCCATGCGCCGCCAGACGACGAAGCTGCCGAGCGGGGCCGCCGCCAGCGCCACGCCGAGGCCCGCGAGAGCCGCGCGCACGAGAAAATCGTCGAGGATCATTCGGCGGCCTCGTGGTTATGGTCGTGGTCGTGGTCGTGCGAGTGCCCGTGCTCGTGGCGGTAGAGCGCGAGCGCGCCGTGGGTGCCGGTGCCGAAGAGGGCGCGGTATTCCTCGGCCTGCGCGACGATCTCGGGGCGACCCTCGCAGCAGACATGGCCGTTGAGGCAGATCACCCGGTCGGACGCGCTCATCACGACGTGCAACTCGTGGCTGACCATCAGCACCGCGCAGCCCATCTCCTGCCGCACCTCCTCGATTCGGCGGTAGAACGCCGCCGATCCCGGCTGATCGAGGCCCTGCGTCGCCTCGTCGAGGATCAGCAGGTCGGGGCTGTCCATCAGCGCGCGCGCCAGCAGCACGCGCTGGAACTGCCCGCCCGAGAGATCCGCCATCTGCCGGTGGCGCAGGTCGGGCAGGCCCGCCCGGTCGAGCGCGGCGCGCAGGTCGGTCGCGGCGCGGCGGCGGGGCAGGGCGAGAAACCGCATCACCGTCATCGGCAGGGTCGGGTCGATGTGCAGGCGCTGCGGCACGTAGCCGATGCGCAGCCCCGGTGCGCGGCGGACATGGCCGCGACTCACCGGCACCGCGCCGATCAGCGCGCGCAGCAGCGTGGACTTGCCCGACCCGTTGGGGCCGACGATGGTGACGATCTCACCCGGCTCGAGGCTGAGCGAGACATCGTGCAACACCTCGGCGCGGCCAAGGCGCACGGAGAGGTCGGTGGCGGCGATCAGCGGCATGGCGCGGCCCCGTCGCGGCAGCGCGGGCAGCGGCCTACGGCCTCGACCACGGCCTGTTCTATTTCGAACCCGGCGGCCTCGGCGGCGGCGCCGAGCATCCCGCGCGCCGGTTCGGCATGGGTCTCGGCGACCGCGTCGCAGATGCGGCAGATGAGGAAGGCCGGGGTGTGCGTGGCATCCGGGTGAGTGCAGGCGATGAAGGCGTTGAGCCGCTCGATCTTGTGGGCGAAGCCGTTGGTCACGAGGAAATCGAGCGCCCGGTAGGCCACCGGCGGCTGTGCCCCGAGCCCTTCTTCGCGCAGCGTGTCGAGAATTTCGTAGGCCCCCATCGCGCGGTGCCCCTCGAGCAGGATTTCGAGCACGCGGCGGCGTTGGGGCGTGAGTTTGAGCCGGTGGCGTGCGCAATGCGCCTCGGCTGCATCGAGCGCCTCGCGCTTGCAACGGTGATGGTCGTGATGCTCGAATCCGAGTGTGTGCATGGCGGTCTCCAGCGGTCGATTGCGGCTTGATATGTTATATCATAACGCTTATCAACCCCGGCAGATGTGTAATAAGGTAACATATGGAGGATTGAATGCCGACCCGGTTTCTCGTTTCTTTCGGACTGGCACTGGGATGCGCCGGCCCAGGTATGGCCGCGCCGCAGGTGGCCACCGATATCGCACCGGTGCATTCGCTGGTGGCGCGGGTGATGGACGGGGTGGGCGAGCCCGCGCTGATCGTGCCGCCGGGCGCGTCGCCGCACGGCCATTCCATGCGCCCCTCCGAGGCGGCGGCGCTAGACCGCGCCGAGGTGGTGTTCTGGATGGGCGAGGGGCTGACACCGTGGTTGGCGGATTCGGTAGAGACGCTGGCGGGCGATGCGCATGTGGTCACGTTGCTGGGAGCGGGCGGCTCGACGGTGCGGACTTTTCGCGAGGGGCTGACATTCGCGGCGGCGGACGCGGACGGGCATGACGATGCTGGGCATGACGAGCACGGACACGACGACCACGCGCACGAGGACCACGATGAGCACGGGCACGATGAGGATGGGCACGACGACGCTCACGACGATGACCACGACCACGCCCATGACGGCGCCGACCCCCATGCGTGGCTCGATCCGGCGAACGCGCGTGCCTGGCTCGATGTGATCGCGGCGGAACTGGCCGGGCACGACCCCGACAACGCCGCGCGCTACGCCGCCAACGCGGCACAGGCCGCGCAGGAGCTGGTCGCATTGGAGGACCGGATCGCCGCGCGCCTCGCGCCCGTGCAGGGCACGCCCTACCTCGTCTACCACGATGCCTACCAGTATTTCGAAGCGCGATTCGGGCTGGCCCCCACCGGGGCGCTGGCGCTGGGCGACGCCGCCGATCCGGGGCCGGCGCGAATCGCCGCGCTGCGTGACATGGCACGGGAGGCGGGGATCGTCTGCGTATTCACCGAGCCGCAATTCGACGGCTCGCGGGTCTCGTCGGTGTTTGGCGATACCGCCCGCCACGGCGTGCTCGACCCGCTGGGAGGCCGCCACGCGCCGGGGCCCGCGCTCTATCCGGCTCTCATCGGGGACATGGCCGGGGCGCTGGCGGAGTGCCTCGGCGCCGACGGCTGACGGCACGTCGGAACGCCGCGTAAAACTTGCGCCGCGCCCCGTTCCCGCACATTCTGGCGCGCACGGGAGAGAGCCGTGCCACCAGAGGCGCGGGAAAGGGAGGAAGAGGCCATGACGTTCAGTTCGCGTCAGGACGCGCTTGCGATCCAGAATGAGATGCCGTGGGAGGCGCGCGAAACGCCCGCCACGCTGCACGAGATGCTGAGCGCCACGGCGCAGGCCTTTCCCGACCGTCCCGCGCTGAGCTACCAGCTCACGTCGGGGCCCGCCGACAACGCGGTGACGCTGACATGGCGGCAGTTCCAGGAACAGTGCTGCCAGGCGGCCAACCTGTTCCGTAGCCTGCGCATCGGCGAGCAGGATGTGGTGGCGCTGGTGCTGCCCAACAGCGTCGAGACAGCGACCGCCACCATCGGCGGCGCGATTGCCGGGATCGTCAACCCGGTCAACCCGCTGCTGGAGCCCGAGCATATCGGTGCCATCCTGCGCGAGACCGGCGCCAAGGTCGTCGTCACGCTCAAGTCATTTCCCAAGACGGACATCGCGCAGAAGACCGCCGAGGCGGTGCGCCATGCGCCGCAGGTCCATACCGTGCTCGAGATCGACCTCAACCGCTATCTCAGCCCGCCCAAGAGCTGGATCGTGCCACTGGTGCGCCCGAAAAACGCGGTTCACCATCATGCCGATGCGATGGACTTTCACAAGGCCCTGGCCGGGCAGCCGAAGACGCTGACCTTTGCGGACAGCGCGGGCGACCGGGTGGCGGCCTATTTCCACACCGGCGGCACCACCGGAATGCCCAAGGTCGCGCAGCACAAGTATTCCGGGCTGGTCTATAATGGCTGGCTCGGCCACACGCTGCTCTTTTCCGAAGAAGACAACGTGATGTGCCCGTTGCCGCTGTTTCACGTCTTTGCCTGCCACGTGATCCTGATGGCCTGCATCAAGTCGGGGGCGCATGTCGTCTTTCCCACGCCCGCGGGCTATCGCGGCGAGGGGGTGTTCGACAATTTCTGGAAGCTGTGCGAGCGCTGGAAAATCAGCTTTGTCATCACCGTGCCCACCGCCGTCTCTGCGCTGATGCAGCGCAAGGTGGATGCCGATCTCTCGACCGTCAAGAACGCCTTTTCCGGCTCGGCGCCGATGCCGCTGGAGCTGTTCAATCGGTTCGAGAGCGCGACCGGCATGACCGTGATCGAGGGCTATGGCCTCACCGAGGCGACCTGCCTTGTGTCGTGCAACCCGCCCGACGGGGAAAAGAAGGTAGGATCGGTCGGCGTACCGTTTCCCTACACGGAAGTACGCATCATAAAGGAAACCCCGGATGGCCCGGTGGAGTGCGAGGTCGACGAGGTGGGCGAGATCTGCGTCTCCAACCCCGGCGTATTCACCGGCAACACCTATACCGAGGCCGAGAAGAACGCGAGCCTATACTACCACGGCAAATACCTGCGTACCGGCGATCTGGGGCGGCTCGATGCCGATGACTACCTTTGGATAACGGGCCGCGCCAAGGACCTGATCATCCGCGGCGGCCACAATATCGACCCCGCCGAGATCGAGGAGGCGCTGATGACGCATCACGACGTGGCGATGGCCGGGGCCATCGGCCAGCCCGATGCCCACACCGGCGAGATGCCCTGCGCCTATGTCGAGCTGGTCGAGGGCGGCACCGCCACGGGCGAGGAGCTGCGCGAATACTGCAAGGTGCATGTCCACGAGCGCGCGGCGATCCCCAAACATGTCGAGGTGCTGGACGAGTTGCCCAAGACCGCCGTCGGCAAGGTGTTCAAGCCCGACCTGCGCAAGCGCGCCATCACCCGCATCTATAACGCCGCGCTTGAGGAGGCGGGGATCGCGGCGCAGGTGACCTCGGTCGTCGATGACAAGAAGCGCGGGCTGGTGGCGCAACTGACCCGCACCGGCGAGGTGGACGAAGAGGCGATGAGCCATGTGCTCGGCCGGTTCGTGCGGCCCTGGGAGTGGGCGGACTAGGCGCGGCTCACGGCTTGCCTGTCAGAGCGGGGTGCGCGAGGCGGGCGATTTCCGACAGGTAGCGCTCCTGCGGCCAGTCGCAGAGGCGGGTCAGGTGTTCCCATGTCGGGATGGAAAGCAGCGTCCACAAAAGGTCGGTTGCCTCGGTCTCGTCCATGACGAGCGCGCGATCCTGCGCGAGCGCCGCGACGACCGCCAATGAGTCCAAGCGCGCGCCCGCGGGATTGCGCGGGCGCGCGGGATGGGCCGCAGCGCGGCCTTATGAGACGTCCTTGTAGCTCACTTCGCGCTTGTCCGCGCCGGTCTTCTCGCGCCGCACGAGAAGCCGGTTGAGCGCGTGGACATAGGCCTTGGCCGAGGCCACGACCGTGTCGGTATCCGCCGATTGCCCGGTGACGATGCGGCCGTCTTCCTCCATCCGCACGCTGACGGTGGCCTGCGCGTCGGTGCCTTCGGTCACGGCGGCAACCTGGTAGAGTTGCAGCCGTGCATCGTGCGGAAACAGCGCCCTGACCGCGTTGAACGTGGCGTCCACCGGCCCGTCGCCGGTGGCCTCGGTGGATTTTTCCTCGCCGTCGATCAGCATGGTGAGGGTTGCCTGTTGCGGGCCTTCGGTGCCGCACACCACCTGAAGCCGCTTGATCTGCAGGCGGTCGGTCTCGTCGTCGAGCCCGGCATTGACCAGCGCGATCAGGTCCTCGTCATAGACCTCCTTCTTGCGGTCGGCGAGTTCCTTGAACCGCACGAAGATGTCGCCCAGTTGGTTGTCGGCCAGGTCATAGCCCAGGTCATGCAGCTTGGCGCGCAGCGCGGCGCGGCCCGAATGCTTGCCCATCACGATATTGGTGGCGGCAAGGCCCACATCCTCGGGGCGCATGATCTCGAACGTCTCGGCGTTCTTGAGCATGCCGTCCTGGTGGATGCCCGATTCGTGGGCAAAGGCGTTCTTGCCGACGATGGCCTTGTTGGGCTGCACGGAAAAGCCCGAGACGGCGGCGACGCGACGCGAGATGTGCATGATCTTGCGGGTGTCGATGCCGGTGTCATAGGGCATGATGTCGCCGCGCACGCGCAGCGCCATCACCACCTCTTCCAGCGCGGTGTTGCCCGCGCGCTCGCCCAGCCCGTTGATCGTGCACTCGATCTGCCGCGCGCCGCCTGCGACCGCGGCGAGCGCGTTGGCCGTGGCCATGCCAAGGTCGTTGTGGCAATGGGTGGCAAACACCACCTCGTCGGCGCCCGGCACCGTCTCGATCAGGCGGCGGATGAGGTCCGCGCTCTCGACCGGCGCGGTATAGCCCACGGTGTCGGGGATGTTGATGGTGGTTGCGCCCGCCTTGATCGCGATTTCCACCACGCGGCACAGGTAATCCCATTCGGTGCGCGTGGCATCCATCGGCGACCATTGCACGTTGTCGCACAGGTTGCGGGCATGGGTCACCGTCTCGTGGATGCGTTCGGCCATCTGGTCCATGTCCAGATTGGGGATCGCGCGGTGCAGCGGCGAGGTGCCGATGAAGGTATGGATGCGCGGAGAGTTGGCGTGTTTCACCGCGTCCCAGCAGCGGTCTATATCCTTGAGGTTGGCGCGGGCGAGGCCGCAGATCGTGGCGTTCCTGGCCTGCTTGGCGATCTCGCTCACGGCGCGGAAATCGCCCTCCGAGGCGATGGGAAAACCCGCCTCGATGATATCGACGCCCATCTCGTCGAGCAGCCCGGCGATCTCGAGCTTTTCCTCGTGGGTCATGGTCGCGCCGGGGCTTTGCTCGCCGTCGCGCAGCGTGGTGTCGAAAATGACCACCCTGTCTTTTTTCGCCTCCGGCGAAACGCGGTCCTTGGCTGTATCAGTCATGTCGGGTCTCTTTGTTCAATGATGTCCGTTGGCCTTGGGGCGCGGGGGTGCACATCCTCTGAGCGCTCGCGCCGCGGGGCACGCTCAGAGGCGGCTAAGCAGGAGAAGGCCGGGGAGCGCGCGCAGGCCATCGGCACGCGCCGGGGCGCGATGCGACATCCGGATATGGGCCTGCATCATCATGGCGGTCACTATAAGAGCGGGGCGCGCGGTTGAAAAGCGTGAATTTGGCGGCGCGCGACGCTTGAATCGGGGGTGCGCCCGGCTAGCTCTGGCGAGATGGACACCGCATTGATCATTGGCGCCTCGGGCGGGATCGGCGCTGCCGTAGCGCAGGCGCTTGGCGCGCGGGGTGTCGCGGTCACGGGGCTGTCGCGGTCGGGTGACGGGCTCGACGTGACCGACGAGGGCAGCGTGCGAGCGGCGTTGGCGCGGCTTTCCGGTCCCTACGACCTGATCCTGGTGGCGACCGGCGCGTTGGAAATCGGCGGCGCGCGGCCCGAGAAGGCTTTGAAGCAAGTAACGGCACAGGCGATGGTGGACCAGTTCGTGCTCAATTGCGTGGGGCCGTCGCTAGTGCTCAAGCATGCCGTGGACCTGCTGCCGCGCGACCGGCGCTCGGTCTTTGCCGCGCTGTCGGCGCGGGTGGGCTCGATCGGGGATAACGGCTTTGGCGGCTGGTACAGCTACCGCACCGCCAAGGCGGCGCTCAACCAGATGATCCACACCGGCGCGATCGAGCTCGCGCGTAGCCACCGCGAGGCCGTCTGCGTGGCGCTGCATCCCGGCACCGTGGCCACCCCGTTCACCGAGAAGTATCTCGGGCGTCACCCGTCGGTGCCGCCGGAGGAGGCGGCGCAGAACCTGCTCGCGGTGATCGGCGATCTCGGGCCCGGGGACAGCGGCCAATTCTTCGACTGGCAGGGCAAGCCGGTGCCGTGGTGAGCCGTCTCGTCCTGGTGCTAGGGGACCAGCTGAGCCACGATCTCTCGGCGTTGCGCGCGGGCGACCGGGCGCGCGATCTGGTGGTGATGGCCGAGGTGATGGACGAGGGCAGCTATGTCCCCCATCACCCCAAGAAGATCGCGCTGGTGCTCTCGGCCATGCGCCATTTCGCGGACGAGTTGCGCGCCGACGGCTGGCAGGTGGCCTATACGCGGCTCGACGACGCGGGGGCGTCGCGGAGCATCGTGGGAGAGCTGATGCGGCGAGGCGAGGCGCACGGGACAAGCGAGGTGATCGCCACGCAGCCCGGCGAATGGCGGCTGATCGAGGCGCTGGAAGCGGCGCCGCTGACGGTGACACAGCTACCCGATGACCGGTTTATCTGCTCGCTGGAGGAATTCGACGCCTGGGCAGAGGGACGCCGCGAGTTGCGCATGGAGTATTTCTACCGCGAGATGCGGCGCAAGACCGGGTTCCTGATGGAAGATGGCAAACCGGCGGGCGGCAAATGGAATTTCGACCACGACAACCGCAAGCCTGCGCGGGCCGACATGCTGCGCGCGCGCCCGATGCGGTTTGCACCGGACGCGATCACCAAGGAGGTGCTCGATCTGGTCGCGGACCGCTTTGGCGGTAACTTCGGCGACCTGCGACCGTTCTGGTTCGGGGTCACAGCGGCGCATGCCAAGCGTGCGCTCGACCATTTCGCGAGAGAATTTCTGGCGGGTTTCGGCGATTATCAGGACGCCATGATCGCGGGCGACCGGTTCCTGCATCATTCGGTACTGTCGCCATACCTGAATATCGGATTGCTCACACCTTGGGAAATCTGCACCCGTGTGGTCGAGGAGTGGATGGCCGGGCGTGTGCCGATCAATGCCGCAGAGGGCTATGTGCGGCAGGTCATTGGCTGGCGTGAATACATGCGCGGCCTTTATTTCCGCGAGGGGCCCGGCTATGTGCGGCGCAATGCGCTGGGGCACGGGCGCGCGCTGCCCGCTATGTACTGGGGTGCGCCGACGAAGATGAACTGTGTCTCGCAAGCCATTGAACAAACGCAGAAAGAGTCTTACGCCCACCATATCCAGCGGTTGATGGTCACGGGCAATTTTGCGCTCTTGGCCGGAATCGATCCGGCCGAGGTGCACGAATGGTACCTGTCGGTCTATGCCGATGCGTTCGAATGGGTCGAGGCCCCCAACGTGATCGGCATGAGCCAGTTCGCCGACGGCGGCATCGTCGCGTCGAAACCTTATGTGTCTTCAGGTAATTACATTGCGAAGATGTCAGATTACTGCGCGTCCTGCGCCTATTCGGTAAAGTCGAAGACCGGCGATCTGGCCTGCCCGTTCAACCTGCTCTACTGGGATTTTCTCGTGCGCCATCGCGATCGGTTCGGGCGCAACCCGCGGATGGGGCCGATTTACCGGACATGGGACCGGATGGACACGGAACGCCATCACGCCGTGCGTGACGGCGCGGCGGCAGTTCTGGCGCGGCTCGATGCGGGTGACGAGGTCTGACTATTCCGTGCGGGTGAGATTGTCGGTGAGCACGCCGTCCTCCCAGGTGCCGCTCGCCTCTTTCCCGCCGGCGTAGCGCATCGTGCCCTCGCCCTGCCGCTTGCCGGAGAGGAACATGCCCTCGTAGACATCGCCATTGGCATAGGTCGCCACGCCGCGCCCCGATATCTCGCCCTCGCGCCACTCGCCCTCGTAGGCGAAGCGGTCGTTCTCGGGCGTGTCGGGGTTGTCGGGGATGGTGATCTTGCCTTGCCCGTGGCGCTGGCCATCGACGAATTCCCCCTCGTAGATGGTGCCGTCGGGATAGGTAGCCGTGCCTTGCCCGTGGCGCTGCCCGTCGTTCCACTGGCCCTCGTAGCGATAGCCGTCGGGATAGGTCATCACGCCGTGGCCGTGGTTGCGCGCGTTCACGAACTCGCCCTCGTAGACCAGCCCGCTGGGATAGGTGGCGCGGCCCGTGCCCTCGATCACGCCGCCGACCCATTCGCCCTCGTAGGTCGAGCCGTCAGGGTAGGTGATCTTGCCCTGCCCGTTGGCGAGATCGTCGCGAAACTGGCCCTCGTAGACCGAGCCGTCCGGATAGGTTACGCGACCGGTGCCGGATATCTTGCCGTTCTGCCACTCGCCCTCGTAGCGATAGCCGTCGGTGCCGGTGAATACCCCCTGACCGTGGCGCATGTCGTCCTTGAACTGGCCCTCGTAGACATCGCCGTTGGCGTAGGTCACGCGGCCTTCGCCTTCGCGCTGACCAGCGACCAGGTCGCCCTCGTAGACATCGCCGTTGGGCTGGATGAGCTTGCCGGTGCCGTCGATCTGGCCGTCCTTCCACATCCCCTCGTAGATCAGCCCGTCGGGCATGGTGAGCTTGCCCTCACCCTCGCGTGCGCCGCGTTTGACCTCGCCCTCGTAGATTGCGCCGTCGGGATAGGTGATGGTGGCGCTTCCCTCCTTGACGCCGCGGACCCAGTCACCCTCGTAGCGATAGCCGTTCGGGCTTTCCATGCGGCCGGTGCCATGATGCATGGCATTGAGAAATCCGCCCTCGTAGCGCACGCCATTGGCATAGACCGCGACACCCTGGCCGGTGATCTCACCCTCTACCCATTCGCCCTCGTATGTGCCACCATCGGCGAACACGATCTTGCCCAGGCCGTGCGGCTTGCCGCGCGCGAACTCGCCCTCGTAGACCGAGCCGTTGGGAAAGCGCGCGACGCCCTCGCCGCGGATCTCGCCCTCGGCCCATTCGCCGGAATATTCATAGCCGTTGGGCAGCGTGTAGGTGCCGGTGCCGTGTTGCAGGCCGTTCTTGAACGTTCCTTCGTATATGCCGCCGTCGTCGTATTGCTTGGTCCGCACCTCGTCGTCCTGCGCAAAGCCGGCATGGCCCGCGACGAGCGCGGCGGTCAGGATCGTCGTATGCGTCACTATGCGTGTCATGTCTGCCCCGATGCCTCTCGCCCGCCAGAAATGGCGGCAGGCGCTGCAAATCTAGATGAGCCCGCGGCATGTGACAACGGGATTCGGGCAATTCGGCTTTTCCTCGCGCCGCGATCTGCTAGATCATCAGGGCAAAGCGGCGAGGGGACGCGCATGGCCGAGAGGTTTCGCCTGACACTGGCACAGCTCAACCCGACGGTGGGCGACCTGGCGGGAAACGCCGCGCTTGCACGCGGGGCGTGGGACGAGGGGCGCGCGGCGGAGGCCGATCTGGTGGCGCTGCCCGAGATGTTCATCACCGGCTACAACATGCAGGACCTGGTGCTGAAACCGGCATTCCACCAGGCCGCGATCGCCGCGATCGAGGCGCTGGCGCGCGACTGTGCCGAGGGGCCGGCGTTGGCGATCGGCGGCCCCGCGCTCGACGGCGTCGGGCTCTACAACGCCTATTACGTGCTGCAGGGCGGGCGGATCTCCGCGCGCGTGCTCAAGCATCACCTGCCCAACGAGACCGTGTTCGACGAGAAGCGCCTGTTCGAGAGCGGGCAGGTCAACGGGCCCTATGCGGTGGGCGGGGTGCGCATCGGCTCGCCCATCTGCGAGGATAGCTGGTATCCGGACGTGGCCGAGACGCTCGCCGAGACGGGGGCCGAGATGCTGCTGGTGCCCAACGGCTCGCCGCATTACCGCGAGAAGATGGCGCTGCGGCAGAACCACATGGTGGCGCGGGTAGTCGAGACCGGGCTGCCGCTCGCCTATCTCAACATGGTCGGCGGACAGGACGACCAGGTATTCGACGGCGGCTCCTTCGTGCTCAACCCGGGCGGTGGGCTGGCGATGCAGTTGCCGATGTTCGAGGAGGCGGTGGCGCAGGTCGATTTCGAGCGCGGCGCCGAGGGCTGGCGCGCGCGCCCCGGCGCGCTGGCGCATCTGCCCGGCGATCTGGAGCAAGATTACCACGCGATGGTTCTCGCGTTGCGCGACTACCTGCGCAAGGCGGGGTTCGAGCGGGTGCTGCTGGGCCTGTCGGGCGGGGTGGACAGCGCGATTGTCGCCACGATTGCCGTCGATGCGCTCGGGGCGGGGAATGTGCGCTGCGTGATGCTGCCCTCGGAATACACGTCGGAGGCGTCGCTCGACGATGCGCGGGCCGTGGCCGAAAATCTCGGCTGCCGCTATGATACCGTGCCGATCTCGGCGGGGCGCGCGGCGATCACCGACACGCTCGCGCCGCTCTTCGAGGGCCGCGCGCCGGACATCACCGAGGAGAACATCCAGTCCCGGCTTCGCGGCCTCTTGCTGATGGCGCTTTCCAACAAGTTCGGCGAGATGCTGCTGACCACCGGCAACAAGTCCGAGGTGGCGGTGGGCTATGCCACGATCTACGGCGACATGGCGGGCGGCTACAATCCGATCAAGGATCTTTACAAGACGCGGGTCTTCGACATCTGCCGCTGGCGCAACACCAATCACCGGGTGTGGATGCGGGGGCAGGCGGGCGAGGTGATCCCGCCGCAGGTGATCGACAAGCCGCCGAGCGCCGAGTTGCGCGCCGATCAGAAGGACAGCGATTCTCTGCCCGATTACCCGGTGCTCGATTCGATCCTCGACATCCTCGTGGATCAGGACGGCTCGATCGCCGATTGCGTGGCGGCGGGCCATGATGCGGCGGATGCCCGGAAGGTGGAGCATTTGCTTTACATCAGCGAATACAAGCGTTTCCAGGCCGCGCCAGGGACAAGGCTGTCGTCGCGGGCCTTCTGGCTCGACCGGCGCTACCCGATCGTCAACCGCTGGCGCGACGCATCGGGCAGGGGGGGCGGCGCCGGCTGAGGCGGATCATTCGGCGGCGTGGCCGATCCCGGGGGCGGGGTGGTCTGACACGGCGGTGCGGGCCGCGCGTGCACCGCGCAGTTGCGAGACATGGGCGACGAGGTCCGCCTTGCGCAGCGGCTTGCCGAGAAAGGCGTCCATCCCCGCCAGCCGCGCGGCCTCGCGGTGCTGGTCCAGGATGTTGGCCGAGACCGCGACGACATGAGCCGGGGCCAGACCCTGCGCCGCCTCGTGGGTGCGGATGAGGCCGGTGGCCTGGTAGCCGTCCATGCCGGGCATCGAGACATCCATCAGCACGATGTCGGCCGGGTGTTCGGTGTAGAGCGCGACCGCCTCGGTCCCGCTCGCGGCGAGCCGCAGATCGGCACCGGAATTCGCGAAATACCGTTCGAGCAGCAGCCGGTTGGTGGCGTTGTCGTCGACGGCGAGCACGGTCAGGCCACTGGCCCAGGCCGCGGCCGGCGCGGTCCGCTCGGCCCCCGGTGCGGCCCCTATGCGCGGGGTGGTCCGGGGGGGTGCTTCCACCCCGAGCAGGCGCGCCACCGTGTCGAGAAACGACCGCTCGCGCAGCGGCTTGCGCAGGACCGCGCCACCGGCGGGGGGCTTCTGCGCTGCCCGGCCGAGCAGGAGGCAGGGTGTCCGGGCCGCGCAGGCGGGTGCCAACGCGCGGTCGTCCATGACCAAGAGATCGGGGGGCGGGTCGGCGGCCATGTCCTGCGGCCCCGCGCCCTCGGCCACCCGTGCCCCGTGGTGTGCGAGCAGCGCCATGATCCCGGCGCGCCGGTCGGGCAGCGGATCGAGCAGCCAGACCCGCGGCGCGGTGCC
This sequence comes from Roseovarius sp. B-10, assembly GCF_056859295.1. Lineage (NCBI taxonomy): Bacteria > Pseudomonadati > Pseudomonadota > Alphaproteobacteria > Rhodobacterales > Roseobacteraceae > Roseovarius > Roseovarius sp. B-10. Next base: position 206,997 of record NZ_JBSXOE010000032.1, on the reverse strand, counting down.
GTCCGGCAAGGCGAGGGCCCCGTTGCACGCGGCGTCGGCGGCATCGCCGGCGGGCACCAGAGGCAGGATAATCGCAAAGCACGACCCGGCCCCGGGCCGCGAGGAAAGCGTGATCCGGCCGCCCATGAGCTGTACGAGCTGCCAGCTCACCGCGAGGCCTAGCCCGGTGCCGCCGGGATGCGTGGTCCTGCCGTTACCTGCCTGCTCGAACGCCTCGAATATCCGACCCTGCTGGTCCTCGGGAATGCCCGCGCCGGTATCGTGGACCGAGATCACGATCTCGTCCTTGCCGCCCCGCGCCACGGTCAGGCCGACATGGCCCTCCTGCGTGAACTTGACGGCGTTTCCGGCAATGTTGATGAGCACCTGCCGCAGCCGCCCGGCATCGCCGATCATCACCTCCGGCAGGTCCGGGGCGACATGGGCGTAAAGCTCGATCCCGGTACGCGATGCCAGCGGCGCGAGCAGTTGCGCGACATCCTCGACGATCTCGCGCAGGCGGTAGGGCTCTTGCGCGAGGGTGAATTTGCCCGCTTCGATCTTGGAGAAGTCGAGAATGTCGTTGATGATCGCCAGCAGCGCGTCGCCCGAGCGCACCACGGTGGTGACATAGGTTTCCTGTTCGGGCGAGAGCGGGGTTTCCGACAGCAGGTCGGCCATGCCGAGGATGCCGTTCATTGGCGTGCGGATCTCGTGGCTCATCCTGGCGAGGAAATCTGATTTTGCCGCGTTGGCCGCGATCGCCTCGGCGCGGGCGCGTTCCAGCCGCGACAAGAGCCCGCGCAGCGGGCGCCCGACGATCACCCGGAACGACACCCAGTTGGCGAGCGCGGCGACGAGGATGCCGCCCGCGAGCAGCAGCAGCAGGAAATCCCGCTGATAGCGCTTGACGGTTGCGATCTCGCGCTCGTCGAAATGCGTCACCAGCTTGGTGATCGGCCAGGAATACACCTCGTAAGGCAGGGTCAGCGCGCCGCCCGCCCCCTTGCAGCCCAATCCCCGGGGCACCACGGCAAGCTGGCGTTGCGTCCCGGGATCGACCAGCTCGACGCAGCGGATCGCCGGGTCGCCGAGCAGCGTCTGCATCAGGTCGGTAACATAAGGCGCGCGCCAGTCGGTCGCCCCCTCTGACTGGTCGCTGAACCGTTCCAGCGCGCCGCCCAGCCGCGCGGTGGCGTTGCCGATGCGCATCGCCATCGCCTCCTCGCTGCGCAGGAGGTTCTTCTCGCTCAGCCACAGGAGCCCGGCCCCGGCAAAGGCGAGGAAGGTAGGCACCATCACGGCGGTGAGCTTGAGATACAGGCTCAGCGTCGGCGTGCGAGGATCGGCGGTGGCGGCCATGGGCGCGCCGCTCATTCCAGCCGCGCCGCGCGGCCCGCGTCCATCAGCGCGTGCAGCGGAGCGCGGTTGTCGATCTCCATCCGGATGACGCCAAAGCGCCCGTCGCTTTCGGCGATGTAGTAATCCACCGGCGCCTCGTCCCCGTTCTCGGAGACGAGCGTGGCGCACATGACATAGATGTCATCCATCCTGAGGATGATTTCGTGGTTCTCGGTCGGGTAGTATCGGGTGACCGCGCCGGTCGCCAGATTGACATGGGGAAGTGCGCCGCCGAGCATCGAGCGCCCCAGGCTGCGCTGCAACGTCGCCTGAAGCTGCGTGCGCAACTCGTTGAGCGATTGAGCCTCTGCCCCGGTTGCGCAAAGCAGACCGAGCACCAGAAGCGCGGAGAGTGGCGAACGTGTCATGCCGGGATCGTCCTTCATCCTGAATCGCCTGTGCATTGAACGCGCGCAGCGTTATCAAATCGTTTCCACGGGCGTTTCCTCGCGATCACCTTTGCGCGAGGTATTGCCGGGGGCCACGCGGATGTGACTTGTCGGCGCTATCTCATGCGTCGCAACATGGCTGGATCATGCGGGGTGCGATATGCGGTTTGTCTTTTTCTTTCAGGTCATTCTGGTGCTTCTTGCGGCGCAGGGCGCGGCTGCCTGCGGCGCCGACAGCGACTGCCGGATCGGTGATCGGCACTACCGGATCGCATGGCCCGAGGACGCGCGCGCGCCGGTGGGCGCAATCGTCTTTGCGCATGGTTATCGCGGCTCGGCGGCGGCGGTGATGCGCAATCGCGGCCTGCGCCGCATGGCGGCGGAGGAGGGGCTCGCGCTCATCGCGCTCAAATCGCTGGATCGCGACTGGGTGATTCCCCACGCACCTGGCCACGCAGGCACCGACGGGGCCCGCGAATTCGCCTATGTCGAGGCGGTGCTGGCAGATGTCGCGCGGCGGTATCCGTTGGACACGGGCCGGGTGATGGGCGCGGGCTTTTCGTCCGGGGCCATGCTGATCTGGAACCTCGCCTGTGCCATGCCGGAGCGATTCGCGGGGTTTGTCGCCGTGGCCGGCACCTTCTGGCAGCGCCCGCCCGCGCGTTGCGCCACCCCGGTGGAGAGCCTCGTGCATATCCACGGCCAGAGCGACCCCACGGTGCCGCTGACGGGCCGCGCCATCCGCGAGACGTGGCAGGGCGACGTGCGCGAGGCGCTGTCGATGTATCGCCGCCTCGGCGGGTTCCGCGCGGCACAGCCCGCGGGGATCGAGGGCCTCACCTGCGAGGGCTGGCGCAACGCGCGCGGCGAGATCCTTGATTTCTGCCAGCATCCGGGCGGGCACTCGCTGCGCACCGCCTATATCCGCGCGGGGTTGGACCGGCTGCGCGAGGCGGGGCAAATGTAGCGCGCCACACCCCGGCGCCCGGTCACTCCCACCAGCGGTCGATGGCGGCGATGTCGTCGTCGGACCAGCCGAAATGGTGGGCGAACTCGTGCACCACGACATGCGCCACCAGATCGGGCAGCGCCACGTTGCCGCGGTCGCGCCATTCCTCGAGGATCGGCTCGCGGAAAATCCACACGGTATCGGGGCCGAGCGGCTGGTCGAACTGGGATTTCTCGGTCAGCGGGATACCTTCGTAGAGCCCGGTGAGATCGCGCGCGTCCTCGATCTCCATCTCGTCGAGGAGATGCGCGGGCGGCCAATCCACGACCAAAAGCACCACCTCCGATGCCGGGGCGCGGAACGCCGGCGGCAGCGCGTCGATGGCCGATTGCGCGAGCCGCTCGAACGCGGCGAGGGTGGGGGGCGCCTGATCCATGCCCGTCCTATCGGGCAGGGCGCGGGGTTTGTAAATATCCCCTCCCGCGTCCGTGGCCCCCCGCGGCTCAGAGCATCAGTTGATAGCTCGTCGGCAGGTAGCGGTATCCTTCGCCCGCCTGCTCGACATAGCCGGTGCCGGGCCAGGGCATGTGATATCCCACGAACGGGATCTTGTCGGCGGCCAGCATACCCAGCAGGCGGCGGCGGGTTTCGGCCGCCCTGGCCTTGTCCATGTCGAATTTCACCTCCCAGTCGGGATAGCCGAGCGACCAGACATAGTGATTGGCGAAATCGGCGGCGAGCAGCAGTTGCCTGCCCCCGCTTTCGATCATGTAGACGGTGTGTCCCGGGGTGTGGCCATGCGCGGCCATCGCGGTGATGCCGGAGGCGACGCTTGCGCCGTCGCCGATCATCTTGGTCTGCTCGGCCAGCGGGCGCATCTTGGCCTCGAATGTCTGGTTGTCCATCGCCGCCCACGCGTCGAATTCGACACCCGACGTGACGTAGCGCGCATTGGCGAAGGTTGCGCCGCTCTCGCCCATCAGCCCGCCGATGTGGTCGCCATGCATATGGGTGATGACCACCACGTCCACCTGGTCGGGCGTGTAGCCCGCCGCCTGCAGCGCGCCCGTGATGCCCTCGGGGTTGAGCCCGGTGTCAAAGAGCACCAGCTCGCTGCCGGTGTTCACCACCGTGGGGGTAAAGAAGAACTGCGCCTGATCGGTCGGAATGTTGGCGGCCTCGGAGGCGGCGTTGAACGCGTCTTCGCTGACATTGAGGCCGAAGATCGAATGCGGGTCGGGGCGCGGCATGGTCGCGGCCAGAAGCGTCGTGACCTCGAACTCGCCGAGCGTCACGCGGTTGAACCGCGTCGTACCGGCGCCCATCATCGGCGCCGCGGCGCGCGCGACCGGGGCGGTGACGGCCGCCATCGGCAGCGCGGCGGCCGAGGCGAGGACACAGCGGCGGGTGAGGGTGGGTGCGCGTGACATGGAATCCTCCTGTCGGTTTGGTTTGGATCGACTGTAACGCGTTAGCACGTAGGGCGTGTGGCTCTCACGCAAAATTGAGAGGCCCGCGGCGTGCTACGAAATGTGCCGTTTTCCGCGCGGTTAAACGCGTGTAGCGTCGCCGCCATGATGAGCCTTTTCGCCAACCGGAACTATGCCCGCCTGTTCGGCGCGCAGGTCGTCGCACTTCTGGGGACCGGGCTTCTGACCGTGGGGCTGGGTCTTCTGGCCTATGATCTCGCGGGGGCACGCGCGGGCGTGGTGCTGGGCACCGCCTACACGATCAAGATGGTGGCCTATGTGGGCCTCTCGCCGCTGGCGCAGGCCTGGGCGCTGCGCCTGCCGCGCAAGGCGGTGCTGATCGGGGCCGACGCGCTGCGCGGGGGCGTGGCGCTGTGCCTGCCCTTCGTCACCGAGCTGTGGCAGGTCTACGTGCTGATCTTCGTGCTGCAGGCGGCCTCGGCCACGTTTACCCCGGCCTACCAGGCGGTGCTGCCCGACATTCTGCCCGAGGAGCGCGAGTATACCCGCGCGCTGTCGCTGTCGCGCATGGCCTATGACCTCGAGAACCTGCTGAGCCCGGCGCTGGCGGGGTTGTTGCTGGCGGTGCTGAGCTATCACTGGCTGTTTGTCGGCACCTTCGCGGGCTTCGTCGTCTCCACCGTTCTCGTGGCGTTATCGGCGATCCCGGCGCTGGGCCGCGCCGCCGCTGCGCGCCCGTTCCGCGAGCGGCTGTCGCGGGGCCTGCGCATCTACCTCGCGACGCCGCGGCTTCGGGGCCTCTTGTCGCTCAATCTCGCGGCGGCGGCGGTCGGGGCCTTCGTGCTGGTCAACACGGTGGTGCTGGTGCGCGCCGGGCTGGGCGGCGGCGAGAGTGGCCTGGCGATTGCGATGGCGGCGTTCGGCGCGGGGTCGATGGCGGCGGCGCTGTTGCTGCCGCGGCTGCTCGATCACCTGTCCGACCGGCGGGTGATGATGGCGGGCGCGCGGGGCCTCGCGGCGGTGGCGCTGGTCGCGGGGTCGGTGTTGTGGCTGGACGGGCTGCCGGGCTGGGCAGTGTTTCTCGCGGTCTGGGCGGTGTTCGGCTTTCTCTATTCGGCCATCCTCACGCCTTCGGGGCGGCTGTTGCGGCGCTCGGCCCATGCAGACGACCGACCGGCGGTGTTCGCCGCGCAATTCGCGCTCAGCCATGCCTGCTGGCTGGGGACCTATCCGCTGGCCGGCTGGGCGGGAGAGGCCCTGGGCATGGGCCCGGCGCTGATGCTGCTGGCGGGGGTCGCGGGGCTGGGGCTGGTCGCGGCGGCGCGGCTGTGGCCCGCGAACCTGCCCGACGCACCCGAGCACACGCATCCCGATCTGCCCGACGATCACCCGCACCTGCGCGCCCACGGCGGGCGCAGGCACGCGCATCCCTTCGTGATCGACGACGATCACCACGCCTGGCCCACGCACGGCTGAGCACCCGCTGAAATCTGGACAATCGCGCGCCCCTGTGACAAAGCCGCGGCACAGTCAGGAGACGCCGATGACCACCACCCGTTTTGCCCCGTCGCCCACCGGATACATCCATGTGGGCAACCTGCGCACCGCGTTGATGAATTACCTCATCGCCGCCAAGGCGGGGGGCACATTCATCCTGCGCATCGACGATACCGACCCGGAGCGTTCGCGCGAGGAATATGTGGACGCGATCAAGTATGATCTCGAATGGCTGGGCCTGCACTGGGACCGGGTGGAGCGGCAATCCGAGCGGCTCGACCGCTATGCCGGAGCCGCCGACCGGCTGCGCGACATGGGCCGGTTCTACGAGGCGTTCGAGACGCCGACCGAGCTGGACCTCAAGCGCAAAAAACAGCTCAACATGGGCCGCCCGCCGGTCTATGACCGCGCTGCGCTGAGCCTCACGGACGCGGAAAAGGCCGCGCTGCGCGCCGAGCGCGGCGACGGTGTCTGGCGGTTCAAGCTCGATCACGAGCGGATCGTCTGGCAGGACGGTATCCTTGGCGAGGTGTCCATCGACGCGGCCTCGGTCTCGGACCCGGTGCTCATTCGCGGCGACGGGCAGGTGCTTTATACGCTGGCCTCGGTGGTGGATGACGTGGAGATGGGCGTGACCCATGTTGTGCGCGGCTCGGACCACGTGACCAACACCGCGACGCAGATCCAGATCATCAAGGCGCTGGGCGGCACGCCGCCGCAATTCGCGCATCACTCGCTGCTGACCGGGCCGCAGGGCGAGGCGCTGTCGAAACGTCTCGGTACGCTTTCCCTGCGCGACCTGCGCGCGCGGGGGGTGGAGCCGATGGCGCTGCTGAGCCTGATGGCGCGGCTCGGCTCGGCCGACCCGGTGGAGCTGCGCAGCGACATGGCAGAGCTGATCGAGGGCTTCGACATCGAGCGGTTCGGCGCGGCACCGACCAAGTTCGACGAGCACGACCTGTTTCCGCTTACCGCCCGGATCGTCGCGGCGAAGCCCTACGACGAGGTGGCGGGGACCATCGCGGCGCTGGGCGTGCCCGAGGCCCTCGGCCCGCAATTCTGGGAGGTCACGCGCGAGAACATCTCCACGCTGGGTGACCTGGAGGCTTGGTGGATCATGTTCCGCGACGGGGCAGAGCCGGCGATCGACGAAGACGACCGGGAGTTCATCGCCGAGGCGATGGCGCTGCTGCCCGAGGGGCCGCATGACAACGAAACCTGGGGCAAGTGGACCACGGCGGTCAAGGAGGCGACGGGACGCAAGGGCAAGGGCCTCTTCATGCCGCTGAGAAAGGCGCTGACCGGGCAGGCGCACGGGCCCGACATGGCCCGCGTCCTGCCGCTCCTGCAAGTGATCCGCGCGAAGCGTTGACCGGCACCGTCACCCGCGCGATGGACAAGCCCGCCGCCGCGCGCTAGAGCGGCGGCACAGCATCCATGAGAGGGCTCTTGTCATGCACGCCGCCGTCATCGTCTTTCCCGGCTCCAACTGTGACCGCGATCTTGCCGTGGCTTTCGAGCGCGCGGGGGCGCGGGTGTCGATGGTCTGGCACAAGGATACGGCGCTGCCCGCAGGCGTCGATATCGTTGGCGTGCCGGGGGGCTTTTCCTACGGGGATTACCTGCGCTGCGGCGCGATCGCGGCCAATTCGCCGATCTGCCGCGCGGTGGTGGCCCATGCCGACCGGGGCGGGCATGTTCTCGGCATCTGCAACGGCTTTCAGATCCTGACCGAAACGGGCCTGCTGCCCGGCGCGCTGCTGCGCAATGCGGGGCTGAAATACATCTGCAAGCCGGTGGGCCTGACGGTCGTCACAAACCAGAGCGTATTCACGCAAGGGTACGACGCGGGCAGCACCATCACCGTGCCCGTGGCCCATCACGACGGCAATTACTTCGCCGACGAGGCCACGCTCGACCGGCTCGAAGCCGAGGACCGCGTTGCCTTTCGCTACGCCGACAATCCCAACGGATCGGCCCGCGACATCGCCGGTATCCTGTCGGAAAACCGCCGCGTGCTGGGCATGATGCCCCACCCCGAGCGGATGGCCGAGCCCGCCCACGGCGGCAGCGACGGCGCGGCCATGTTCGCGGGGCTGATGGGGGCGCTTGCGCCCGCGTGACGCTTGAGGGCTAGGCGCGCGCGTTCTAGACTTGGGCAATGACAACGTCCGATCGCCCCGATCCGACCCCGCGCCCGCGCACCATCCCCTGGCGTGCGCGGCTGGTGCTTGCGGGGCTGTTCCTGGTGGCGGTGGTGGTGGTGCTGACCACGCACCGGTTGCTCACCGACCGTTTCACCGAGAACACGCGCAACCGCGCCGAGCTGCGGCTGCTGCTCTACAGCGGCAACCTGCTGAGCGAGTTGCGCCAGAACGCCATCGTGCCGCAGCTTCTGGCCCGCGATCCCGCGCTGATCTCCGCGCTGGGTAGCCAGGACTACGCGCGATCCACGCAGCGCCTCATCTCGTTTCTTGACGAGATTGGCGCCGCCTCACTGGCGCTTCTGGACAAGGACGGGCGCGTGGTGGCCGCGACCGAGCGCACCCGCCTCGGGACGAACCTGCGCCAGGCGCCTTATTTCGTTGACGCCATGCGCGCGCGCGACACCGTTTTCAAGGTGCTGCGGCAGGAGGCGGGACAGTTCAGCTTCTTCTATTCGAGGCGTATCGAGGGGTCGTCCGGCGTGCTTGGCGTGATCCTCGTCGAGGTCGATTTGCAAAAGTTCGAGAGCGCCTGGGCAGGCATTTCCGACGCGGTTATGGTCACTGACAGCGAGGGCGTGATCGTGCTCGCGACCGAACCGCGCTGGCGCGGGCTCACCGAGGCGGAGGCGCTTGCGCACGAACCGGCTGACAGCGCGATCGAACGCGCCATCGAGGCCACCGCCGACTGGACGGCACTGCCCGCCGACGCTTATCTGAGCGGGCAGGCGGTGATGCGCGTCGAGGGGCGGGTGGCTTTCCGCGGCTGGCGCATCGCGAGTTTCACAACCTATGCCACGGTGCGCGACAAGGTGAACGGCTACATCGCGCTCGAAATCATGGGATTCGCGATTCTCATGGCGCTGGCCTTCTACTATCTCAATCGTCGCGCCACCTCGCGGATGATGCTGTTCCAGCGCGAGTCGGCAGAGCTTCGCGCATTGAACGCCCGGCTTCAGCGGGAAATCGCCGAGCGCAGGCGCGTGCAGGAGACCCTCGCACAGGCCGAACAGACGCTCCAGCAAAGCTCCAAGCTCGCGGTGCTGGGAGAGATGTCGGCGGCTGTCAGCCACGAACTCAACCAGCCGCTCGCAGCGATGAAAACCTACCTCGCGGGTGCGCGACTGCTCTCGCGCCGCAACCGCCCGGACGAGGCGCTCGTGTCGTTCCAGCGCATCGACGACCTGATCGAGCGGATGGGGGCGATCACACGTCAGCTCAAATCTTACGCGCGCCATTCCGGCGACAGCTTTGCCCCTGTCAATCTTGGCGATGCGCTGGCCTCGGCGCTGGCGATGATGGAGCCGCAACTGCGCAAGAGGAAGGTGCAGATCACCCGAACGTTGCCGTCGGAGCCGGTGATGGTGATGGGCGACCAGGTGCGCATCGAGCAAGTGATCGTCAACCTGCTGCGCAATGCGCTCGACGCCACCGAGAACACCGAGGACGCGACCATCGACATCCTGCTCGTGGCGGGCGACACTGCGGTGCTGACCGTGCGCGACAATGGCGGCGGCATCGACGATCTCGAAAAGCTGTTCGAGCCATTCTACACCACCAAGCTGCCCGGCGACGGGGTCGGGCTGGGCCTTGCCATTTCCTCTGGGATCGTCAACGACCTCGGGGGCCGCCTGACGGCACGCAATGCCGAGGACGGGGGGGCTGTATTCGAGGTTCAGCTTCCCATATTGCCCGAAGAGACCAGAGCCGCGGAGTGAAAGTGCCATGCCATCTGCCATGAAGATTGCCATCGTCGACGACGAACGTGACATGCGCCAGTCCATCAGCCAGTGGCTGGCGCTGTCGGGGTTCGATACGGAAACCTTCGCCAGCGCCGAGGACGCGCTCAAGCAACTCGGCCCCGACTATCCCGGCATCGTGGTGACCGATATCCGGATGCCGGGCATGGACGGGATGCAGTTCCTGCGCCGCCTCATGGGCAGCGACTCGACCCTGCCGGTGATCATGATCACCGGCCACGGCGACGTGCCGATGGCGGTCGAGGCGATGCGCCTTGGTGCCTTTGATTTCCTGGAAAAGCCGTTCAACCCCGACCGCATGACCGAACTCGCCAAGAAAGCCTCGCAGAAACGCCGTCTGGTTCTCGACGCGCGGTCGCTGCGGCGTGACCTCTCGGACGGCAGCACGCTGATGAAGAAGCTCATCGGCACCTCGCCGGCGATGGAGCGGCTGCGCGAGGATATCCTCGACCTCGGGCAGGCCGACGGCCATGTCCTGATCGAGGGCGAGACCGGCACCGGCAAGACGCTGGTGGCGCACGCGCTCCACGCCGCCGGAAACCGCGCGGGGCGCAATTTCGTCACGCTCTCCTGCGCCGCCTTCGAGGAGGGCGCGCTCGCGCGGCGCCTGTTCGGCCCGGTGGAGTCCTGCGACAATCGCTTGCCGGCTGTCGAGGAGGCGCGCGGCGGCACCCTCGTGCTCGAGGATGTCGAGGCGCTGTCCGACACGGTACAGGCGCGGATGCTGACCGCTCTCAACGAGGAGGGCACCCCGCCCGAGACCCGCATCGTCGCCATCTCCAACATGCAGGATGAGGGGCGCACCTGCGAGGATGCGCTGCGCCCCGACCTGTTCTATCGGCTGGCCAGCCTGCGGCTGACGGTGCCGCCGCTGCGCGCGCGCGGCGAGGATATCCTGACGCTGTTCACCCGTTTCGTCGAACAGTTCGCCGAGGATTACGGCTGTGACGCCCCGCAGGTCAGCGCGCAGGAAGCCACGCAACTCCTGCAGGCGCCGTGGCCCGGCAACGTGCGCCAGCTTTTCAATATCGCCGAGCGCGCCGTGCTCCAGTCGCGGCGCGGCACAGGTACGCTCACGTCGCTTCTGATGTCCGATCACGAGGACATGCAGCCGGTGATGACGACCGAGGGCAAGCCGCTCAAGGAATATGTCGAGGCGTTCGAGCGGATGCTCATCGACAACACCATGCGCCGCCACAAGGGCTCGGTGCAGGCGGTAATGGACGAGCTGTGCCTGCCGCGCCGTACCCTCAACGAAAAGATGGCAAAATATGCGCTCAGCCGCGCCGATTACCTCGGCTGAGGGCGCGCACGCATTTTGGCCATTGTGTTTTTGTCACCGGTGGCTTTACTGTGACATGAGGCGATCCCGGTGCGATACCCCGGGTTTTGCCACGAGATTCGCTGTTTCAGGTATCCGTTGGATCGCAATCCCTGCGGCTGAACAGACCGATTGGCCCCCCGCGTGGGGACCGCACGCTCGCCCGTTGCCGTGCCGAATGGCCCGACCGGGCGCTGAATTGGCCCCCGCAGAGGGGTCGGAGTGAAGAACCGCGATGACGCGCGCAACAGGCAAGACACCGATATCGGCAGCGCCCGGCGCCTGCGGCGCTTTTGCGCCCGTCCTCGCCCCTGACAGACACAGACCGCAAGGCGCCGCGCCCCCCGGGCCGGTCGCCACGCGGTCGTGCATACGGAACACATGGCCAAGAAAATGCTTATTGATGCCACCCACGCGGAGGAAACCCGCGTCGTGGTGGTCGACGGAAACAAGGTCGAGGAATTCGATTTTGAGTCTGAAAACAAACGTCAGCTAGCCGGAAACATATATCTCGCTAAGGTCACGCGCGTGGAGCCTTCGCTCCAGGCGGCCTTTGTCGAGTATGGCGGCAACCGGCACGGCTTTCTCGCCTTTTCGGAAATCCACCCAGATTACTACCAGATCCCGGTGGCCGACCGAGAGGCGCTGATGGCTGAGGAAGAGGCGCTCGCCCAGGCCCAGCAGGATGAAGAGGAAAAGCCCAAGCGCGCCTCCCGCTCCCGCTCGCGGTCGCGCCCCAGGGCCAAGACGGAAAAGACCGCGTCGGACGACGCGGTGACCAGCGCAGACATCTCCGGTATGGAAACCATCGACCTCGGCGATGACGAGGACGAAGGCAGCTCGCCGATGGAGCGTGTCGCCGAAACCCCGGTCGAGGAGCCGGACGCGGAGCGGGCCGCGAATACCGCCAAAGGCGAGGACAACGAGACCGCGCCCGAGACGGAGGAGGACACGCCCGACGCGCGTGACACGCGTGACCACTCGACCAACGATGACAGCATCGAATCGGTCGCCGACGAGGATGACAGCGAAGACATCCGCCCCGCGCGCAAGCCGCGCCCGCGCCGCTACAAGATCCAGGAGGTCATCAAGGTCCGCCAGATCATGCTGGTGCAGGTGGTCAAGGAAGAGCGCGGCAACAAGGGCGCGGCGCTGACCACTTACCTCAGCCTCGCCGGGCGTTACTGCGTGCTGATGCCCAACACCGCACGCGGTGGCGGCATCAGCCGAAAGATCACGCTCGCCGCCGACCGCAAGAAGCTCAAGGAAATCGCCGCCGAGATCGACGTGCCCAAGGGCGCGGGCCTCATCATCCGCACGGCGGGGGCCAAGCGCACCAAGGCCGAGATCAAGCGCGATTACGAGTATCTTCAGCGCCTGTGGGAGCAGATCCGCGAGCTGACGCTGCGCTCCATCGCGCCGGCCAAGATCTACGAGGAAGGCGACCTCATCAAACGCTCGATCCGCGACCTCTACAACCGCGAGATCGACGAGGTTCTGGTGGAGGGCGAGCGCGGCTACCGCATCGCCAAGGACTTCATGAAGATGATCATGCCGTCCCACGCCAAGAACGTGAAGCACTACACCGATGCGATGCCGCTCTTCGCGCGCCATCAGGTCGAGAGCTATCTCGCTGGCATGTTCAACCCGGCGGTGCAACTGCCCTCGGGCGGCTATATCGTGATCGGCGTGACCGAGGCGCTCGTCGCCATCGACGTGAACTCGGGCCGCGCCACCAAGAAGGGCTCGATCGAGGAAACCGCGCTCCAGACCAATCTCGAGGCCGCCGACGAGGTTGCCCGCCAGTTGCGCCTGCGCGACCTCGCCGGGCTCATCGTCATCGACTTCATCGACATGGACGAGCGCAAGAACAACGCGGCGGTGGAAAAGCGCTTCAAGGACAAGCTCAAGACCGACCGTGCGCGCATCCAGGTGGGGCGCATCTCGGGCTTCGGTCTGCTGGAGATGAGCCGTCAGCGCCTGCGCCCCGGCATGCTCGAGGCCAGCACGCAACCCTGCCCGCATTGCCACGGCACTGGCCTGATCCGGTCGGATGACAGCATGTCGCTGTCGATCCTGCGCCAGATCGAGGAGGAGGGCGTGCGCCGCCGCTCGCGCGAGGTGCTCGTGCGCGCACCGGTGGGTATCGCCAACTTCCTCATCAACCACAAGCGCGAGCACGTTGCCGGGATCGAGGCGCGCTATGGCCTGTCGGTGCGCATCGAGGGTGACCCGTCGCTGGTCAGCCCCGATTTCACGCTCGAAAAGCTCAAGACCGCCACCCGCACCGTGCGCGAGCCGGACACGGCCTTCGTGTCCGCGGGCGCGGCGCTGATGGACGCCATCGACGACGAGGTCGAGGCTCCTGCCGAGACAGAGGCCGAGGTCGAGGCCGAGAGCACGCCGCCCGATACCGAAGAGACCGAGAAGCCCAAGAAGAAGCGCCGTCGCTCGCGCAGCCGCAAGCGCAAGCCGCGTTCCGGCGACGGGCAGGGCGAAGGGCAGGGCGACAACGGTGCCCCGCAGAACGCGGCGGAGGTCGACACGGTCGACGCACAGGTCGAAACGCAGGCTGACACGCAGGCAGAAACCCCGGCGCAGCCCGCCGAGGAAACCGACGCGCCGGTGGCCGAAAAGCCCAAGAGACGCCGGGCGCCCCGCAAGAAACCCGCGCCGGAACCCGCTGCCGCCGAGGAAAGTGCCGACGCCGACGCACCGCAGCCCGAACCCGAGGCCAAGCCGAAGCGGCGGACCGTGTCGCGCCGCAAGAAGGCCGACGCACCCGCGCCGGAGCCTGCCGCCGAGGAACCCGCACCGGAAGCGGAGCGGACCGGGTCCAAACCCGCGCCCGAGCCGGAGCCGGAACCCGCGGCGGAGCAACCTGCGCCGGAGCCCGTAGCCGAGCAACCGGCGTCGGAGCCCGTGGCGGAGCAACCTGCGTCGGAGCCGGAACCCGTGTCCGAACAGCCTGCGCCGGAACCGGAACCCGCCTCCGAGCAACCGGAGACCGAGGAACAGCCCCGGCCCAAACGCCGCGGCTGGTGGTCCTTCGGCTGATATCCCTCACGCGCCCCGGCCCGGTGTCGGGGCGCGTGGACCGCTCAGCCGGATTTTCTGATGAAATAGGTCTGCACGCCGCCCGCCTCTTCGGTCGAGATCAGTTCGTGCCCGCTCTCGGTGCAGAAATGCGGCACGTCCACGATCGCTGCCGGATCGTCGGCCTGCACGGCGATCACGTCGCCCACGGTCAGCGATTTCAGCCGCTTGCGCAGCTTCAGCACGGGCAGAGGGCAGAGCAGCCCGCGCGCGTCGAGGGTGTGATCCGGCATCATGCCCCGCAGATAGCCGCGCTGTTACAGCCTGTCCACAAGGATGTGACAGACTGCCTGATGACGCGGGCGTTGCGACCGGCTATGTGGGGGTCATGTTCGGAATCGAGATCATCGACGCGGCGCTTCTGCCCGCAATGTTCGTGGCGCTTCTGGCGGGGCTCGTCTCGTTCCTCAGCCCCTGCGTGTTGCCCATCGTGCCGCCCTATCTCGCCTACATGAGCGGGGTGAGCCTCAACGAGTTGTCGCAAGAAGGTCATGCGCGCGCCCGCGCCGTGGTGCCCGCGCTGTTCTTCGTGCTGGGGCTCTCGACGGTTTTCCTGTTCCTGGGTTTCACCGCCTCTGCATTGGGGCGGGCGTTCCTGCAATACCAGGACTGGTTCAATATCATCGCGGGCATCCTTGTGATGGGGTTCGGTGCGCATTTCGTGGGCGTTTACCGCATCGGTTTTCTCGACCGCGAGGCGCGGATCGACGCGGGCGACAGGGGTGGCTCGTCGCTGGGGGCCTATGTGCTGGGGCTGGCCTTTGCCTTTGGCTGGACACCCTGCATCGGCCCGCAACTGGGCGCGATCCTGTCGCTCGCCGCCTCCGAGGCCAACGTGGCCCGCGGCACCACGCTGCTCGCGGTCTATGCCATGGGCCTCGGCGTGCCGTTCCTGCTGGTCGCGGCCTTCCTGCCGCGCCTCACCGGGCTGATGGGGTGGATGAAGCGCCACATGGCGCAGATCGAGCGCGTCATGGGCCTGCTCCTGTGGACCATCGGCCTCCTGATGCTCACCGGCGGGTTCTCGGATTTCTCCTACTGGCTGCTGGAGGTATTCCCGTCGCTCGCCCTTCTGGGTTGACTGGCCTCAGCTCTCCATCCAGATCGTGACGGGGCCATCATTGACGAGGCTCACCCGCATGTCGCCTGCGAATTGCCCGGTCTCCACCGGCACGCCGAGCGCCGCGAGCGACGCCGCGAAATGTTCGTAAAGGCGGCGGCCCTCCTCGGGCGGGGCGGCTGCGGAAAAGCCGGGCCGGTTCCCGCGCGAGGTGTCGGCGGCCAGCGTGAACTGGCTGACCACCAGTGCGCTGCCCCCCACATCCGCAACCGAGCGGTTCATCCGTCCCTCACCGTCGCGAAAGATGCGCAGCTTCACGACCTTGCCCGCCAGCCGTTCGGCGGCGGCTTCGTCATCGCCCTGCATGGCGCAGACGAGGATCAGGAGCCCCCCGTCACAGCGCCCGATCACCGCGTTCTCGACGGTCACTTCCGCCTCGCTCACCCGTTGCAACAGTGCGCGCATCGCCCTCTCCCGACTTGAGGCGGATCAAGGAAATTCCCATCTCCGCAGTGTAATTTCATGACACTGCAACGCAAAGGAGGATGCTGCAATGGTCGAGAAAACCCATGTCGCTGGCTTTTGGCCCCAGCTTTATGAACCGCTGCGAAATTTCGGGGCGCGCGTGGCCGATTGGCTGGCCCCTGCTTCGGATGCCTCGTCGAACGAGGACGCCTATCGCATCACGATGGAACTGCCCGGTGTTGAGGAAAAGGATATCGAGCTGTCGGTGCATGACGGCGCGGTGACCGTCACCGGCGAGAAATCCGCCACCCGCGAGGAGAAGGGCGAGACGTGGTTCTTCTCGGAGAGGCAATATGGCCGCTTCAGCCGGTCGTTCCGGCTGCCACCCGACGCCGATGGCGACAAGGTTGAGGCGGATCTCAAGGATGGCGTGCTCAGCGTCACCATTCCGCGCCGCAACGAGGCCCCGGCAGAGGGCCGCAGGGTCGAGATCCGGCGCGGCTGATCCTTGCGAAAGCCGGGTCCGCGGTAGCACGCATCGACCCGGGGAGGCCGCGGCTTAACGGAACCTGTCGACCAGTTTCTGCAGCGGGCTGCGGTCGTCCTCGGGCGGCTCTTCCGGCTCTTCCGGCTCTTTCTGGGTCGGGGGGGTGGCGGCCTTGGCAGCAGGGTGAGCCGGTGCCATGCGCTGCGCCACGGCGTTCTGGAACCGGTCGGGCTTGCCCTGCGCGAGCCACGGCGCGCCATCGCTGATGCCGCGCATCAGGTCATCGAGCCAACCGGCATCCGCCTTGGCGAAATCCTGCAACACGTAGCCGCTCACCCGGTCCTTGTGGCCGGGATGGCCGATGCCGAGCCGCACGCGCGCATACTCGGCCCCGAGATGCGCGTGGATCGAGCGTAGGCCGTTATGACCCGCATGCCCGCCGCCGCGCTTGACGCGCAGCTTGCCGGGCGCAAGGTCCAGCTCGTCGTGGAACACCACCACATCCCCGGGGCCCAGCTTGTAGAAGCGCGCGGCCTCGGCCACCGACTCGCCCGAGAGGTTCATGAACGTCTCGGGCTTGAGCAGAAGGACCTTCTCGCCGCCCAGCGCGCCCTCGGCCACGCGACCCCGGAACTTCGCCCGCCACGGCCCGAAGCCGTGATCCGCGGCGATGGCGTCCACCGCCATAAAGCCGATATTGTGGCGGTTGCGCGCGTATTTCGCGCCCGGATTGCCAAGGCCCACAAAGAGCTGCATTGCCGTTGCTCCCGTTCTCAGGTGAGGGTGGTGTAGGGTGAGCACGCGGCGGAATCAACGGCAAGGGGCAGGGCATGGCGGAATTCGAGATCGAGGGCCTGCGGCTGGAGGTGCCCGACAGCCATCTCAACGATCGCATCCGGGCCAAGCTCGCCTCGGGTGGCTACGAGGGACACGAGGCGCGCGCGGCGCTGATGCGGCTGCGCGCCGGGCAGCGGGTGCTGGAACTGGGATCGGGGATCGGCTACATCGCCTGCCTCTGCGCGCGGGTGGCCGGGGCCGAGAATGTCACCACGGTCGAGGCCAATCCCGATCTGCTGCCGGTGATCGCGGGCAATCTCGCGCGCAACGGGCTCGACGCGGTCACGGTGCTGCACGGTGCCGTGGGCGGCATGGACGGGGGAGCGGCGCCTCTCGCGTTCGATGCCGCGCGCAGCTTCTGGGCGGGGCACATCGCTGACGAGGCAAGCGCCGCCGAGCGCGTGGTCGAGGTGCCGCATCTGGGGCTGCGTGACCTGATGGCGCGGGTGCGCCCCGGTCTCGTCATCATGGATATCGAGGGGGCCGAGGCGCATCTGTTCGACGCACCCTGGCCCGCGCATGTGCGCAGCGTGATGATGGAGCTGCATCCCGGGCGCTATCCCGACACGGTGATCCAGCGCATCGTCGATTGCATGTCCGCTTCGGGTCTGACCTATGATCCCGGCCCCTCGCGCGGGCGCATCCTGTGCTTTCGCCGGGTGCGGGGGCGGTAGGGGCGTATCCGCGGATATCCGGTTTACTGGGCGTGAATGGCCTGATCCTGCCATTACAAACAACGGTTGAGGAGCCGCGCAGCGCCCGACCGCGGGTGGGCGCTCAAACGGGTGTGGTCTTTGCTTTATGGTGCAAGATACTTTAACGATTGTGCGGGTTTAGGCGTTGCAAAAGCGCCCGCCCGATGGGGCGGTCGGGCGCTGCGCGGCGGCGCGCAAGCGCGCCTCGATTCCGCGCATTGGCACCAGCCTGGGAGGGTCCGCTCCAGGCCATGACCACCACGAAGACCTACGCCGCTCACGTCCCGCAGAACGTGGCGTGCACCACCTCCGACGCCGCCGGTGGGCGCCGCAGATCGGCGGCGCCGGGCTGGTCGTCATAGGGGTGTGACAGCACGCCCATAAGCCGTTCAAATGGGGCAAGATCGCCCCCGACCGCCGCCTCGATCATCTGCTCCACGCGGTGGTTGCGGGGGATGAAAGCCGGGTTGGCGGCGCGCATCACCGCCTCCGGGTCGGCCTCGCGGGCCAGCCGCGCGCGCCAGCGCGCCTCCCACGCATCGAAGACCGCCGGGTCGAGGAACTGGTCGCGCGCGCCACCCTCGATCAGCGCGCGGAATGTGTTGGTGAAATCGGCCCGCCCCTCGGCCATTCGTGCGAGCAGGTCGCCCGCGAGCGCGGCATCCTCCTCCCCGGCCTCGGCGATACCGATCTTGGCGGCAAACACGCGCCGCCACTCGGCCTCGATCCGCTCGGGCATGGCATGTACCAGCGCGGTGAATTCTTCGATGGCCGCGTCCTGATCGGGCATGAGCGGCACCAGCGCGGTGGCGAACTGCGCGATGTTCCACACGATCACATGCGCCTGGTTGTCATAGGCATAGCGGCCATGCGCGTCGATCGAGCTGTAGACCGTCTGCGGGTGGTAGGTATCCATGAAGGCGCAGGGGCCGTAATCTATCGTCTCGCCGGAAATTGACGTGTTGTCGGTGTTCATCACGCCATGGATGAAGCCGATGGACAGCCACTGCGCCACCAGCCGCGCCTGCCGCCGGATGACCTCGGCCAGCAGATGCGCGGGGCTTTCGACCTGTGGGCAGTGCCGCGCCACGGTATAGTCGTAGAGCGCGCGCAGCCCCTCCGCATCGCGCCGCGCCGCGAAATACTGGAACGTGCCCACGCGGATGTGGCTCGACGCCACGCGGGTCAGCACCGCGCCAGGCATGGCGCCGGGATCGCGATAGATCCGCTCGCCCGTCTCAACGGCGGCGAGCGCGCGGGTGGTTGGAACGCCCAGTGCGTGCATTGCCTCGGACACCACGTATTCGCGCAGCACCGGGCCGAGCCAGGCGCGCCCGTCGCCCATGCGCGAATAGGGCGTGGGGCCGGACCCTTTTAGCTGGATGTCTCGGCGTTGCCCGTGACTGTCCACCACCTCGCCCAGCAACAGCGCGCGTCCGTCGCCAAGCTGCGGCGAGAAGCCACCAAACTGGTGCCCCGCATAGACCTGCGCCAGCGGCGTGGCCCCCTCGGGCGCCTCGTTACCCGCGAAGATGCGCGCGAGGGTCTCCCTGTCGCTGCCGCCTTCGATGCCAAGCTCTTCGGCCAGTGGCGCGTTCCATGCAATGAGGCGGGGCTCACGCACCGGCACCGCGTTCTGGCGCGTGTAAAAACGGGGCGGAAGCTGCGCGTAGCTGTTGTCAAACGGAAGCACGAGGGTCATGCGCGGCCTTTCGCGGGTGGTGAGGGCGTCTCTTCGATAGGTAATCGCCCTGCCCGGGAGCGCAAGGCTTGCGTTGGCGCGGCGGCCTTCGGCCTTGATTCCGCGCCGGGACCAGACGGCAACGTCCCCTCCAGGCCAGAACCCGCCATCTCAGAGCGGCAGATACGCCACCAATTCGCCAACCTGCCGCTCCGGGTCATGCGGCGGGCGCACCAGCAGCGCATCGGAATGGGCGAGGATGCTCAGAAGCGAGCTGTCCTGCCGGTCCTCCGCCGCGATCCCGTCCTCCGACAGCCGCGCGCGCATGTAATGCTCGCGCGGGCCATTCTCCGGCAGCGGAGCAGCGAGCGGCGCCGTGCGGCGTGGGGCGGGGGCCGTGCCCAACCCCAGCATCGCGTCGATCATCGGTGCCACGAAGACATGCCCGCAGACCATCGCCGAGACCGGGTTGCCCGGAAGCCCGACCGTCGCCGCCGCGCCCATGCGCCCCGCCATCAGCGGCTTGCCCGGGCGCATCGCGACCTTGTAGAACGCGCGCTCCATCCCCAGTTCCGGCCCGAGCCGCGCGACGAGGTCGTGATCGCCCACCGACGCGCCGCCGATGGTCAGCACCAGGTCGCAGCCCTCTGCCAGCCCCAGCACCGTCTCCAGCGAGGCGCGCGTGTCGCGCGCGATCGGCAAGAGCCGCGCCTTTGCCCCGCGCGCCTCGAGCATGGCCTTGAGGCCAAAGGCGTTGGAGGCGATGATCTGGTCGGGGCTGGGGTCTTCGCCGGGCATCACCAGCTCGTCCCCGGTGGCGATGAGCGCCACGTCCGGGCGGCGGCGCACCGGGACGGACGCCACGTTCATCGACGCCAGCAGCGCGAGGTCGGCGGGGCGCAGGCGGCGCGGGGCGCACATTGCCTGCCCGGCATGGAAATCACAGCCCGCGGCGCGGATGTTGTCGCCCGCGCCGATGCCGTCGCCCAGCGTGATGGCCGCCCCCTCGCGCGTCACGTCCTCCTGCATGATCACGCGCGTCGCGCCCTCGGGCACTGGCGCGCCGGTGAAAATGCGCACCGCCTCGCCCGTCCCCACCGTGCCGCCAAAACCGTGCCCCGCCGCCGCCTCGCCGATCACGCTCAGCACCGCGCCGGGGGCAGGGGTCTCGGCGATCGCATAGCCATCCATCGCCGAGGCGGAGAAGGGCGGCTGATCGCGGCTCGCCGCCACGTCGCGGGCGAGGATACGCCCCGCCGCTTCCGCGAGCGGCACCTCCTCGACATCGAGAGGTGAGATCAGCGTGAAAAGCCGGTCGAGGGCCTCTGATACGGAGATCATGTCGCCTCGTAACGCCCCGATTTGCCGCCATCCTTGAGAACCACCCGGATGCCGCCGATCTCCATCGCGCGATCCACCGCCTTGGCCATGTCATAGACCGTGAGCGCCGCCACCGAAACGGCGGTGAGCGCCTCCATCTCGACGCCCGTCTGCCCGGTGGTCTTGACCGTGCCCTCGATCCGTATGCCCGGCAGGTCCGGGTCGAGGGTCAGGTCCACCGCCACGCGGGTCACCGGCAGCGGGTGGCAGAGCGGGATCAGGTCGGGCGTCTTCTTGGCGCCCATGATCCCCGCCAGCCGCGCCACCGACAGAACATCGCCCTTCTTCGCCCGGCCTTCGGCAATGATATCAAAGGTTTGCGGGGACATCTTGATGTGACCTTCGGCCACGGCCACCCGCGCGGTCACGTCCTTGTCGGACACGTCCACCATATGCGCCGCGCCGCGCTCGTCGAAATGGGTGAGCCCGGCCATCAGATGCCCCCGGCGGTGAGCGGATTAGCCAGCAGCGCGCGGGTCGCCGCCGCCACGTCATCCGAGCGCATCAGCACCTCGCCGATGAGAAAGGCGCGCGCGCCGTAACGGGCCATCTCGGCGAGGTCGTCGGGCGTGGCCAGCCCGCTCTCGCTGACGATCATGCACTCGGGCGGTACGAATTTCGACAGCTTGCGTGTGGTGTCGAGACTGGTCTCGAAGCTGTGCAGGTTGCGGTTGTTGATGCCGATCATGCGCGAGGCGAGCGCCTCCGCGCGATCAAGCTCTTCGCGGTTGTGCACCTCGATGAGCGCATCCATCCCCCATTCGGTCGCGGCCGCCTCAAGCTCGAGCGCCTGCGCGTCTGACACGCTGGCCATGATGATGAGGATGCAATCGGCGCCCCATGCCCGCGCCTCGGCCACCTGGTAGGGATCGTACATGAAATCCTTGCGCAGCACCGGCAGATCGCACGCCTCGCGGGCTGCGCGCAGATACTCCGGCGCGCCCTGGAAACTCGGCCCATCGGTCAGCACCGACAGGCACGCCGCCCCG
Organism: Roseovarius sp. B-10; assembly: GCF_056859295.1. Taxonomy (NCBI): domain Bacteria; kingdom Pseudomonadati; phylum Pseudomonadota; class Alphaproteobacteria; order Rhodobacterales; family Roseobacteraceae; genus Roseovarius; species Roseovarius sp. B-10. The sequence continues at coordinate 185,377 of NZ_JBSXOE010000032.1, read as the reverse complement.
CCCTCGGCATAGGCTTCGGCCAGCGCGGCGGGATCGAAATCGGCGCGGATGAGGCCCTTGGAGGGGCTCGCCTTCTTGATCTCGGCGATCAGGCCATAGCCGGTCTTGGACGCTTGCAACACGGCTTCGCCGAACGGGCGCACCGGCGGCGCGGCGCGGGCATCGACCTCGATCTCGTCGAAGGGGCGCTCGGCCTTGGCGGCGGCGATCTCCTCGAGCTTGTAGGCCTTGATCTTTTCGAGAATCGTGGGGGTGGTCATTGGGCCTCCGATGTAGCTTTGGCGAGCGCGGCGAGCCGCATCCGCGCGGCGCCCGAATCGATGCTCTCGGCGGCCATCGTCACGCCCTCGCGCAGATCGTCTGTGCGCCCGGCGACGGTAAGCGCCGCGGCGGCGTTCAACAGCACGGCATCGCGATAGGCCCCCTTTGCCCCGTCGAGCAGCGCCGCGAGCGCGCGGCCGTTTTCCTCGGGTGTGCCGCCGAGGATCGCCTCGAACGGGTGGACAGGCAGGCCGAAATCCTCGGGATGCAGCTCCGCCTCGCGGATGCTGCCATCCTCTTCCAGCGCGGCGAGCCAGGTGATGCCGGTGATGGTCATCTCGTCGGTGCCGTCGCTGCCATGCACGAGCCACGCGCGCTCGGACCCCAACTGCCCCAGCGTCTCGGCCATCGGGCGGATCAGATCGCGCGAGAACGCGCCGGTCAGCTGCCGCTTCACCCCAGCCGGGTTGGTCAGCGGCCCGAGGATATTGAAGATCGTGCGCGTGCCAAGCTCTGCCCGCACGGGGCCGACATGGGCCATCGCCGGGTGGTGCATCGGCGCCATCATGAAGGCGATACCCGCCTCCGCGAGCACTTTTTCCACCGCCTCGGCACCGATCATCACCTTCACGCCCAGCATCCCCAGCGCATCCGCCGCACCCGATTTCGAGCTGAGATTGCGGTTGCCGTGCTTGGCCACCACCACGCCCGCCCCGGCCACGACGAGCGCCGTCGCGGTCGAGATGTTGAGCGTGCCCTTGCCGTCGCCGCCCGTGCCGACGATGTCCATCGCCCCCTCGGGCGCGCGTACCTTGTGACATTTCGCGCGCATCACGGCGGCGGCGGCGGCGTACTCGTCCACCGTCTCGCCGCGGGTGCGCAGCGCCATGAGAATGCCACCGGTCTGCGCCGGCGTCGCCTCGCCCTCGAACAGGATGGTAAAGGCCGCCTCGGCCTCGCCGCGCGTGAGCGCCCGGTCGGCGGCGGCGGCGATGAGCGGGCGGATGTCGCTCATGCCGGCACCTGCATCATGTTGAGAAAATTGCGCAACAGCGCGTGGCCGTGCTGCGAGGCGATGGATTCGGGGTGGAACTGCACGCCGTGGATCGGGTGCGCGCGGTGACGCAGGCCCATGATCGTGCCGTCGGCCAGCTCGGCGGTGACCTCGAGGCAATCGGGCAGGCTGTCGCGCTCGACCACGAGCGAGTGATAGCGCGTCGCGTCAAAAGGCGAGGGCAGCCCCGCGAACACGCTTGTGCCGTTGTGCCGGATTTCACCCATCTTGCCATGCACGATATCGGAATGCCGGATGACGCGCCCGCCAAAGGCCTGCCCGATGGCCTGATGCCCGAGGCACACGCCGAGAAGCGGGATGTTCGCCTCTGCCGCCGCGCGCGTCAGGTCGAGGCAGATGCCCGCCTGATCCGGGTCGCAGGGGCCGGGCGAGAGCAGGATGCCGGCGGGCCGGAGCGCCATCGCCTCGGCCACGTCCATCGCGTCGTTGCGCACGACGCGCGTCTCGGCCCCCAGTTCGCCCACGTAATGCACGAGGTTGTAGGTGAAACTGTCGTAATTGTCGATCAAGAGCAGCATGGCGCCTGTCCTCTGGCAACGGGGCTGTTGGCCTTGGGGCCGGTCGCGGTATACTTGTTCAGGCTTGCGCCGGACCGTCAAGGGGCGCTAGGCCGGAAACAAGGGCGAACGGGCGGAAGAAACAAGGGGCGAGGGCGGCAATGCGCGGTGTTCTGGCGGGAATGATGACAGGCCTTGTCGTGTCTGGCCTTGTGCTTGGCACCGCGTCGGTGGTGGTCGATCTCGCCGACATGGCGGCGCTGCGCAAGCAGGCCCCCGATGCCGGTTCGGTCGAGGTGCCGCCGGGCTCGGGCTTCGACGCGGTGCGCGAGGATCGCGAGACGGCACTGCCGGAGGTCGGGGACGGCCCCGACCCCGCCGCCGCGCCGCGCGTGCCCGAACCGGCCCGCGATGACACGCGCGGCCTGAGCGGGGCCGATACCGCCCCGGCGCCGGCCACGGGCGACGCGACATCGCTCGGCGCGCCGCCCGCCGATGCGCCGGATACGGGCGGCGTCGCGGTCCAGAGCGACAGCCCGGTTCTGCCCAGCCCGCAGGCCCCGGCCCCCGCGCGACCCGAGGACGAGACGCGACTGTCGATCTCGACCGAACCGGCCCAACCCCCAAGCCCCGACCCCGGCGAGAGCGATGCCGGGCTGGCAAGTCCCGACACGCAGCAGGCCCCGGCTGACGCGACCGGCGATGCGGCGACGCAGGCCGCTGACGCGCAGGCGGACGGCACGGCGCCTGCCGACGACAGCGTCGCCGCCATTCCCCCTGACGACGGCGCGCCCGAGACCGCCCCCACCCCGCGCCGGATCGTGCCAGAGAGCGGCGGCGCCCTCACCGGCGACCGCGTGGGGGACGTCAGCACCGACCGTCTGCCGCGCATCGGCGAGACACCGCCCGAAGAGGAAGCGTCCGCAGCCGAGCCAGAGCCAGAGACCGTCCCTGAGGCACAGGGCGCGCTTGCCCGCAATGCCGTCGAGGTCGACGTGCCGCGTGACAAGCCGCTGATGGCCATCGTGCTGATCGACGAGGGGCAGGACGCGCTTGGGCTCGCCGCGCTCGAGGCGTTTCCCTACCCGCTGAGCATCGCCATCCCGGCCAGCCGCGCGGATGCGGCGCAGGCGGCTGCGCGCTATCGCGAGGCCGGGTTCGAGGTGCTGCTCGCCGCCGACCTGCCCGAGGCGGCGACGGCGGCGGATGTTGAAACCGCGATGTCCGCCTGGCTCGACCGCGTGCCGCAGGCGGTCGCGGTGATCGAGGGCGACGGCACCGGCCTTCAGACCTCGCGCGCGGCCAGTGCGCAGCTTGCCCCGATCCTGCTGGAGAGCGGCCACGGCCTCGTGATGCGGCCCAACGGGCTCGACACCGCGCGCAAACTCATCGCGCGCGAGGGCGTGCCTGCGGCGACGCTGTTCCGCGATTTCGACGCAGAGGGGCAGGATGCCGCCGCCGTGCGCCGCTTTCTCGACAACGCCGCGATGCGCGCCACGCAGCAGGATGAAGGCGTCATCATGGTCGGCCGGCTGCGCGCCGACACGATCAGCGCGCTCCTGCTCTGGGGCCTTCAGGATCGTGCGGCGAGCGTGGGCCTCGTGCCGGTCTCGGCGGTGCTGCGGCAGGGCGCGGAATAGCGGCTAGGCCCGCGTCTCGCGCCATTCGCCCGGGGCGAGGCCGTCAAGCGTCCATTCCCCCACCCGCCAGCGCACCAGCCGCAAGGTCGGGTGGCCGACATGGGCGGTCATGCGACGCACCTGCCGGTTGCGCCCCTCGGTGATGGTGATTTCCAGCCAGCGATCGGGCACCGACTTGCGATAACGCACCGGCGGATCGCGGGGCCACAGGTCCGGCGGGTCGATCTGGCGAACCTGCGCGGCCCGCGTCGGTCCGTCCTTGAGCACGACACCCCGCCGCAGCGCGTCAATAGCGGCCGCGTCCGGCACCCCCTCAACCTGCACGAGATACGTTTTTTCCGCCTTGTAACGGGGGCTTGCGATGCGATCCTGAAGCTTTCCATCATCGGTCAGCAACAACAGCCCCTCGCTGTCGCGATCCAGCCGCCCGGCGGGATAGACGCCGGGCAGGTCGATGAAATCCGACAGCGTCGCACGGGGGCTGCCCTCGGTGCCCCGGTCGGTGAATTGCGACAGCACCCCGCAGGGCTTGTTGAACAGGACGAGGCGGGCCATGCCCGCCTCTTGCCCCACAGAGGCGCGCGCCACAAGCGCTCAGTTGGTGGGGCGCAGCCCCTCGCGGATCTTGTAGGTCCAGGGCAGGCCCGCGTTGCGCCAGCCGTTGACGGCGCGCACGCCGGCCTTGTTCTTGTCGCCCTCGAACCCGTCGACGACATTGTAGAGCGTCACGTCGACACCCGCCTCCACCAGCTTGCCGATGGCCGCCGCACTGCGCGAACCCGAGCGGCACATCACCAGCAGCGTGTCGATGCCGCGGGCGGCGTCGCTGGCAAGCCAGGCTTTCATCTCGTCCACGAAGGCGGGGTTGTCGACCATTCCGTACTCGCCCTTGAGCGAGGTTTCCGCGAGGTTCGGATCGACGAATTTCGACGGGATATTGGCCGCCGCCTTCGTCGCGTACCCGATCAGCATGATCTCCGACGGCGTGCGCACGTCGATCAGCGCGACATTGTCCTGCGCCTCCAGCACCCGGCCCGCCTCGGCGGCGGTGATGTAGAGACCGGGGGCGGTGCGCTTGCTTTCCTTGAGGCTGTCGGCGGCGACGGGTTCTTGCAGGTCCAGCGGCGCCGCGGCGAGCCCGAGCGGGGCCAGCGAGAATCCGGCAAGCAGGAGCGCCGCGGCGGCGCGGCGGCAGAGATGGGGAAGGGTAGTCATGGTGTGTCTCCCAATATATTCGATATTCAGAATATATTTTATCCGGCCAGCCCGCTGCCTTGACATGGATCAACCCGGTTCAAGGGTTGCGCGCGATGGCATCCGGCTGCGCTTGGCCTGAAGCGGACTTTCCGGACTTGGCCCACTTGCGCGGAATCAAGGCGCGGAACGCGCCGCCGCGCAGCGCCCGACCGCCCCCTCGGGCGGGCGCTCATCAACGTCGCAAGTAGCGGTGATCATTGAAGTGTCTTGCACCATAAATCGCATAGCACAAACTGAACTGCGCCCACCCGGCGGTCGGGCGCTGCGCGGCCACCCAAGCCTTACGCTGAACGACCGCTTTATGCCACCCGCGCCCAACGCGCCTTCACCCGTTGCCTTCGCCCGAGAATCGCGCCGCGTCCGCCGCCGCGCGGCGGATGGCGTTGGATTTGTGGACCGTCTCCATGTACTCGGCCTCGGGGTCGCTGTCGAACACGACGCCGCCGCCCGCCTGTATGTAGAGGTCGCGGTCCTTCACCACCGCCGTGCGCAGCGCGATGCACACATCCATGTCGCCGCCCGCGCTGAAATAGCCGACGCCGCCGCCATAGACACCGCGCTTTTCCGGCTCCAGCTCGTCGATGATCTCCATCGCGCGCACCTTGGGCGCCCCCGAGACGGTGCCCGCGGGCAGCCCCGCGAGCAGCGCCGAGAGCGCGTCCTCCCCCTCGGCCAGCTCTCCCACCACGTTCGAGACGATGTGCATGACGTGGGAATACCGCTCGATGACGAGTTTCTCGGTCGGCCGCACCGTGCCGATTTTCGACACGCGCCCCGCGTCGTTGCGGCCCAGATCGAGCAGCATCAGGTGCTCGGCCAGTTCCTTGCCGTCGGCCAGCAGGTCCGCCTCCAGCGCGCGATCCTCCTCCGGCGTGGCGCCGCGCGGACGGGTACCCGCGATCGGGCGGATCGTTACCTCGCCCTCCATCACCCGCACCAGGATCTCGGGGCTGGCACCGATTACCTGGAAGCCGCCGAAATCGAAATGGAACATGAACGGCGACGGGTTGGTGCGCCTCAGCGAACGATAGAGCGCAAAGGGTGGCAAGGTGAACGGCTGCGTCCAGCGCTGTGACGGCACCACCTGGAAAATGTCGCCTGCGCGGATGTATTCCTTGGCTTTCTCGACCGCCGCCATATAGCCCGACTTGGTGAAATTCGACACCGGCGCGGCATCCTCCTGCGCCTCGCCCAGCGTGCGGCTGGCCTGCGGCAGGCCGCGGTCGAGGTCGCGCACCGCGTCCATCACCCGCTCGGCGGCCTGGGCATAGGCCGCGCGCGCCGATTGACCGGCCTCTGCCCATGCAGGGGCCACGACGATCACCTCGCCCTTGACCCCGTCGAGCACCGCCACCACCGAGGGGCGCAGCATCACCGCGTCGGGCAGGCCCAGCGTGTCGGGCGGCGTGTCGGGTAGATGCTCGACCAGCCGGATCATGTCATACCCGAGGTAGCCGAACAGCCCCGCGCTCGCCGCCGGCAGGTCGTCGGGCAGGGCGATGCGGCTCTCGGCGATAAGCGCACGAAGGTTTGAGAGCGGGTCGCCCTCCTGCTCTTCAAAGGCGTCGGCGTCGAACCGGGCAGCGCGGTTGATACGGCTCGTGTTCCCGTGGCACTGCCAGATCACGTCGGGCTTCATGCCGATGATGGAATAGCGCCCGCGCACTTCGCCGCCGGTGACGGATTCCAGCAGAAAGGCGTCGCGCGCCGCCCCCGTCAGCTTGAGCATCAGCGACACCGGCGTGTCGAGATCGGCAGCAAGGCGCGTGTACACGATCTGGTTCTCGCCCGCCCCGTGGGCGCGGGCAAAGCTCTCGAAATCCGGCGTCAGGTTCACGTGCGTGCGCCCTCAGTTGAAGTTGGCATGGACGGCGTTGATCGCCGCCTGGTCGAGATTGACGCCTGCGCGCTCTCGGATATCGCTGGCGAGAAGCTGGAATAGATCCAGCGCCCGCGCGCTCTCGATCTGCGTGCGCAGGCTCTCGGCGATGCGCGCAAGATCGGGGTCGTCCTCGGCAGGGGGGGCGATCCCGTCGAGCCGCAGGATATGGATACGGCCCGCGCCCTCAATCACGCGCACCTCGCCTTGGGTCATTGAGAACACCGTCTCGATGAAATCCGGCGGTGCGTCGGCACGGTAATCGCGCCGCGTGATGCCGTCGAGCTCGGTCGGCGATAGCCCCTGCGCGGCAAAGCTCTCGCCACTCTGCAAGGCCTCGATGGCGGGCGCGGCCTGTCCCTTGAGCGCCGCGACCACCGCCTGTCGGCGCCAGCCCCGTTCTACCGCGTCGCGCACCTCTTCGAGCGGGCGGATGCGCGGCTCGCGGGTTCCGTCGAGGCGCAGCGCAAAGGCCCCGCCATCGCCCAGCGCCTCGATCTGCGGGTAGTCACCTTGCTGCACCTCGGTCGCTGCCGCGCGAAACGCCGGGTAACCCGCGATTCCCTCGGCAAGCTCCGGATGCCAGGCGACCTCGCCAAGCTCCATCTCGGTCTGCTGCGCCACTTCCTCCAGCGTCGCGCCCGCCGCGAGCATGTCGTCCGCGGTCTCCGACACGGTGTCGATCACCCGACGCGCGCGGTCGGCGGCCAGCGTCTCGCGCAATTGCGGCACCGCCTCCTCGAACGGGGTGGTGCGCGCCGCGAGCACCGCGTTGACGCGAAATAGCGCCGGGCCCAGGTCGGTCTCGACCGGGCCGGTCACCTCGCCCGCCGGCGTGTCGAACACCGCATCGGCGGCGGGGCCGAGATCGGCGGCGCTCACGTCGCCCAGATCGACATCGGCCATGTCGAGCCCGCGCTCCGTGACCAGCGTCTCGAAATCCTCGCCCGCCTCGATCCGGGCCATCGCATCGCGCGCGGCGGCCTCGTCGGAAAAGACCAGCCGCTCGACCAGCCGCCGCTCGGGCGTGTTGAACTCGGCCTCGCGCTCCTCGTAGGCGGCGCGCAGCGCGGCCTCGTCCACCTCGACCGTATCGACGAGCATTTCCGGCGTGACCCGCACATAGGTGATCTGCCGTGTCTCGGGCGTGGTGAATTCGGGCAGGTGGGACTGGTGGTAGGCGCGCAGCTCCTCCTCGGTGGGCGCGGGCAGACCGGTCCGCAGATCGCCGCGGTCCAGCATGGCAAAGGCCAGGCTGCGCCGCTCGCCGAGATAGCTCAGTAGCGTATCGACCTGGGCCTCGGGCGCCGACACCCCGGAGAGCGCCGCATCCTGCACCAGTGATGCCGCGGTCTCGGCGCGGATGCTGGCCTCGAACTCGGCTTCGTTCAGCCCCGCCTGCTCCAGCGCGAAACGATAGGATTCGCGGTCGAACCCGCCACCCGCGCCCTGGAACGCCTGGATCGACACGATCTCGTCGCGCAGCGTCTCGTCGCCCACAGATATCCCGAGCACATGTGCCTCATGTTCGAGCGCGGCTTGCGAGACGAGGCGCGACAGCACCCGCCGGTCTAGCCCCGCCGCCTCGGCCTCGGCCATGCTGATCGACTCGCCCCGCTCGGCGGCAAGCGCCTCGATCTCGTTACGCAGCGCGCGGGCATAGGTCTGCACGTCGATCTCGGCGGTCCCGACCGAGCCGATGCTCTGCACCCGCCCGCCCAGATTGGTGATACCGAAACCGCCGAGCCCGATGATGAGAAGCCCCATGAGGATCCACATCGCACCCTTGGAAATGCTCTTGCCCGCCATCGTCACCCCTGCCGGTTTTCTCAGTCCGGACCTGTCTATGCGCTGCGCCGGGGCGGGGCAAGGGGCCGCGCCGGGCGCCGGTCAGGCCCCGCGATAGGGCTCGACATATTGCAGCGCCATGTCCCACGGAAAGAAAATCCAGGTATCCTGGCTCACCTCGGTGACAAAGGTGTGGACCTGCGCGCGCCCCAGCGGCTTGGCATAGACGGTGGCGACATGCGCGCGCGGCAGGTGCGCGCGGACCACCTCCAGCGTGCGGCCGGTATCGACCAGGTCGTCGACGATCAGCACGCCCGCGCCGTCGCCCACCACGTCCGCGTCCGGCGACTTGATGACCACCGGCTCGGATTGGGTCTGGTGGTCGTAGGACTTCACGCTGATCGTATCGACCACGCGGATGTCAAGTTCGCGCGCGACGATCATCGCCGGGGCCATGCCGCCGCGGGTGATCGCCACCACCGCGCGCCAGCCGCCCTCGGGCGCCTCGCCCTGCAACCGCCACGCCAGCGCGCGCGCATCGCGGTGGAGCTGATCCCAGCTTACGTGAAAGCCCTTTTCATGCGGCAGACGGTTCGGGGTCATGGCAATCACCTGTCAGTCAAGAGTTTGAGGCCGAGCGCGCCAAGCATCACCGCCGCCGCGCGATCGATCCACGGCTTGGCGCCGAGATAGACGCGCCGCGCGGGCGCCCCGCTCAGCAGCATGGCAAAGCCCGAATAGAATACCCATTCGACGGCCATGTGGTTGGCGGTGATGAGCGCGATTTCGGTGGCCGACAGGCCCTTGGGAAACACCACGATCAGCACCGAGGCCGCGAACAGCACCGATTTCGGATTGCCCAGGTTGATCAGCGCGCCATCGACAAATGCGCGCCCGCGCGGCTTGTGCGTGGCCTCTGCGACGGGCGCGCGCGCCGCCCGCCACGTCCTCCACGCGATGTAGATCAGATACGCCGCGCCGCCCAGCCTGAGCGCGGTATACGCCCACGGGAACAGCGTGAAGACGGCCTCCAGCCCCAGCAATGCCGCCAGTGTCCAGCCCGCTGCCACGAGCCCAAGCCCCATGCCCGCTGCGATCCCCGCGCCACGCCCGAAGGCCAGCGCCGTGCGCAGCGCGAACAGCAGCGCCGGGCCGGGGCTGAGGATCGCGGCGGCCAGCACCGCGTTGAAGGCGAGGAGATCGAGCGCGGTCACGGGACCTGCCCTCAGGTCGCGTCGATATCTGGGGCGTCGACGGCCTTCATGCCGACGACGTGATAGCCCGCGTCCACGTGCAGCGTCTCGCCCGTCACGCCCGAACCAAGATCGCTGAGCATGTAGAGCGCCGAGCGGCCCACGTCGTCGATCGTCACGTTGCGCCGCAGCGGTGAGTTGAGCTCGTTCCATTTCAGGATATAGCGGAAATCGCCGATGCCCGAGGCGGCCAGCGTGCGGATCGGCCCGGCGCTGATGGCGTTCACGCGGATGCCGTCCTTGCCGAGGTCCTCGGCCATGTACTTGACCGATGCCTCCAGCGCCGCCTTGGCCACGCCCATGACGTTATAGTGCGGCATGACCTGTTCGGCACCGTAATAGGTCAGCGTCAGCGCCGATCCGCCTGCGCCCATCATCTTTTCCGCGCGCTGCATCACGGCGGTGAAAGAATAGACCGAGATATCCATCGTGCGCAGGAAATTGTCCCGGCTGGTATCGACGTAGCGGCCACGCAGCTCGTTCTTGTCGGAAAAGCCGATGGCGTGAACGATGAAATCGAGCCCGTCCCAGTGCTGTCCGAGATCGGCGAAAAGCGCATCGACAGAGGCCATGTCGGCCACATCGCAGGGCAGCACGATATTCGAGCCCAGCTCGGCGGCGAGCGGCCCGACCCGCTTTTTCAACGCTTCGCCCTGGTAGCTGAAGGCGAGATCGGCGCCGGAATCGGCGCATGCTTTGGCGATGCCCCACGCAATGGACTTGTCATTGGCAAGCCCCATGATAAGCCCGCGCTTGCCCGTCATCAGTGTGTTCGACATTCCCAGCCCCCGCCACATCGCTTTTGCCGACCTTTAGGCGATAGGGCAGGGTGCATCAAGCCCGCCCGCACGCTGCCGGGGCGGCCGGTGGGCGGAGATTGACGTTGACTTGGCGTCGCGTCACCCCAAACTCGCATGAAACGAAGGCTGGAGCAGACGAATGGAACGAGAAGGAATATTCGCGGGCGATGACCCTTTTGTGATCGCGCGGCGTTGGCTAGACGAGGCCGGGGGGACGGAAATCAACGATCCCAACGCGATGTCGCTTGCCACGGCGGATGCGCAGGGCATGCCCAATGTGCGGATGGTCCTGCTCAAGGAGATCGCGGCGGACGGGTTTGTCTTCTACACCAATTACGGCTCGGCCAAGGGCCGCGAGCTGGACGCGCGCCCGATGGCGGCAGGGGTGCTGCACTGGAAGTCGCTGCGTCGGCAGCTTCGCTTTCGCGGCCATGTCACGCGCGAGGAGGGGCAGAAGGCGGATGCCTATTTCGCCTCCCGCTCGCTCAAGAGCCGGCTTGGCGCGTGGGCGTCCGAGCAGTCGCGACCGCTCGCCTCGCGCACCGCGCTGATGGCCGCGGTCGCCCGCGTGACGGCGCAAAAGGGAACGAATCCGCCGCGACCACCCTTTTGGGGAGGTTTCAAGATCACGCCGATTGAGATTGAATTCTGGGCGGACGGGGCGTTTCGCCTTCACGACCGGTTTGCGTGGCGTCGCAAGGCGGCTGGCGAGGCGTGGGAAATTCTGCGGCTCAACCCCTGAATTTCGCGTTGCGTGAAATGCAAGGGTTTGTGTTGCAAGGGGATTTTTGGGTTGCATACGGGTTCTAATATGACGCATCTGTGAAAACGGTCTTGGGGATGAAGGCTGTTAGGTAGGACAGAGTGACAACAGACGAGAATGAAATTCGCCGGGTCAGGGGCCGGGTGAAATGGTTCGATCCGGTCAAGGGCTTTGGCTTCGTGCTGGCCGACGAGGGCGGACCTGACATCTTGCTGCACGCCAACGTGCTGCGTAATTTCGGGCAAAGCTCTGTCGCCGACCGCGCCGGGGTGGAGCTTGACGTGCAGGATACCGCGCGCGGACGGCAGGCGGTCCAGGTTCACGCCATCGAGCCTCCCGAGGATTCCGATAGCACCGGGCTCGCCGACCTGGAGGAGGTGGACGAGGCCGCGCTGCGCGCCGTCCCGCTGGAACCCGCGCGGGTCAAGTGGTTCGACAAGGGCAAGGGCTTCGGCTTTGCCAACACCTTCGGTAGCGCCGAGGACGTGTTCCTGCATATCGAGGTGCTGCGCCGCTCCGGGCTCGCCGATGTCCAGCCCGGCGAGGCGCTGGCCATTCGCGTGATCGATGGTAAAAGGGGACGGATGGCGACCGAGGTGTGTGGATGGGAAGCGGCGATTCGCTCAGACGACTGATCGGGGCAATCGTCCTGGTGCTTGCGGGCGGTGCGGCGATGGCCGGAACCTGCCGCGAGGGCACGGCGCAGTTGCGCGGCCCGGGGGGCGAGGCGGCGTTCCGCGTCGAGATCGCCGATACCGAGGCCGAACGCGCGCAGGGGTTGATGAACCGCGAGTCTCTCGCCGCCTCCGCCGGGATGCTGTTCGTCTACCCGCGCCCGCAGCAGGTGGGCTTCTGGATGAAAAACACGCTCATCCCTCTCGACATGATCTTCATGGATGCCAGCGGCACGGTGCGCCGCGTCCACCACGAGGCGCAGCCGCACGACACCCGCCCGGTCATGGGCGGTAACGGCATACAGACCGTGCTCGAGGTCAACGGCGGAATGGCGCGGCGGATCGGCATCGCGCCGGGCTGGGAAATGCGTCACCCCACCGTCGATCAAGAGGCCGCCGCCTGGCCCTGCGACGCGGCACAATAACCTCCGCGCCGCCCCGGTTTCCGCTTTCCAATCCGCGCGATGGCGATTATCTAGACCCATGGTCCGGGGCGTGGCGCAGTCTGGTAGCGCACCTGTTTTGGGTACAGGGGGTCGTGAGTTCGAATCTCGCCGCCCCGACCATCCCGCCGCCCAAGGCGCGTGCGCGAACACATCTTTCATGCAATTCTTCAGCTTGTCCTGCTAAGCGCCGGTGGTCCCAGCGCTTTCCCGTGTCGCGCCACGCGTGGAGGAATCACGGTCCGGCGAGCCGCCCTGCGTGCCCCTCACAGTCAAATGGTTTTTCGACCGCCGGAGCGATTTTTTTCGTTGACCTGAGACCGTAATCTACGTCAGTTTGTGTGGGCGGACTGAAGAGCCACAATATATAGTGGCCAGGCCCGCGGGACGGTAAACCAGACATGAACCAAGCGGAGCAGCCGGAACGGTGCCCGCGCCCGTTCCGGGCGCAACGGGCGCGACCGGACGAGCCAGCCGCATCAGGGCCAAAAGGCCGCAAGCAACGCGATTATGGGGCAGAGACAATGAAAATCGAACGCAAATTCACCACCGCCGGTCAGGACGCCTACGCCGCGCTGAACTTCGTGACCACCAGCTCCGAAATCCGCAACCCCGACGGCAGCACCGTGTTCCGTCTCGACGAGATCGAGGTGCCCGCCGGCTGGAGCCAGGTCGCCAGCGACGTGATCGCGCAGAAATATTTCCGCAAGGCGGGCGTGCCCAACAAGCTGGAGCGCGTGAAGGAAAAGGGCGTGCCCGAATTCCTGTGGCGCTCGCGCGCGGCAAAGGACAATGACGGCTTTAGCGGCGAGACCAGCGCGCGCCAGGTGTTCGACCGGCTCGCCGGTGCCTGGGCCTACTGGGGCTGGAAGGGTGGCTATTTCACCACCGAGGCTGACGCTCGCGCCTATTTCGACGAGATGCGCGTGATGCTCGCCCGCCAGATGGCGGCGCCCAACTCGCCACAATGGTTCAACACCGGCCTGCACTGGGCCTATGGCATCGACGGGCCGGGGCAGGGCCACTACTACGTCGATCACGAGACGGGCAAGCTCACCCGCTCCAAATCCGCCTACGAGCATCCGCAGCCCCACGCCTGCTTCATCCAGTCGGTGCGCGACGACCTGGTGGGCGACGGCGGCATCATGGACCTTTGGGTGCGCGAGGCGCGGCTGTTCAAGTACGGATCGGGCACCGGCACCAACTTTTCCTCGCTTCGTGCCGAAGGCGAAAAGCTCTCGGGCGGCGGCAAATCCTCGGGCCTCATGGGCTTTCTCAAGATCGGCGACCGCGCGGCGGGCGCGATCAAGTCGGGCGGCACCACGCGCCGCGCCGCCAAGATGGTGATCTGCGATGCCGATCACCCCGATATCGAGGAATTCATCAACTGGAAGGTCAAGGAAGAGCAGAAGGTCGCCTCGATCGTCGCCGGCTCCAAGGCCCACGAGGCCAGGCTCAACGAGATATTCACCGCGATCCGCGAATGGGACGGCAGCACCGAGGACGCGGTCGACCCGGGCAAGAACGCGGCCCTCAAGGCGGCCATTCGCGGCGCGAAACGCGCGCACATTCCCGAAACCTACGTCAAGCGCGTGCTGGACTATGCCAAGCAGGGCTATGGCAGCATCGAGTTCCCGACCTACGACACCGATTGGGACTCTGAGGCCTATGCCAGCGTCTCGGGCCAGAATTCCAACAACTCGATCCGCGTGACCGATGCCTTCCTCAAGGCGGTAAAGGATGACGGCGACTGGTCGCTGATCAACCGCGTGGACGGTTCGGTTGCCAAGACCATCAAGGCCCGCGACCTGTGGGAAGATGTCGGCCACGCCGCGTGGGCCTGCGCCGATCCGGGCATTCAGTATCACGATACGGTCAACGCCTGGCACACCTGCCCAGAGGATGGCGCGATCCGCGGCTCCAACCCGTGCTCGGAATACATGTTCCTCGACGACACGGCCTGCAACCTCGCCTCGATGAACCTGCTCAAGTTCTACGAGGATGGCGCGTTCGACGCCGAATCCTACATGCACGCCACGCGCCTCTGGACCGTGACGCTGGAAATCAGCGTGCTGATGGCACAGTTCCCGTCCAAGGAGATCGCGCGGCTCAGCTTTGATTTCCGCACGCTGGGCCTTGGCTATGCCAATATCGGCGGGCTCCTGATGAACATGGGGCTGGGCTACGATTCCGACGAGGGCCGCGCCATGTGCGGCGCGCTCACGGCGATCATGACCGGTGTCGCCTATGCCACCTCGGCCGAGATGGCGGGCGAGCTGGGTGCCTTCGCGGGCTACGAGCGCAACGCGCAGCACATGCTGCGGGTCATCCGCAACCACGGCCGCGCCGCGCGTGGCGAGACCGAGGGCTACGAGGCGCTGGCGGTCAAGCCCGTACCGCTCGACCACGCCAACTGCCCCGATGCACGGCTGGCCAAACTGGCGGTCGCGGCGTGGGACGAGGCGCTGAAACTGGGCGAGGCGCACGGCTATCGCAACGCGCAGACCACGGTGATCGCCCCCACCGGCACGATCGGGCTGGTGATGGATTGCGACACCACCGGCATCGAGCCCGATTTCGCGCTCGTCAAGTTCAAGAAGCTGGCGGGCGGCGGCTATTTCAAGATCATCAACCAGTCGGTGCCGGCGGCGCTCGCCAAGCTGGGCTATCGCCCGGCGCAGATCGAGGAAATCGTCAGCTACGCGGTTGGCCACGGCAGCCTCGGCAACGCACCGGGGATCAACCACACCTCGCTCATCGGCCACGGCTTCGGCGAGAAGGAACTGGCACGCGTGGAAAAGTCGCTCGGCGCGGCCTTCGACATCCGCTTCGTGTTCAACCAGTGGACGCTGGGCGAGGAATTCTGTCGCGAAGCGCTCGGCATCCCGGCGGAGAAACTCAACGACCCCACCTTCGACCTGCTGGCGTCGCTGGGCTATTCGCGGCGCGAGATCGAGGCGGCCAACGATCACGTCTGTGGCACCATGACGCTCGAGGGCGCGCCGCATCTCGACCCGGCGCATTACCATGTCTTCGACTGCGCCAACCCCTGCGGTCGCAAGGGTCGCCGCTTCCTCGGCGTGGACAGCCATATCCACATGATGGCCGCGGCACAGAGCTTCATCTCGGGTGCGATATCCAAGACGATCAACATGCCCAACGACGCCACCATCGAGGATTGCCAGAAGGCGTACGAGCTGTCCTGGTCGCTGGGCGTCAAGGCAAACGCGCTCTACCGCGACGGCTCCAAGCTCAGCCAGCCGCTGGCAAGCGCGCTGGTCGAGGATGACGACGAGGCCGCCGAGGTGCTGGAGTCCGGCAGCACACACGAGAAAGCCGCCGTTCTCGCCGAGAAGATCGTCGAGAAGGTGGTGATCAAGGAAGTGATCCGCGCCGCCCGCGACAAGCTGCCCGAGCGCCGCAAGGGCTACACCCAGAAGGCCATCGTCGGCGGGCACAAGGTCTATCTGCGCACCGGCGAATATGCCGATGGCAAGCTGGGCGAGATCTTCATCGACATGCACAAGGAAGGCGCGGGCTTCCGCGCGATGATGAACAATTTCGCCATCGCCGTCTCGGTCGGCCTGCAATACGGCGTGCCGCTCGAGGAATTCGTCGATGCCTTCACCTTCACCAAGTTCGAGCCCTCGGGCATGGTGCAGGGCAATGACAGCATCAAGAACGCCACCTCGATCCTCGACTACATCTTCCGCGAACTCGCTGTGAGCTATCTCGACCGCACCGATCTCGCCCATGTCAAACCCTCGGGCGCGTCCTTCGACGATCTCGGCCGCGGCGAAGAGGAAGGCGTGAGCAATATCTCCGAGATGTCTGGCGAGGCGGCGAACCGGTCGCTGGAGGTGCTCAAGCAGATCAGCTCCTCGGGCTACCTGCGCAAGCGCCTGCCACAAGAGCTTGTCGTGTTGCAGGGCGGGCAGGGGGTCGGCACCGCCGGGCGCGGCGGCGACGTGGCCATGGCCATGCAAGGCAGCACCGAAACGGTGGAATTCAGCCGCACCGCCATCGCCGCCTCCGCCACCGCGACATCCATGGACGCCCGCACCAAGGCCCGGATGCAGGGCTACGAGGGCGAAGCCTGCGGCGAATGCGGCAACTACACGCTGGTCAGGAACGGCACCTGCATGAAGTGCAACACCTGCGGCTCGACGAGCGGGTGTAGCTGAAGAGGCCAACAGGTTCGGGGGCGGGTGCGCTCGCCCCGAACGCGGATCGGACACACAGGCAAAGATATGGTCGGGCAGCAACGCACCATCCGATCCGCGAAACTGAAGGGGGCCCACGGGCCCCCTCTTTTTTCGCTCGCCCGTCCCCGCCGGGCCACCGACGCAATACCGACAGAATACCGACGCGATACCGCCCGGCATTCTCCCTCCCCAAACCGCCATATTTTCCCTTGTAACCCGCCCCCACCCCCCGCTATACGCGTCGGCGGAGACGTGGCCGAGTGGTCGAAGGCGCTCCCCTGCTAAGGGAGTAGGCCCGCAAGGGTCTCGTGGGTTCGAATCCCATCGTCTCCGCCATTATAACAAGAATCCTATTTATTGTGCTTTTTCAGATACTTACAGAAAATTTACTTCTCACTGACCACACACGTTAACCACACACGCTGACCACCCACGGCCTCTTAGCAGGAGAGCGCCTTCGCCCACTCGGGTACTTGGGCTATGCTACAGGACGAATCCACGTTCAGGTAATCGGCACGTTCGATAGCTCACCGAAGAGAGATTCGGCGAGTAAGTTGCCCATCGCCTTTGACATGCGCTCAGAGACCGCCTGAGAACACCTACGGCCCCTCTGAGAGATGATTGACGCGTTAGGTGGATGGTGTAGCGTGGAGGCGGTAGAAAGCCGCTATGGGCAAGGTTGCGATGCTACATATGGAGAAAGTTTTGAAAAAACAACTCGAACGCTTTTCATGCGCAATAGTAATAACAATGGTTTTCTTAACAGGCGCAAATGCTCAAGAAGACAAAACAGACTTAAGTCGATATAAAGTAGTTGAAGATGGTGCAAGTTTGCCAACTTTAGTGGAATTTAAGGTTATAGAAGATGATGTTAGAAGTTTGCGCAAAAACGATAATGTGATGAACTAGTTATCAAAGCTCCTGACGCTGCTAGTGCCGCAAATAGGCTTTCAAATGTAATTAGGCAGGGATTAGAGCCTTTCTATGATGCAAACCGTGAAGATCAAGGGCGGATTCCAGCGTGGCTGGGGGAAGACTTTGAAGCATTAATTGAAGCGGAGACGGCAGCTAATAATTTGCATTTCATACGCAACGAATTTTGGGTTTATGAAGCGGCTTGCCTAATTGAATTGGGTGACCGGGAAGACGGCATGAATAAAATGTATCGTGCGCTTGATTTCGTTGACCCTCTGAAACAAACTGCCCTTTGGAAAGAAGCACGAGACACTCTTTGGGAAACTGTCGGCTATGAGTGGGGTCTGGGTGCTGAGTGTAAGTTACCAACAATAAACCGTTCCTTGGCGTCGAGCACAAAGGTTGTAACATGCAAAAAACTACTTTTCTCGCCGCCGCGTTCTCATTCATTGCGCCTACATTTTTATTTGCTGATATAACGGGCGAAGAAGAGGCACTAAAAATTATCAACGGGGGCATTGTCGTTAGCGGCACGATTGGCGCTGGAAGTAGTTACAGAGACGACAAACAAGCGGTATATGTGATGCATGAGGGGACTTTGTATCTCTGCAATCTGTTTACTCAGAAAAAGCGCAGTGACAGTGAGGCACTGGTGGCGGCTGAGTGTTTCCATAGCTCTCAATAAATATGTTGTTAGTTTTCTGATCGTAAGGCGGGCGGGATCGGGATGTAGTCTCTTTCTATAGCTTTGATTGCGACGATGAATCTGAACAAAAAATCTTTCCTTGGCTTCAGGGGCCATAACGCAGGCGGCGGAAAGCCCCCCGGAGTTTTCTTGGGGGCCCCAGATTGCTTAGGCGGCTTCCTGTTGAGCGATGATCCTGTAGAGGCTGGCGCGGCTGATACCCAAGTGTTCGCAAACCTTGGCCTTGGACATGCCAGAACCTAGCAGGGACATTGCAGCATCGGCTTTCGCCATGGCGGTGGGCTTGCGGCCTGTATACTTTCCCTGCGCTTTGGCCTTTGCGATTCCTTCCTTTTGGCGCTCCAGCATCATCTCGCGCTCGAACTGCGCCACAGCCCCCATGACATTCAGCATCATCCGTCCGGTGGCCGTTGTCGTGTCCACCTGCTGACCGCCCATAGACAGGATCACAAGCCCAGCGCCCTTAGCCTCTAGCGTTTCCAGAAGATCGCCAAGATGGCGCACAGAGCGGGCTAGGCGGTCCAGTTTACCCACTACCAGCTTGTCGCCATCCCTAAGCGACTTTATTGCAGCGTCGAGTTCCTGACGTTCTGCCACTGAGGAAACCTGTTCCTGATAGATGGTTTCACAGCCAAAGGCTTTCAGGTCTCGTACTTGGGCTTCCAGACCGGCACCCTGTTCAATTGTAGACGTTCTTGCATAGCCGACCAACATAGCGAATCTCCATAGGCTCTAAGATTATTCTGAGAATAGCCTCATTAGGGTCGAAATGGAAGTGTTTTGAGACAGTTCTCTCAGGTTATTCTAGGGCAGAGCCTTTCGACACAACCGGATATTCCGAACCGCCGCGCCTTCCTCGCCCGCACCCTCGGCAAGGTCCTTCGGCAACTGGCGGAACGTGTGCCCCTTCCCGCCGGGTTCGATCAACACGCCCAGCGTAGAAAGCTGGCGCAACAGTTCATCGCGCTTGCCAATGTCCACCCCCAGTACAGACGGGTCCTTGATCTTGGAACTGTCCAGATAGATCACGTCGCTATCCGCCCAGCCCAGCACGTCCCCTCGTGCGTTTACGTGTCCGTCTGACACTTCGGTCAGCTTATCCATTACGATGATCCGGCGGTTCAATTCGCCAAACAGGAAGCTGCGTAGCCCGTCCAGAAGAGCTTCCCCGCCGGTCGCGGCCCCGGCTTCATCCGATGCCGTGAACACGTCCCACGCCTTCTTCACGGCCTTCTTGACGGCTTCCTTTGCCTTACCGACGTCACCAAGCAACGATGCATCTGCCGCCAATTCCCCGGCACACTGCGCGATAGCGAAAACCCGCGCCGCCCGTGCCATGGCTGCGCCCTGTCCTTCGGCGAGACGGGACGCTATCGCCAAGACTTCCTTTTCCAGCTTGGTACGATCAGCGGCGATACCGGACTCGATCAGGTAACGGATGAAAATAGGTCCGGCGTGGCCATAGTTCGCCTTGAACGCTTCCAGCTTCGCCAGTTCATCCGCTCCGATGTCCTTACCCTCAGACACGTCAATGTCCGGGAAACGAACTGCCAAGCCACCCCGGTACTTGTCCCCGGCCCCCGATATTTCATTCCGCATGCCCTGTTCCGAAGACAGGACCGCGAACGGGCGGAAACTGTCCCCTCAGTCAGCCCGCGTCCGGGTCCGCTCTTCCGGCTCTTGGTGCGGCCTGTGGACATGGCGAACAGAAGGGACCCCAGAGCGCGCTTGTCCGACATGGCCCCGATTTCATCTAGGCCCAGAAATGAGTCGGTGCCCCGAACTGCAAGGTCTTCCATCGCGTTGCCAGTGGTGTTCGCAGTGAAGAGCAAACCGCGCCCCGGTTCGGGGGACCCCCAAACGGCGGACCCCATGAGCTGCGCCAGCGTCTTGCCCTTGGACGTCAGGCCGGACAGGCTGAATCCGCACGGGTGCCATTCCAGAATGCCCAGAAGAGGCCCAGCGAAGCCGGAAATCAGGCCCAAGGGCCAATAGAAGTTCGAGTCGGCGTACTTCAGGGACTCTTGCGCCGTATCCTTCCACCCTGCAAGCGTGCCCTTGGTCTTCACCACTTCGATACGGGACCCTTCCAGCAGGCGGAACTGGGGACCGCTGACGCGGTCATAGACCCCGGTGGGATGCATGAAGCCTGCAATCTCGCCATGTTCATCGCGGACCCAGCCGGGAACATAAACGGTCGGAACCCGCCGCTTGGGCGTGATTTCGTTCAACAGGTCCAGCAAGCGTTCGGTGTGCTTGGTACCGCGCCCGTAGATCAACAGGCCCTTCGCGGCCAGATCGCGCAAGACGGCCTTTCCGTCCCCGGCAATGTCCGCGCGGGAAATGGTCACTTCCACCCGCTTGGCGTTCTCATTCACGAATGAAAGGATGCGGCCTGCATCGTCGGTGCCATCGGCATTCGAAGATCGCCCGACAACATCAAAGGCAGCGCAGATCGGTACGGAATCCACATCGTCTTCGGTGTTGGTCCAGATCGTGCCGCCCTTGATCCGGTAGCGCTTTGGAAGCCAATCCTTGGCAAGCTCAAACTCGGACCCGTCGGTTGCCGGTTCGCTTGCGTCTTCATCCGGCAAGATCAGGTACGGGCTACCCTCTTCGATCAATTCCCGGTCAAACCAACCGTCCGCCAATGCCTGCGCAAGCATGTCCAGCCGGTCGTGCCCGCTACATCCGTTGTGCTTGCAGGACCACTGAAAACCGCTATCGCCGTCCGCGTCGCGAATGTGGCATCCGCCGTCTTCAGGGTCACCCGCGTTGCTATGCATATGATCGAACGGGCAATCGACTTCCAAAAGCCCGCCCTTGTCAGCACGCACCTTGTCCGGACATTCGTTTTCCATGAGCGTGGCCAGTTCAAGGAACTTGGCGGACTGAGCCGCCCAACCCTTGAGACTGTTGCCCCTAGCATTGGCAGGGCGTTCCCTACCAATCTCGCGGATTTCTTCAAAGGCCAGCCCTCGCCCCCGGTAGACGGCGACGTAATAGTCTGCACCCGACGGGTGCGATGGCGCGAAGAAGGCGCGCGAAACGTCCAGACAGGCTTCGTCGGGGATGACGCCAATCATCTCGGCCAGCCCGCGTACCCTACGTGCATAGACGTCCTGCTGCGCCCGCTGCGTCGGCGCAAGAGTGGTAATCGTAACAGCCTCAGAAAGAGGGAAGGCGAGACGCCACTTTTCCAGCGGCGCATGCTCAAGTTCGATCTTCACGCCTTCTTCGGTGTGATGATGCTGGTTCTTGATCGTCACAGATGCGATATGTTCGGGCCGATGCTTGCCCATATCGG
Source organism: Roseovarius sp. B-10 (assembly GCF_056859295.1). Classification (NCBI taxonomy): domain Bacteria; kingdom Pseudomonadati; phylum Pseudomonadota; class Alphaproteobacteria; order Rhodobacterales; family Roseobacteraceae; genus Roseovarius; species Roseovarius sp. B-10. Next base: position 163,914 of record NZ_JBSXOE010000032.1, on the reverse strand, counting down.
CAAGGTACTGGCGGACCTGTTCATCCGTGGGGTCGGTTTCGATCTTGAGCGCCTTCAACACGGCATCGCGGGTAAGGTAGGACGTCTGCGTGCCATCGTTAAAAGAAGTATAGGCCAAACAGGCGAGTCCAAGCTCTTCGACCCGCTCTTCCGCGTCTTCCAACCGGTCACCGGATTCCACGTCGAGCAACAGCCATTCCGCCGTCACCATGGCATTGGCGGTGCGCCGGGTGCCAGCCGATGCGCCAAAGACAATGGGCATATAACCCTTCTTACGGCGCTCAACATGGCAGGTAAGGGAACCGTGCGGTCCGCCTTCCAGCCAATCCCGCAAGCGGGCCGTGTGGTTCTTCCACTTCTTCTGTTCTGCGTTCCGGTTCTTGTCACCGGGAAGCAAGAGCGTCATTTCGCGATTCAGAAGCGCCTGCCATTCCGGCGAGTCGTCGCCGTACATCTGAGCTTCGTTCCAACAGGCGGGGGCGTTGTCCACCGCCAGCTTGATATTGCCTGACACTAATCATCTCCTTTTGCAGCTTCATTTCATGGCGCTTCTCCTTTTCGACTGTTCATTCGGCCCCATCCGGTGGGGCGGCAGGCGGTGACAGAACAGACAACGTCACCGCCCCATGTATTTTGGCATGCCCCCTAACGGGGGCAGCCGTTTTCTAGTTATTCAGGTCTCTGAAAATCCGCCGCGATGCTGGCGATCTTGCAGGCGTGGCGAACGACAACATCCATCTGGGTCTTCGTTACTTCGTGCAACCTTTCTTCCCTTTCGAGGGCGGAAAGCCTTCTGCCGATTTCAGATAGGCTGTCAATAAATGGAATGACGCCGGAAATCGCACTTTCGTTACGCGGCATGCCGCCAGAAATTTTGTCCATCAAGCCGCTCCCATCAAGCTACCCAGTTCCTCAATCAGTTCCTTGATGCGTGCCATATGCATCGGGCTTTCCGGCAGTTCCGCAAGATCGAGAAGACGGTAGGCACCGCGAATGATTTCTTCCATATATCGTTACTCCTTCTGTCTGATTGATCGTGCCTACTACCTGCGCCATCCGAGACCACAAATCAATGCTTCAACACACTGATTTTGCTGTCAGTTTTCGTGACATCGGTAAGTGAAAATGACACTTCTTGGAAAAAGTCACATCCGAAAAACTGGCGAATTGCCAAGCCTTGGCCCGCGTTGAGAAATTCGACGCCGGGCGGTGTCACGGAAAATGACATTTGGGAAATGTCACATCCGGCTGAGACAAGGTGACGTAGCGTCAACCACGCATACACCTATGCGTATCCGTCCACGATCTCTTCCATCTGTTCCGCGAACACCTCGGGATAGGTGAACTGACCGGGACGGGTGTCCCCGTCTCCGATAGCCCACTGTTGCGGCAGTCGCCGGAAGCCCGCCCTACGCAGGACGGTGCGGGCGAGACGCGGGCCGACTGCATCAGACAGCCATTCAAAACTGACCCGCATTCCCCGTCCGCCACCCCGGCGGGCAAGGGCGGTGAGCTTGTCCGCCAGTTCCTGTACAAGGTCATCGTCGAGGGCGAGACGCCCATTTGCAAAGGTCTGCATCATTCATCCTATTTGCAGGTGGTGGTATCTAGGGGCCTCAGCCCAAACCTTCGCGCTCTAGTTGCTCGGCGACGGTGGCGGCGATCTGGTGCCATGAGGCGCGGAACTGTTCCTCGCCACATGCCAGACGGGCCGCGTGCCATAGCTGGCACCGCCTAAGGTGCCTCGTTCGGGCGCGTATGTACTTGCCCGCGTCGAAGGTGGCGGGGCACTCATGCTGCATGGTTCCGCTCCCATTCTTCGATCTGGGCTGCGATCTGGCGGGCCTCTTCCTCGAACTGTGCGGGCGTCCAGTTGGCCCGGATTGCTTCAGCGCGGCGCAGCTTCTCCCGCCAGCGGCGGCGACGTTCCTTGTACCTGCGGCGTTCAGCGGGGTCCGTGACGTGCATGAAGTCGCCGGACGTGTCGATACACGCGCCCCCGCCGCCCCAGCGGGATTCGTCGATGACTGTGGACGGATCGTTAAGGATGTCATCAGCCATGCTTGGCCACCGCCTTGGCCTGTAGATCGTTCCGCTTGCGGTCCGCCGCCGTGGGGGCGCTCAGGCGCGCTGCCAGCGTCTGGTATTCCGCGTCCGTCAGAACTCGGCGCGGGAAGAGTATGCACTGCCAGCCCGCCCCCGCACGGCGGAAAAGGGTAGTCCAGTTAGCCCGCTGCGCACGCACGGCCGTTTCGATCTGTTCAAGGGTCATGGCGGGTTCCTTTAGGTCAGGCCGTGGCGGCGGGCGTAATTCATGCGCTGAATCGGGCTGAGGCCCGCCAGAACGGCGTCGTGCTCGTTCCGGGTCATACTGGACGTGGTGTCAGGCCGGGGCTTATCGAGGCCGTTTGCACGCGCGTAGTTCATGCGTTCGGTGCGGCTCATATTCTTCGTGTCGGAAGCGATCTTGTTCGCTTCAGCGACCTTCACCTGAGCCGCGATCAGGGCGTTGCTGACGGCGGGGTCTTCTTCCAGTTCCTTGATCGCGGCGGCGATGTTCAATTCGATCAGCCCCCCGGTCAGGACGTGGTCCCTGACGGCGTTCAGACCGACGATAGACTCCGGCCCGACCGCAACTGAAGTCTGCGCCTCAAAGGCCTTGCCTATGGCGCTTACGGCCTGCGTAAACCGCGCGCGGTCTTCTTCGTCGAGATGCGTAAGAATGTCTTCAATGGCCATTATGCGGCCTCCTCTTCGATGGTGGTGGGGGTGTTCACTAAGTCGATTGCCTTGACCCACGCCGTCCATCCGGCGTCACCCACGGGCAGTTCTTCGAAATCACCGGTCAGGATGAACCGGACGGCGGCGGGATGAATGATGGTGATCTGGCGGAGTCGCTCGACGCGCGGCGCGCCAGCGGCGATTGCAGCGTCGGTCACCGTCTTCTGGACCAAGCGCGCGCGCTCTTCTTCCTCGCCCGCCAGGGACGCTCTGAAGGCGTCTGCGCGGGCCTCTGGGGTACCGCCCAGCCAAATATCATCCGGGTATCCCAGCGCGCCCGCCCGCTCCGCGCGTTTGGCGGTATCGTGGCCGACGACACGCGCCAGATCATCGCCGGACAGTCCGCCCCGGCGCTTGGCGCGCAGGGCCGTGACTACCTCGGGAAGGGCGTACATATGTCCGCGCGGGGCACGGCCAAAATCGGTGAAGGTGGTAACGCCGTCCATCCAGCGCCAGATTGAACGGTCGGAGACGCCCAGAAGGGCGCACAGGTCGGTTGACCGCAAGGTCGCGGTGATAGGGTTCATGGTCGACTCCTCGCGCCCGGACGGGCGCTCTCAATGCTCGGGAAATTTGGCAACCTCGGGCGGCTCATGTCCGATCTAAGGTTGCATCGCTTTCAGTGTCATGACTAACATATTTTACTTGACATTGCAAATTCACACGGTCGTGCGGTCTGGCGGATGATTCGGATAATGTGATTTCGTGGCGCAGGCAAGGAAAAGGCCCGCCGATTTGGCGGGCCGTTGCGTTACAGGGGTTGCGGGTAGCCCGCGTCAGCGGGCAGGGCGGTTAGGTCACCTTTGCAATCCATGGCCATTCTTCGTACCGGTCGCCTTGCTGACGGATATGAGTATACCCCTCCAAGCTCTTCCAAGACTTGTGACCGGTCACGGACGCCGCCTGCGGCACTGTGCGCCCCATTTCGAATAGTCGCGAAGTGCCTTCGTGGCGCATGTCATGGAAGTGCAAATCGTCGATACCTAGAAATTTGCAGGCTTCGGTGAAGCGGCGGCTGACTGTGTCTGAGTTGAAAGGGAAAATCTCAGCCATTTTTTGCGGCATGGCTTCGATAATGGCGCAGCACGGGTCGGGCAGTTCTACCCATGTATCGACGCCACCTTTCTCGCCGGGGTTCTTCATCTTCCGCACTAATATGCGCTGGTGCTGGGGTTCGTAATCGTCCCACGTGATCCTGCAAATCTCCGCCTGACGGCGGGTGCTGAAAATCGCGAAGGCCAAGACCTTATGCATCGGCATGGTTCGCGGGTTCGCTGCGGTGGCGCGCTCAAAGTACGTCATAAGTTGGTCAAGCTCTTCAAGGGTGGGGCGACGGTCGCGCCCCTCAGATTTGCTAACAAAGCCATGGCGCATGCAGACTTTTTGCGCATCTTTCATAGTCTGCTCATCTAGCGGGAACCCCCACAGGGGGCGCGCATCCGCAAATACCGCCGACAGGTGCGACAGGTAGTTGAGGGCGGTGGACGCGGAGTTGAGGCCGGGGCGGTTGTGTAGCTCCTTCACGAAAGACACAATGTCCGAAGACTCAATCCGGTCGCAGGGCATGTCCGCTATGTCATACTCTTCTCGGATCGTGCGCAGCACTTGCGCTTTGGTCTTGCCTATCTCTCGCATCGACTCGGCGATGTACTTGTCTATGGCGTCGCCCAGCGTCACCTTCTTTGCCCCACGGCTTTGCACCTTCCGTCCGGCTGCAATGTCTGCGTCAACCTCCTTCTCTCGTTTCTTCGCCCATGCTTCGGCGGTCTTGCGTTTGTCAAAGGTACGCGCTTCCTGATATGGGGGGTTTCGGCGTACAATCTGAGCCGTCACGCTGGTCTTGCCGCTCTTCAAGGTTCGTTCTCTGAAAGTGGCCATTCTTGTATGACTCCGGGCTGCTTCGTATGACTCTGAGTCATACTCATTGCGAAAAAGGGCGTAAATAGGCCAAAATGAGTAAAATGGTACGACTCCAGTATGGCAGAAAATGTAGCAAAACCAAATATTTCAAGAGTTTCACGGCTATCTGTCGCCCCGATGATGGACTGGACGGACCGCCATTGCCGGTATCTTCACCGGCTGCTGAGCCGTCATGCGCTGCTCTACACGGAAATGGTCACGGCGCCGGCCCTTGTCAGGGGCGGGGCGCTGCATCTGCTTGACCATTCCCCGCAGGAGCACCCGGTCGCGCTGCAACTGGGCGGGTCGGATCCGATTGAGCTGGCGCAAGCGGCGCGGCTTGGGGCGGAGGCGGGCTATGATGAGATAAACCTCAATTGCGGCTGCCCCTCGGACCGGGTGCAGTCGGGCACGTTCGGCGCGGTGCTGATGCGTGAGCCGCGCCTTGTGGCCGAATGCTGTGCCGCGATGATCGCCGCGCAGTCGCGCGAGGTCACCGTCAAGTGCCGCATCGGCGTGGACGAGCAAGACCCCGAGACGGTGCTGCCCGACTTCCTGTCGCGGCTTCAGGAGGCAGGCGTGCGGCGGGTCATCATCCATGCGCGCAAGGCGTGGCTCGATGGCCTCAGCCCCAGGGAAAACCGCGATATCCCGCCGCTGGATCACGATCTGGTGCGGCGGATGAAGGCGCGATTTGCCGATCTGCACATCTCGGTCAACGGCGGCATCACCTCTCTGGACGAAGCGCAGGCGCTGCTGGATCAGGGCCTCGACGGGGTGATGGTGGGGCGCGCGGCCTATCATCAGCCGGCCGATATCCTGTGCGCCGCCGACCGGCGCATCTTTGGCGTTCCCGGTCCGGATAGCACGCCCGAGGGCGCGGTGCGCGCCATGCTGCCCTATATCGAGGCGCATCTGAGCGCCGGTGGCAAGCTCAACCAGGTCACGCGGCACATGCTGGGCCTCTTCGCGGGCCGCCCGGGGGCGCGCGGCTGGCGGCGGATGTTGTCGGAGGGGGCCACGCGCCCCGGTGCCGGGCCGGAGCTTGTCGAGGCGGCGCTGGAGCAAGTGGTGCAGATGGCGGCCTGAGCGCTCAGCCGTGGCGGTCGGCGAGGCGGCGTGCGGCCACGCTGAGTGTGGCGTCCGACAGGTCGGGCAGGGCGAGCGGTGTGGCTTCTGCCTTGCTCACCCGCCGATAGCGCGGGTCGTAATGGGTGCGGATGAGGTCCTCGACCAGTGGTGCGAACTCTCCTGCCGCCGCCCGTGCCCGCCATGTGGCAACCTTTTCGTGCCCGTGATAGCGCACGAGGCGTTCGAGGATCGCGTCGAGCCGGGCGGGATCGGCGATCACGTCCTCGTATTCGGCGAGGATATGCCCCACCCGCGCCGCCATCGGCGCGTCAACCCGGATGCCGGGCGCCGATTTCATCGCCACGGCGAGCGCGGGCGGAAGGGTGATGCCCCCGATCCGCGCGCTCTCGGCCTCAAGGAAGACGGGGCGCGCGCGATCGAGCGCAGCCACACGCATGGCGAGCGCGCTCTCGAACGCCTTTTGCGAGGGCTGCTCCGTGCCGATGAGGCCAAAGAGCGAGCCGCGATGTCCGGCCAGCGCCTCGAGGTCGATGACCTGCGCACCCGCGGCGCCAAGATGCGCCAGTAGCCGCGTCTTGGCCGTGCCGGTGCCCCCGTCAACGAGCAGGACGGGGCAGGGAAAGGGGCTGTCGTAGAGCGCCGCCACCACCAGCCTGCGATAGCTGCGATAGCCGCCGACGATGGTGTCTGCGCGCCAGCCGATCTGTTGCAGGATAGAGGTGAACGAGCCCGACCTCTGCCCGCCGCGCCAGCAATAGACCAGCGGTCGCCAGCCGCCATCGCGATCTGCCAGCGGCCCCTCGATATGCGCGGCGGCATTGCGCGCCACCAGCGCCGCACCGATCTTGCGGGCGAGGAACCGGTCCTCTTGCACGTAGATCGTGCCGACGCGGGCGCGTTCAGCGTCCGACAGCACCGGCAGGCTGATCGCGCCGGCGACGTGATCCTCGGCGTATTCCGCCGGAGAGCGCACGTCGATGACCTGATCGAAGGGCAGGGTACCGAGATCGCCAAGACTGTCGAGCGTGACCGGCACGCTCAGCTCGCCCGCCTTATGCCCATGACGCGGGCACGCGCGCGCGGGTCGCTGTCAAAGAGCGCGGCCAGTTGCTCGGTCATCGCACCGGCAAGCTGATCGGCGTCGGTGATGGTCACCGCGCGGTCATAATAGCGGGTCACGTCATGGCCGATACCGATGGCCAACAGTTCCACCTGCTTGCGGCGTTCGACCATCGCGATCACGTCGCGCAGATGTTTTTCGAGGTAGTTGGCGGGGTTGACGCTCAGCGTGCTGTCGTCCACCGGCGCGCCATCGGAGATCACCATCAGGATCTTGCGCGCTTCCTTGCGCGCCACGATACGCCGGTGCGCCCATTCCAGCGCCTCGCCGTCGATGTTTTCCTTGAGCAGGCCCTCTTTCATCATCAGCCCGAGATTGTCGCGCGTCCGCCGCATCGGCGCGTCGGCGGATTTGTAGACGATGTGGCGCAGGTCGTTCAGGCGACCGGGCAACTGCGGGCGGCCCTCGGCGAGCCATTTCTCGCGGCTCTGCCCGCCTTTCCACGCGCGGGTGGTAAAGCCCAGCACCTCGACCTTGACCGAACACCGCTCCAGCGTGCGGGCAAGCACGTCTGCGCAAATTGCGGCGATGGAGATGGGCCGCCCGCGCATCGAGCCGGAATTGTCGAGCAGAAGCGTCACCACCGTGTCGCGGAACTCGGTATCCTTTTCCACCTTGAAGCTGAGCGGCGTGGTGGGATTGGCCACCACGCGGGCAAGGCGACCGGCATCGAGAATACCCTCCTCGCGGTCGAATTCCCAGCTACGGCTCTGCTGCGCCTGAAGGCGTCGTTGCAGCTTGTTGGCGAGCCGCCCGACCGCACCCTTCAGCGGGTCGAGTTGCTGGTCGAGATAGGCGCGCAGGCGTTCGAGCTCGACCGGGTCGGCGAGGTCCTCGGCGCGGATTTCCTCGTCATGGCTGGCGTCATAGATCATGTAGCCCGGATCCGCCTCGGAGGCGGGCGGCGGCGGTGGCGGGTCGAGCGGCGCCTCGCCCTCGGGCAATTCCGTCTCGTCGTCCATGTCCTGGTCGGCCATCTCGTCGAGGCTGACCTGGGCCTGTTGTGCGTCCTGCTGTTCGTCCTGGCTGCGCTCGGGATCGGCGTCGGCTTCGTCCTCGTCGCTCTGGTCCTCGCCCTGGCTCTCGGGGTCGTCCTCTTCGCCGGTCTCTTCTGCCTCGTCTTCCTGGTCGTCATCGGGGCTGTCGGGGTCGTCGCCCAACTGGTCGCCATAGCCCAGATCCTCGATGATCCGGCGGGCGAATTTGGCAAAGGCCGTCTGATCGGCGAGCGTCTCCTGCAAGTTCTCCAGCGTGCCGCCCGCCTGCTCCTCGATGAAGCCGCGCCACAGCTCCATCACGTTCTGCGCGCCCGGTGGCAGGTCGCGCCCCGTGGCGAGGTGGCGGATGAGGTATCCGGCGGCGGCGGGCAGGGGGGCGTCGTCGGTCGAGGTGACGCGGTCAAAGCCGAGCCGCCCGGCTTCTTGCGCGATACGCGCGTCGATATTGGTGGCGGTGCCGGGCATATCGCGCGCACCCACGGCCTCGCACCGCGCGGTTTCCATCGCCTCGTAGAGGTCGCGCGCCATGTCGCCTGGCGGCGCGTAACGCGCATGCAGCGCGTCATCGTGGAACTTGTGTCGCAGCGCCAGCGCATCGGCGGTGCCACGCGCCAGCAAAACCTCCTCGCGGGTCATCCGGCGGCTCACCTGCGGCAGGCGCATCGCATCGCCCGAAATCCCCGCCGGATCGACCGAGTAGCTCACCGTCAGGTCGGTGTCGTCGGCCATCACCTTGGTGGCATTGGCCAGCGCCTTCTTGAACGGGTCGGCGGGGTTGTCGGAGGGTTTTGTCATGGCATCGCCGCCGTTTCTTCAAGACTGCGCCGCCCGGCCGCGAGGTCGGCCAGAACCGACACATGCACGTCGAGCGCATCGATCACTTTATAGCCCGTATCCTGACCGTCAAAAGCCAGGTTGAGGTCTGTGCCGGCCAGGAGGACCGCTTCGGCCCCTTGTTCAGCGACCATCCGTCGTCCGGCATCAAGAAAGAGCGCGCGTTGCGTTTCGGTGCATCGCCCGGTAACCGCCATGTCCTGATAGCTTTGTCCCAGCGTCTCGATCTCGTCGTCGATGGCGACGGCCTCGGTCTTGTGCAACTGGCCATAAAGTCGGGTGCGCATGACGACGCGGGTGCCCAGAAGACCGACCCGACGGATGCCGGTTTCCGCGAAATGATCGTCAAGAGGGGCCACCGCCGAGACGAGGGGCAGTGGCGAGCGCTGCGCCGTCTCGTCGAAACAGAAATGCCCGCCGAGCGAGGTGATCGCTGCACAATCTGCGCCCGCTGCTTTCAAGCGGCCGATCAGGGAGAGATAGATTTCCGCCTGCTCTTCGCGACGGTCGGCGAGGTTGTTACGAATAAGATCCTGCACGTCCGCATGGACGATTGTCAGTTCAAGCCGTCCGCCAAGCCGCGCAACGGCGGTCGTCAGGCGTTGATAGTAAACGACTGTCGCCGCCACGCCGATGCCGCCGATCAGGCCGATATGGAGGCCACCGGCAGCCGACATTACTGTACGCTCACGTTCGCCGCGCTCTCGGGAAGTTCCTCGTCGAAGCAGCGCTGGTAGAATTCCGCCACGGTCTGGCGCTCCAATTCGTCGCACTTGTTGAGGAAGGTGAGCCGGAACGCATAGCCCACGTTGCGGAAGATGGTGGCGTTCTGCGCCCAGGAGATCACGGTGCGGGGGCTCATCACGGTCGACAGCTCGCCATTCATGAAGGCGGTGCGCGACAGATCGGCCACCGTTACCATGCGGCTGACGGTCTGGCGCCCCTCGGCGGTGTTGAAGATCGGGTTCTTGGCCAGCACGATCGCCGTCTCTGCGTCGTGGCTCAGGTAGTTGAGCGTGGCCACCAGGTTCCAGCGGTCCATCTGGCCCTGGTTGATCTGCTGCGTGCCGTGGTAAAGCCCCGTGGTGTCACCGAGGCCAACAGTGTTGGCCGTGGCGAACAGGCGGAAATACGGGTTGGGCGTAATCACCTCGTTCTGGTCGAGCAGCGTCAGCTTGCCATCCGCCTCCAGCACCCGCTGGATCACGAACATCACGTCCGCGCGCCCGGCGTCGTATTCGTCGAACACGATGGCCGTGGGGTTGCGCAGCGCCCAGGGCAGGATGCCCTCGTGAAACTCGGTCACCTGCACCCCGTCGCGCAGCTTGATCGCGTCCTTGCCGATGAGGTCGATCCGGCTGATATGGCTGTCGAGGTTGACCCGCACGCAGGGCCAGTTGAGCCGGGCCGCGACCTGCTCGATATGGGTGGATTTGCCGGTGCCGTGATAGCCCTGGATCATCACCCGCCGGTTGTGGGAAAAGCCCGCGAGGATGGCCAGCGTCGTATCGGGATCGAATTTGTAGGTCGAATCGAACTCGGGCACCCGTTCGCTGCGCTCGGCAAAGCCCTTCACGATCATGTCTGTGTCGATGCCGAAAACCTCGCGCACGGCGATTTCCTCGGTCGGTTTCGCGTTGATGTCAATCGTGCCGTCAGCCAATTCGCCGGTCCTTCGATAGGGTCGCTGTTTCATTGGTGTCGTGGTGCAACATATCGCGTGGAAGGGCAAGGGGAAGGGTCAAGATCGGGTTGGCCTCATGGTTCGTCCGCACTGGTCATACCGGCCTTTCGTGCTAGGATGGCGTGCGAACGGGACAGTGGCGAGCATATGGCGACGCGCGACGACATAGAACGGTACATCCTGCGCGCCGCGCAAGGGGACCGGACAGCGTTCAAGGCACTCTATGACGCCACGTCGGCGAAACTCCTGGGCGTTGCCCTGCGTGTGTTGAATGACCGCGCGGAGGCCGAGGATGTGTTGCAGGAAATCTACGTCAAGATCTGGCACAATGCCGCGCGTTACAATGTCAACGGGCTGAGCCCCATGACCTGGCTGATAACGATCGCGCGCAACAGCGCCGTCGACCGCCTGCGCAAGCTGCGCCGGGCCGGGACGACCGACGTGCTCGAAGACCGGATCGCCGACACCGGGGCAGGGCCCGAGACGCAGGCCATCGCCGCCTCCGAGCGGCGGCGGCTCGACGCGTGCATGGAGGAGTTGGCCGCGCCGCGTGCCGAGGCCGTGCGCCGTGCCTATCTCGACGGCGAGACCTATGCCGATCTCGCGGCGCGGTTCGACGTGCCGCTCAACACGATGCGAACATGGCTGCGCCGCAGCCTCTTGAAGCTGAAGGAGTGTCTGTCGCGATGAGCGATCAGGACCAGCCAGACCGGGACGAGGACCACATCCTCGCGGGCGAATACGCGCTCGGCCTGCTTTCGGCAGAGGAGGCGGCGGCGTTCGAGGCGCGCATGGTGCGCGACCCGGACCTGCGCGCCGCCTACGCGCAATGGGCCACGGATTTCGCCGACATGACCGACGAGATCGCGCCGCAGGCCCCGCCCGCCCATGTCTGGCAGCGGATCGAGGCAGGGCTATTTCCTGACGCCCGGCCCCGCGCCGGCTGGATGCGGCGGCTGGCGCTCTGGGGCGGCGGCCTTGCGGCTGCGGCGGTGCTGGTCCTGGCGCTCGTTACCGGTGGCGACTGGGGTGCGCCGCCGCAAGCGCCCGCCGAGGCGCTCTACCGCGCCGAGGTGGCCGCGGAGGATCGCAGCCTGGTGGTCGATGCCGTCTATGACGCCGCGACCGGCACCCTTTTGATCGACCGTGCGGCGGGTGCGCCCGCGCCGGGCCGCGCGCTGGAACTGTGGCTCATTGCCGGAGAGGCGGCGCCGGTCTCGCTCGGTGTTCTGCCCGAGGACCGGCGCGGGTCGATCCCGGTGCCCGACGCCCTGCGCCCGCGCCTGCCCGGTGCCGTCCTCGCGGTCTCTGACGAGCCCTCGGGCGGATCGCCCACCGGCGCACCCACAGGCGACGTGCTGGCCACCGGCGCGGTGCGCGACACCTAGACCGGCTGCTGAAAAACGCTTTCACCGCCGCCGGCCAAGCCCCCGCCCGGCCCTATCGCGTACAAATCGCGGGAGGCAGGTGCCGCCCCCCTAGGCAAACGCTCGCAAAGCTCCTATATTCGGGGTGTTCCCGGCAACGGGGACTATGGACATAAACGCGCTCGTAATAAGCGGATCGGACCCGGGGGCGGTACCCGGCGGCTCCACCAATAATCCTTCATTTGGGGATCATGGGGCCGAAACAGGATCGACGAACGTCTAAAGGGGTTATGCTTTGTCCCGGTGAGGTACCACCGTTATCGGTCCGAAACGTACAGTTGCAAATGACAACCGTGCTCCGGTGGCCGTTGCTGCGTAAGCAGTAACCAAACCGAAACTTAAGCCCTTGCCTCTAGCAAGGTAAGGCGGGGTTCGCAGGCACCTGGCAACAGAAGCCTGCACTTTCATTCAAATGTCGCTTGTCCCGATGCGTGTCGCGCGCCACAAGGACGCATGGGCGCGCCAACCTTTCCCGATCTGTTGCGCAGCTTCGCGCGGATCGGCCTGCTGAGTTTCGGCGGGCCGGCGGCGCAGATCTCGGTGATGCATGATGAGTTGGTGACGCGGCGCGGCTGGATGTCGGAAAACCAGTTTCTCGGCGCGCTGTCCTTTTGCATGCTGTTGCCGGGGCCCGAGGCGATGCAACTTGCCACCTATGCGGGCTGGCGACAGAGGGGCGTGCCGGGCGGGCTGATCGCCGGGCTGCTCTTCGTGCTGCCCGGCGCGGCGGTAATTCTCGGTCTCGGCTATGGCTATGCCATCTGGGGTGGCGTGCCGCTGGTGCAGGCGGCCTTCCTCGGCGTCAAGGCGGCGGTGGTGGCAATCGTGGTGCAGGCACTCTTGCGGATCGCGCGCAAGGCGCTGGCCACGCCCGGCCACTGGGTTGTGGCGGGGCTGGCATTCGTCGCGATGTTTGCGCTTGGCGTGCCGTTCCCGGCGATCATCGCGGCGGCGGCGCTCTGGGGATATTGGCAGAGCCGCAACACGCCGCCCGCGCCCGCGCCCGTGGGGACGGCGGTGCGGCCCGCAGACACGCTGCGCACGGCGCTCATATGGGGCGCGCTCTGGGCGGCGCCGGTGCTGGTGGCCTGGGGCGCGGGGGCTGCGTTCCTCACCGATCTGGCGCTGTTCTTCTCGAAACTGGCGGTGGTCACCTTCGGCGGTGCCTACGCGGTGCTGGCTTACATGGCCGACACGGTGGTGAGCGCCAAGGGCTGGATCACCGCCGCGCAGATGATCGACGCGCTTGGCCTCGCCGAGACCACGCCCGGCCCGCTGATCCTGGTGACCGAGTTCGTCGGCCTTCTGGCAGGCTGGCAGGCCGGGGGGGCAGGGCTCGCGCTGGTGGCCGCGCTGCTCACCCTGTGGGTGACCTTCGTGCCCTGTTTCCTGTGGATTTTCACCGGTGCGCCTTATGTCGAGGCGATCCTCGCGCGGCCCCGGCTCAAGGGGGCGCTGGCGGGAATATCGGCGGCCGTGGTGGGGGTGATCCTCAACCTGTCGCTGTGGTTCGCATTGCACGTGGTGTTCGGGAAATTGCGAGAGAGCCCGGTCGGTCCGGTGCCGGTCTGGGGGACCGTGTCCTGGACTGGCTTGGGGCTGACGGTACTGGCGGCGGTGCTGCTTCTGTGGGTGCGGGTGCCGATGGGCCGCGTCCTGGCGCTGATGGCGGCGCTCGCGGCGGCGGGACATGTTTTGATCTGAGGCTTGCTCGCAGGCTCTTTCGTTTCGATCCGAATCCCCTATGCTGACAGTGTCGATCTTGTTCGAGGTAAGGAATGACCCGCTCCATCGATTACGGAACCCTGATGCATCGCGCGATGCGTGGCCTCATCCAGGAGGTTCTGACGGACGTGGCCGAGAATGGGCTGCCGGGGGCGCACCATTTCTTCATCACCTTCGACACCACACATCCCGATGCCGAGCTGGCCGACTGGCTGCGCGAGCGCTACCCGTCAGAGATGACGGTGGTCATGCAGCACTGGTTCGAGGCGCTTGAGGTCAGCGACGACGGTTTCGGCGTGACGCTCAATTTCGGCGAAGCGCCCGAGCGGCTTTATGTGCCTTACGAGGCGATCCGCACCTTCGTTGACCCGTCGGTCGAGTTCGGCCTGCGGTTCGAAACGCAGGACAGCGACGATGACGAGGACGAGGACGACGGCGCCCCCTTCGAAGAGATGGACGGTGCGGGCGGCGCGCAGGAGGAGACCGGCGAGGTCGTGAGCCTCGACAAGTTCCGCAAGTAGCGGGTCACGAGCGGGGCGGGCCTTGGTATCCCGTCGTATACAGCATTGATCTTTCCGGCACCTGCGGTATGAACGGGAGAAACTGCCAAGGAGGCCCGCCATGACCGCCACCCGCACCGAATCCGACAGTTTCGGCCCGCTTGAGGTGCCCACCGACAAGTATTGGGGCGCGCAGACGCAGCGCAGCCTGATGAATTTCCCGATCGGCTGGGAGCGGCAGCCGGTGGCCATCGTGCGCGCGCTGGGCGTCATCAAGAAAGCCTGCGCGCAGGCCAACAAAGCATCCGGCAAGCTCGACCCGCGGATCGCCGACGCGATCATCGCGGCGGCGGGCGAGGTGATCTCGGGCGATCTCGACGACCATTTCCCGCTGGTCGTCTGGCAGACCGGCTCTGGCACGCAATCCAACATGAACGCAAACGAGGTGATCGCCAACCGCGCCATCGAGATTCTCGGCGGCGAGATCGGATCGAAGGACCCGGTGCACCCCAACGATCACTGCAACATGGGGCAGTCCTCCAACGACACCTTTCCCACGGCCATGCATATCGCCGCCGCGATGAGCGTGCGCGACGTCGCGTTGCCGGGGCTGGAGGCGCTGGCGGCGGGGCTCGAGGCGAAATCCCACGAGTTCCGCGACATCATCAAGATCGGCCGCACCCATACGCAGGACGCCACGCCGCTGACGCTGGGGCAGGAATTCTCCGGCTACGCGCATCAGGTCCGGATGGGCATCTCTCGCGTCAAGGCCTGCCTTCCCGGCATATACGAGCTGGCGCAGGGCGGCACCGCCGTGGGCACCGGGCTCAACACCGCGCCCGGCTGGGGCGAGACGGTTGCGGCCAACATGGCGGAGATCACCGGCCTGCCTTTCGTCACCGCGCCCAACAAGTTCGAGGCTCTGGCGGCCCATGACGCGATGGTGTTCCTGTCCGGCGCGCTCGCGACGGTGGCGGGGTCGTGCTACAAGATCGCGAACGATATCCGTTTTCTCGGGAGCGGCCCGCGCTCGGGTCTGGGCGAATTGATCCTGCCGGAGAACGAGCCGGGCAGCAGCATCATGCCCGGCAAGGTCAACCCGACGCAGGCCGAGGCACTGACGCAGGTGGCGGCTCACGTGATGGGCAACGACGCGGCGATCAAGTTCGCCGGATCGCAGGGTCATTTCGAACTGAACGTCTACAACCCGATGATGGCCTACAACCTATTGCAGTCCATCCAGCTTCTGGGTGACGCCACGGCGAGCTTCACCGAGCGGATGCTCACTGGCATCGCGGCCAACGAGGACCGCATCGAGAAGCTGATGAAGGAATCGCTCATGCTGGTCACGGCGCTGGCGCCCACCATCGGCTATGACAACGCCACCAAGGTGGCCAAGACCGCGCACCGCAACGGCACGACGCTCAGGGAAGAGGCGATCAATCTTGGCTTCGTCGATGGCGAGACCTTCGACCGCGTGGTGCGCCCCGAGGACATGATCGGCCCGAGATGAGCGACACCCCGGTCAACCTCAACCGGATACGCAAGCATAAGGCGCGGGCGGCGAAAAAGGCCCGTGCCGACGAGAACGCGGCGCGTTTCGGGCGCACCAAGGCGCAGAAGGCCCGCGAAGAGGCCGAGGCCGAGAAGGCCCGCCACGTGCTGGACCTGCACAGGCGCGAGGAAGAGTGATGCGCGCTTCATCCTGGCTCAAATATCCCGGGGGAGTCGCGCGGAGGCGCGACGGGGGCGGCGCCCCTATCCCCCACGCCCGATGAGCGCGCGCCCCGTCAAGCGATCGCTCACGCTCCAGGGGCACCGCACGAGCGTGTCGCTGGAAGAGCCGTTCTGGCAGGCGTTCCGCGAGATCGCGCGCGCCGAGGGCCGCGCGCTCAACGCGCTCGCAGCCGAGATAGACGCCGCTCGCGACCCGGGAACCGGGCTTGCCTCGGCGATCCGGCTGCACGTGCTGGCGCATTTCAGGGCGCGGGCAGAGGCGGTTCAAAACCGTCATCGCTGAGCGCGCATGTCGTTTTCGGAATGATTCTCACCGCACCCGGTTGAAGGCCGCGTAAATGCCGCGTTACCCTGATGCCACGCGTGGACCGTCTTTTCGGGCGGCAGAAATGTCCGGCGGCGGCAGTCTCGTTGCCGCTGGAACAGGGAAAACCCGGCGGCACCGGGCAAGGGTTAGGCCCCGCAAAGGAGCCCCGAATGCCGTCGGCAAAACAGGAGGGACACGGATGTCAGACGACTCCGATATTCAGGGTATCCCCGCGCCGGAGGGCGCAGCGGATATCATCGACACCGATTACAAGATCGGTCAGGACAACATTCAAACGAAGATCGGGCCATTCGGGCTCGACATTCACAACCCGGTCTTCGTGATCTCGGGGCTGGTTGTCATCGCCTTCGTCGCCTATGCGCTGATCGCGCCGCAGCAAGCGGCGGATTTCTTCGGCTGGCTGCGTCCGGCGCTGACCACGACCTTCGACTGGTTCTTCCTGTCGGCGGCCAATATCTTCGTCATCTTCTGCCTGCTGCTGATCGTGACGCCCTATGGCTCGATCCGTCTCGGCGGCTCAGAGGCGACGCCGGATTACGGCTATCTGGGCTGGTTCGCGATGCTGTTTGCCGCCGGTATGGGCATCGGGCTGATGTTCTTCGGCGTTCTGGAACCCGCCTATTACTTCGGCACGCCCTGGGGCGACGAGCCGCTGGGCGCGGTGCGGCCATTCACCGAGGACGGCGTACTCATCGAGGAGAACATCGCCGAAGCGCGGCGCATGGCGCTGGCCGCTACCTCCTATCACTGGGCGCTGCACCCTTGGGCGATCTATGCCGTGGTGGCGCTGGCGCTGGCGCTATTCAGCTATAACAAGGGCCTGCCGCTCACCATCCGCTCGGCCTTCTACCCGATCCTGGGCGACCGGGTCTGGGGCTGGACCGGCCACATCATCGACACGCTGGCGGTGTTTGCCACGCTCTTTGGCCTTGCCACATCGCTGGGTCTGGGCGCGCAGCAGGCCAATGCCGGGCTGAACTATGTCTATGGCATCCCCGAAGGGGTGACGACTCAGGTGATCCTGATCATCGGCATCACGGCGATTGCGCTCATTTCGGTGCTGCGCGGGCTCGACGGCGGCGTCAAGGTGCTGTCGGAAATCAACATGGTAATCGCGCTGGCGCTGTTGCTCTTCGTGGTGTTCGCCGCCGGTGCGGCCAGCATCATGACCGAGTTCTTCAAGGGTATCGGCGCCTATTTCAAGGAGGTCATCCCGCTTTCGAACCCGGTCGGCCGCGAGGACACGGGCTACATGCAGGGCTGGACCGCGTTCTACTGGGCGTGGTGGATTTCCTGGTCACCCTTCGTCGGCATGTTCATCGCGCGCGTCAGCCGTGGTCGCACGGTGCGCGAGTTCATCACCTGCGTGCTCATCATCCCGTCGCTGGTTTGCGTGTTCTGGATGGCCGTGTTCGGCGGGGCCGCGATCAACGACATCATCGCCAACCCCGAAACCAGTGCCGTCAAGGCGCAGGTGATCGACAGCTACAACCCGCCGCTGTCGCTCTTTGCCATGCTCGAGTCGCTGCCGCTGGCGGCGATCACCTCGACCATCGGCATCGTGCTGGTGATCGTGTTCTTCGTCACCTCGTCGGATAGTGGCTCGCTCGTGATCGACACGATCACGGCGGGCGGCAAGGTCGACGCTCCGGTGTCGCAGCGTGTGTTCTGGTGCACCTTCGAAGGGCTGGTGGCGATTGCGCTGCTGCTCGGCGGTGGTTTGACATCGCTGCAGGCGATGGTGATATCCACAGGCCTGCCGTTCACGATCATTCTGCTGGCAATTTGCGTGATGATCTGGAAAGGGCTTGCCGCCGAGAAGCGCTGAGCGCGACCCGGAACTTAAAACCAGAGGCCCCCCGGTGCTTGCGCGCCGGGGGGCTTTGCTGTTTGGTGCCCGCAAATGATGGGAAAAACCAAGGGGGAGATGGCCAGTGATACTGGACAACGATTTCGTGCGCGCGCAGTTTCCGGCCTTTGCCGAGCCGACGCTGGCCGGGCAGGCGTTTTTCGAGAACGCGGGCGGTTCCTATACCTGCGCGCCGGTCATCGCGCGGCTGGAGCGGTATTACCGGCAACGCAAGGTCCAGCCCTACGGCCCCTATGAGGCGAGCCGTCTGGCGGGAGAGGAGATGGACGAGGCGAGGCAGAGGCTGGCCGCGATGATGGGTGTGGCCACGGACGAAGTGAGTTTCGGCCCCTCGACCACGCAGAACACCTATGTTCTCGCGCAGGCGTTCCGGCAGTGGATGCGCCCCGGCGAAGCGATCGTCGTTACCGATCAGGACCACGAGGCCAATTCCGGCCCGTGGCGGCGGCTGGCCGACGAGGGGATCGAGATCCGCGAGTGGAAGATCGACCCCGGCACCGGGCTGCTCGACCCCGCCGATCTCGATGCGCTGCTGGACGAGCGGGTGCGGCTGGTGTGTTTCCCGCATTGCTCGAACGTGGTCGGCGCAGTGAACCCGGTGGTGGAGATCACCGCGCTGGCGCATGCGGCGGGCGCGTTCGTTTGCGTGGACGGCGTGAGCTATGCGCCCCACGGCCTGCCGGAAGTAGGGCGGTTGGGCCCCGATATCTATCTCTTCTCGGCCTACAAGACCTACGGGCCGCACCAGGGCATCATGGTCATTCGCCAAGAGGTGGCGCGGATGCTGCCCAACCAGGCGCATCATTTCAACGCCGACACGCTCTACAAACGGTTTACGCCGGCGGGCCCCGACCACGCGCAGGTAGCGGCCTGTGCGGGCATCGCCGACTATATCGACACGCTGGCCACCCATCACGGCATCGCGGGCGATCCGGCGGCGCGCAACGCGGGTGTACACGAGGCGATGCGCACCCACGAGACCACGCTGTTGCAGCCGCTGCTGGATCACCTGAAGGACCGCAACCGCGTGCGCCTGATCGGCCCTTCCGACGCCACCGCGCGCGCGCCGACGGTGGCGCTGGCGCTCGACCGGCCCGGCGCCGAGGCCGCCGCCGATCTGGCCCAACGTGGCATCATGGCGGGGGGCGGGGATTTCTACGCGCATCGCCCGCTCGAGGCGATGGGCATCGACCCCGCCCACGGCGTCTTGCGGCTGAGTTTCGTACATTACACGAGCGGCGACGAGGTGGAGCGGCTGATGACCGCGCTCGACGACATTCTTTGATCCGCTCCCCAGCTCGTTGCGTAACACAACGAAAACACGAGGCAGGGGATGTCCGATCAAAGACCGGTAATAGTGTGGCTGCGGCGCGATCTGCGGCTTTCGGACAATCCCGCGCTGCGCGCCGCCTGCGCGGCTGGCGGGCCGGTGATACCCGTTTTCATCCATGACGACAGCGTGGCCTCATTGGGGGCCGCGCCGAAATGGCGGTTGGGCCTGTCGGTGGCATCGCTGGCGCGCGACCTGGAGGCGCGCGGCAGCCGGCTGATCCTGCGGCACGGCGATGCAGCCGAGGTGATCGCGGCGCTGGTGGCGGAGACGGGCGCGGGCGCGGTGCATTGGTCGCGGCTCTACGATCCCGATTCCATCGTGCGCGATGGCGCGATCGAGGCGATGCTGAAGGCGCGCGGCGTGGAGGCGCACATCCACAATTCCCACCTGCTGTTCGAGCCGTGGACGGTCGAGACAGGCACCGGCGGTTTCTACAAGGTCTACAGCCCGATGTGGCGCGCGGTGAAGGATCGCGAGGTGCCCGAGCCTGCACCTGGGCCCGCGCGCATCCCCGCACCCGAGGCGTGGGCCGCAAGCGATGCGCTGGCGGACTGGCGGATGGGGGCCGCGATGGATCGTGGCGCGGAGGTCTGCCTGCCCCATCAATGCGTGGGCGAGCAGGCGGCGCAGAGGCGGCTCGGTGTCTTCGTGGCCGAGACCATCGGCCCCTACAAGGACGCGCGCAACAACCCCGCCGTTTCTGGTACCTCGAACCTGTCGGAGAACCTGACCTATGGCGAAATCTCGCCCCGGCAGTGCTGGCACGCCGGGTTGCGGGCGCAGCACGAGGGCAAGCGCGGGGCCGAGCACTGGCTAAAGGAGCTGGTCTGGCGCGAGTTTGCCTATCACCTGATGTATCACACGCCGCAGATCCTGAGCCGCAACTGGCGCGAGGGCTGGGACGCGTTTGCGTGGACCAAGGGGCGCGCGGCGGACGTGCTGCGCTGGAAGCAGGGGCGCACCGGCATCCCCTTTGTCGATGCGGCTATGCGCGAGATGTATGTGACGGGCCGGATGCACAACCGCGCGCGGATGAACGTGGCCTCGTATCTGACCAAGCACATGATGGTGCACTGGCGGGTGGGGATGGACTGGTTCGCCGAGTGCCTGACGGACTGGGACCCGGCGTCGAACGCGATGGGCTGGCAATGGACCGCCGGCTGCGGGCCGGACGCCGCGCCCTATTTCCGCATCTTCAACCCCGAGACGCAACTGGCGAAATTCGATCCCCAGGGCGGCTATGCCCGAGCCTGGATCGCCGAGGCGCAGGCGCGGCCGCCGACCACGGCGCTGAGTTATTTCGATGCGATTCCACGACGCTGGGGGCTCTCCCCCGACGATCCATACCCCGCCCCGCTGATCGGTCTGGCCGAGGGGCGCAAACGGGCCCTTGCGGCCTATGAGGCAAGGGAGTTCTGATGATGAAGGACATGCCGAACGAGACCCGGCTGGCAAGTGCGGAGACGCCGCGCCGCAGTATCGCGGGCGAGAGCGGGCTGCCGCGCTATTTCGCGCGCTGTTACAACGTGGCGCAGGGGATGCGCGCCGGGAGGCTGGATATCTGCCTGCCCGACGGGCGGCTGTTTCGCGCCGAGGGTGCGGAGCCGGGCATCGAGGCGCGCATCGATATACACGACCGCGAGGTGTTCGCGCGTCTGGTGCGCGAGGGTTATCTGGGCTTTTGCGAGGCCTATCTCGACGGCGCGTGGTCGACGCCGGACCTACAGGCCTTTCTAGACCTGCTCAACGACGACAATGACGGCATCTACGACGGCTATCCGGGGCAGAAGCTTGCGCAAATCTACGAGCGCATCCGCTTCTGGTTCAAACGCAATTCGAAGAGCCAGGCGCGGCGCAACATCGAGTATCACTACGATCTGGGCAATGAGTTCTACGCGCAGTGGCTCGACGGGACGATGACCTATTCGAGCGCGCTGTTCGAGACCGGGGCCGACAGCCTGGAGGGGGCGCAGACCGCCAAGTATCGCGCGCTCGTCGATGCAATGGGCGTGAAGCCCGGCGATCACGTGCTGGAGATCGGCTGCGGCTGGGGGGGATTCGCCGAATATGCCGCCGCAGAGCGGGGGCTGCGGGTGACCGGGCTGACGATCAGCCCGGCGCAGCTTGCCCATGCGCGCGAGCGGGTCGCGCGGGCGGGGCTTGCGGACCGGGTGGAGCTGAAGCTCCAGGACTATCGCGACGAGCGGGGCCGCTTTGACGGTGTCGCCAGCATCGAGATGTTCGAGGCGGTGGGCGAGCGCTACTGGCCGGTGTTCTTCGACACCCTGCGCGACCGGCTCAAGCCGCGCGCGCGCGCCGCGCTCCAGATCATCACCGTCGAGGACCGCCGCTTCGAGAGCTATCGGCGGGACGTGGATTTCATCCAGAAATATATCTTTCCCGGCGGGATGCTACCCGGGCCCGCGGTGCTGCGCGAGCAGGTTCGGCGCGCGGGGCTCAGAGTGCTGGGATCGCGCGAGTTTGGCCAGAGCTACTCCGAGACGCTCCGGCGCTGGCACGCGCGGTTCGACGCGCACTGGCCAGAGATCGCCGCGCAGGGCTTTGACGCGCGGTTCCGTCGGATGTGGGAGTTCTACCTTGCCTCTTGCGCGGCCGCGTTCAAAGGCGGTAGTTGCGATGTTACGCAGATAACCCTCGCAAGGCCCGGCTGAATGCCCGTTACCGACACCATGCCCACCTCTGGCAAGCTGATGGCCGCGTTCGGGCTGGGGGCGCTGGGCTGGATCGGGTCCGAGCTGTTTCGCCCGCTGATGGAAGAGGGCACCGATTTCGGCTGGTTCAATTATGTCAACGTGGTGCTTGGCCTTCTCTGCGGTTGGCGGGTGACCGGGCGGAGGTTGGGATTCGGCTATGCTACCGGCATCAGCGCCGGGCTAACGGGCATGGCCGCCCTGGTGTTCTGGGCGTTGTTTGTCCAAAGTTTCAACGAGATGCTGCGGCTTGCGCTCGACGGGCGCATTACAGGGTTCATGAATGGGCTCACCGAGATGTTCGAGCTTGCCACGGAATACGGGCTGGTGATGCTCGACGGCACGCTGATCGGCGTGCTGCTGGCGGGCGGGTTCCTTACGGGGGCCATCGCGGAATGGGCCGAGCGGCGGTGGTCGTGAGCGATACGCAGACGCGGGAAGGGTATATCGCGGCGGTGCTGGGCCCGGACGTGCCTTCGGCGCTGCGGCACGAGGCCGAGCCGGAGGTGATGCGCGGTCACGATCGCGGTGTCCCGGCAGAAGAGATGGCCGCGCGCCGCGCGATGATCCTCTCGCGGGCTTGGGCGCGGATGGCGGCGCGGGCGGCCCCTGCGCCAGCGGGTCTGCGCAGCGACATGCCGCGCGTTGCTGTCGCGGAGGAAAGCGTCGAGATCACGCATGACGGGTTCTTTCTTACCCGCCGTTACGGCCTGCGTCATCCGCGCTTTGACGGCGGGCAGAGCCCGCAGGTCTCGCGCGACGTTTTCGTGGCGACCGACGCGGCGCTGGTGCTGCCCTACGATCCGGCGCGCGACCGGGTGCTGTTGGTCGAGCAGTTCCGCATGGGCCCTTACGGGCGTGGCGATCCGCTGCCGTGGATGCTCGAGCCGGTGGCGGGCCGCGTGGATGGCGGCGAAACCCCCGAAGAGACTGCCCGGCGCGAATGCATCGAGGAGGCAGGACTGGAGCTGCGCGGGCTGGAGCAGATTTCCAGCCATTACTGCACCCCCGGCTATTCCACGGAATTCTTTCACCTTTTCGTCGGCCTTTGCGATCTGCCCGAGGCCCGGCAGGGGCGCGGCGGGTTGGCCACGGAGAACGAGGATATCCGCACCCACGTCATCGGATTCGACCGCGCGATGGGTCTGGTGGAGAGCGGCGAGGCCAATAACGGGCCGCTGGTCTTGAGCCTTCTGTGGCTTGAGCGGGAGCGTGCACGCCTGCGGGCGGCGGGTTGAGTTCCCCCCGCGCAGGCCCTACACCTGAGACGCGGGACATCAGGACAGGAGCGATCGGGATGCGCATGGCACGCAACCTCGCCGACGCGGTCGGCAATACCCCTCTCATCCGGCTCAGGCGCGCGAGCGAAGAGACCGGGTGCGAGATCTGGGGCAAGTGCGAATTTCTCAATCCCGGACAATCGGTCAAGGATCGCGCCGCGCTCTACATCATCCGCGACGCGGTGGCGCGCGGCGCGCTCGCGCCGGGCGGCACCATCGTCGAGGGCACGGCGGGCAATACCGGCATCGGCCTCGCGCTGGTTGGCGCGTCGATGGGGTTTCGCACCGTCATCGTGATCCCCGAGACGCAGAGCCAGGAAAAGAAGGACATGCTGCGCCTTGCCGGGGCCGAGCTGGTGCAGGTGCCCGCCGCCCCCTACAAGAACCCCAACAACTACGTGCGCTATTCGGGCCGCCTGGCCGAGGAACTTGCGCAAACCGAGGCCAAAGGCGCGATCTGGGCCAACCAGTTCGACAACGTGGCCAACCGGCAGGCGCATGCCGAGACCACCGGCCCCGAGATATGGGAGCAGACCGGCGGCCGCGTCGATGGCTTCATCTGCGCGGTGGGCTCGGGTGGCACGTTGGCGGGGGTGGCCGAGGCGCTGCAGGACAAGGGCGTCAAGATCGGCCTCGCCGACCCGGAGGGCGCGGGCCTCTACAAGATCTACACCGGCGAGGAGAACCCCGGCGACTCGATCACCGAGGGGATCGGACAAGGGCGGATCACCGCCAACCTCGAAGGATTTACCCCCGATTTCACCTGCCGGGTTCCGGACGCCGAGGCGCTGCCCATCGTCTTTGACCTGCTGGCGGAGGAGGGGCTGTGCATGGGCGGCTCGACCGGCGTGAACATCGCCGGGGCCATGCACATGGCGCGCGAGATGGGGCCGGGGCATACCATCGTCACCGTGTTGTGCGACTTCGGAAACCGCTATCAATCCAAGCTCTACAACCCCGAGTTCCTGCGCGGCAAGGGCCTGCCGGTGCCCGGCTGGCTGACCGAGGCACCGCGCTCGATCCCGGGTGTGTTCGTCGAATGAGGACGCTTCTCGTCGCGCTCTGGGTGGCGCTGGGCACGGCGCTGATGGGTCTTTCGGGGCCAGCGCCGCTGACCGCCACTGCGCAGGCGCAGCAGGTGTTGAACGGGCCGGATTTCGCGGCATGGGAGGAGCTTGCCGCGCGGGTCGAAGAGGCGCTCGACGGCGGCGAGGTGGCCACCCCCGTGCTGGAGGATTTGCGCGCGCAGGTCGCCGATTTCCGCCAGCAATTCACCGAGGCGCAGGGCGCCAACGCCACCGCGATCAAGACCGTGCGCGACCAGCTCGATGCGCTCGGACCGCCGCCCGAGGACGGCAACGAGCCCAACGAGATCGCCGCGCAGCGCGAAGAGCTGGAGCGACGTTTGGCGCGGATCGAGGCGCCGGTGCGCACGGCCGAACTGGCCCGCAGCCGGGCCGACGGGCTCATCACCGGGATTGACCAGACCATCCGCGAGCGCGAGACGGCGGAATTGTTGCGCATCGGGCCGATGCCCGTGAACCCGCTGCACTGGCCCGATGCGCTGCGCGCGCTCTACCGGCTGGCGGGCGACGTGAGCGGCGAGGTGCTCCGTTCGTGGCAGAGCCCGATCGAGCGCACGATCCTCAAGGACAACCTGCCGATAATCCTTGTTCTCGTGCTGGCCGGGTTGGTGCTGCTGGCGCGGGGGCGGCGCTGGTCCGTGCGGTTGATGCAGCGACTGGTGGGCGAGAACCCCAGCGCGGGGCACTGGATTGCGAGTTTCGGCGCGTCGCTGGGCGAGTGGTTGCTGCCTTATGCCGGCGTTTACGCGCTGGTGCGTGCGGCTTTGGTCTCGGGGATGGTGGGCGTACGCGGCGAGATGCTGCTCGACGCGCTCTTGCCCGCAGCCTTGATCCTGCTGCTGGCGCGCTGGCTGGCGCAGCGGGTGTTCCCGCGCCACGAACCACGCGGCCCGGTGCTGCAGCTCGACGACCGTTGCCGCTATTCGGGGCGGCTCTATGGGGCGATGCTGGGGCTGGTGGTGGCGGCCTTCTACTTTTTGCAGACGGTGGCCGAGGGCGCTGACTGGAGCGAGGCGGCCACCAATGTGGTGATCTTCCCGGTACTGGTGCTGACCGGGCTCCTGCTGTGGCGGCTGGCCGCGTTACTGGCTCTACACAGCCGCGCCTGTGCCGACGAGAACGACGGCGAGGCCGGGTTCTCTGGCCGGGTGACGCGGCTCATTGGCCGCGTACTGCTGGCGGTGGCGGTGATCGGGCCGCTGCTGGCGACGGTGGGCTATGTCAAGGCGGCGCAGGCGCTGATGTTGCCAACGGCGCTGTCGCTCCTGCTGCTGGCGGCTCTGGTGATCGTGCAGCGGCTCTTGACCGAGCTTTACGTGATGGTGACGGGCAATCGCGACGGCGCTGCCGACTCGCTGGTGCCGGTGCTGGCGGGTTTTGCACTGGTGATCGTCTCGGTGCCGGGATTCGCGCTGATCTGGGGTGCGCGCACGGCGCAGCTCATGGAGTTCTGGACGCGGTTCACGCAGGGGATGAGCCTGGGCGGCGTGCAGATATCGCCAACGGTTTTTCTGACCTTCGCCGCCGTCTTCGCGGTGGGATACGTGGTAACGCGGCTGTTGCAGGGGGCGCTCAGGAACACGATTTTGCCCAAGACCAAGCTCGATACCGGCGGGCGCAACGCGATCGTGTCGGGGGTGGGCTATGTCGGGATTTTCCTCGCCGCGGTAATCGCGATCACCAGCGCGGGGATCGACCTCAGCTCGCTCGCCATCGTCGCCGGGGCGCTGTCGGTGGGGATCGGTTTCGGCCTTCAGAACATCGTGTCGAATTTCGTCTCCGGGATCATCCTGCTGATCGAGCGGCCGATTTCCGAGGGTGACTGGATCGAGGTGGGCGGTAAGCACGGCTATGTCAAATCGATCTCGGTGCGCTCCACCCGGATCGAGACCTTCGACCGCACCGACGTGATCGTGCCCAATGCCGATTTCGTCAGCGGCACGGTCACCAACTATACCCGCGGCAACACCGTGGGCCGGGTGATCGTGCCGGTGGGCGTGGCCTATGGCTCCGATACCCGCAAGGTCGAGAAGATCCTGCAGGAGGTGGCCGAAGATCACCCCATGGTGCTGATGAACCCGGCGCCGAATATCGTGTTCCGCGGCTTCGGGGCGAGCTCGCTCGATTTCGAGATCCGCGCCATCTTGCGCGATGTGAACTGGGTGATGAATGTGCATTCCGACATGAACCACGAGATCGCGCGGCGCTTCGTCGAGGAAGGCATCGAGATTCCCTTCCCGCAGCAGGACGTTTGGTTTCGCAACGGCATGCCCGCGGGCGGGGCAGGGGGCGAGCCTGAGGCCGCCGCGCCCCAGCCGCCGAGCAGCGCGCCGGTGCAGTTGACCGAGGCCGATTTCGAGGGCGGTGACGGCGACGGAGGCGGGCGATGACCGGGATGCTGTTTCGAACCGATCCCTATGCGACCGAGGCGGTCGCGCGGGTGGTGGCGCACACGCCGGAGGGGGGCGTGGTGCTCGACCAAACGGTGTTCTACCCTGCGGGCGGCGGACAGCCCGGCGACAGCGGGCGGCTCGACTGGGACGGCGGCAGCCTGCCGGTGGCCACGACCGTCAAGGCCGATGGTGACGCGATCGCGCTGGTGCCCGGCGCGCCGCAGCCGCTGCCGCCGGTGGGGGCGCAGGTGTCGCAGGTGCTCGAGTGGGAGCGGCGGCACCGGCACATGCGGATGCACACTGCCCTGCACTTGCTGTCGGTGGTGATCCCGCTGCCGGTGACCGGTGGGCAGGTGGGCGAGACGCGCTCGCGGCTCGATTTCGATATGCCCGAGGCTCCGCAGGACCGCGAGACGCTGGAGGCGCACCTCGCGATGCTGGTGGATCGCGATCTGGCGGTGACCGAGGACTGGATCACCGATGCCGAACTCGACGCCAACCCCGGCCTGGTAAAGACCATGTCCGCCGCGCCGCCGCGCGGGGCCGGGCGGGTGCGGCTGATCGGGATTGGCGTGGGCGAGGACCGGGTCGATCTGCAGCCCTGCGGCGGCACCCACGTGGCCCGCACCGGCGAGATCGGGGCGCTGCGGCTGGGCAAGATCGAGAAGAAGGGCCGCCAGAACCGGCGGGTCTACCTGCACCTCGACGGGTGAGGCACGGCGGGCTTCGCCCTTGGATACGCGCCGGGGGCAAACTCCAAATGACCGATTCAGGCCCCCGCTCAGGCGGCGGGACGGGTGGTGTCGAGCTCTTCCTCGGTCTCGGGCAGGCCCTCGCGCGACAAAAGCACCGCGATCGGGCGCAGTCCCGGCACGTGGCTGAACACGATCATCGCGCCCACCATGATCGGCACCGCGAGGAACATCCCCGGAATCCCCCAGACCGCCCCCCAGAAGGCGAGGCTGATGATGATGCCAAAGGATGACACCCTGAGCGCGCGGCCCATCAGCATCGGGTCGATCACGTTGCCGTTGAGGAACTGGATCGCGCCGATAATGGCGAATATGCCCAGCGTCGTGGTGCCATCGCCCAACTGCACGAAGGCCACCAGCGCCACCAGCACCGTGGCCACGATCGAGCCGATGGCGGGGATGTAGTTGAGCACGAAGGTCAGGATGCCGAGCGCCCCCGCGAGATCGAGCTCGAAAAAGCGCGCCACACCGTAGGCCATCAGCCCGGTCACCGCGCTCACCAGCGTCTTGACCAGCAGGTAGTGGTTCACCCGGTGGATGATCGAGCCGATGATCCGCCCGGTGCGCTCCGCCTGCGCCTTGTCGCCCAGGAGGCTTTCGAGCTTGGTATCGAACCACACCCGCTCGGCGAAGAGGAAGCCCACGAAGAGGATCACAAGCACCGTGCCTTGCATCAGGCTGCCCGCTTGGCCCGCGATGGTCCGCAGATAGCCCGCAACGTCGAACGTGGCCACCGCCTGCCGCACCGCCGTTTCCGCCTGCGGCCCGAGCCACGCCACCGCGGCGGCAATCGCCTCGGGCGCGCGGTCGGCATAGGCGATGGTGGTGGAGAGCACCGTGTTGGCCTGCGACAGGATGATTGCAGACAGGCTGAGCAGCGCCGAGGAGATCAGCACCAGCGCCGTGATGCTTGCCAGCCAGTTGGGGATGCGCGCCGGGCCGATGCGCATGCGCGCGATGGAGTTGATCGCGTCGGAGGTGATGCTGAACAGGATGATCGCGGTGGCGAGCGAGATCAGCAGGAACCGAGCCTGCACCAGTAGGAACAGCACCACGGCAAACGCCATGATGAGTTGCGCGGCGGTTCGGATACGCTGGAAATCCTGCGTCTCGGTCCGGATGGGGCGGGGATTGGTCACGTCGGCGGGCGCTCGCTTTTCGAATGATCTCGCGGTTTCCCCTCAATACCGGGAAAAACCGGGGAAGATCAATCTAGCGCGGGCTGGAAGAGCACGATCATGACACTTTGCGCGGCGTGGGTGACGTCGATCCGGGCATCGCCGCGCGCGATCCGGGCGGCCAGCAGGTGGAATTCGACCCGTCGCGGATCGGGGGCGGGCAGTGTCGCGCGCCCCGCCAGCCCGTCCCAGAGCGCGGACTCGGCGGCGATATCGCCCTCGCCGGTCGCGGTGATGCCGAAGCTGCTCGCACCGGCGAGTGCCGCCGTCAGTGTGCCACCGCGCGGCAGCGCGTGGACCGCGCACAAGATCGCCAGCGCCACGTGCTGTGCCGCCGCCCGCCCGAGCGGGCCGTCGAGCGCCCAATCGAGCCGCAGTCGCGGTCGCGTGGCAAGGTGGCCGCGCACCGTGGTGCCGAGCGTGGCGGCGTCGAGTGCCGCGCCCGTGCCCGCGTGTCCGAAGGCGAGGCGCAGCATCTCAAGCGTGGCGCGCGCGCCGGTCAGGCTGTCGCGCAAGAGCGCCATCTCGTCCGGGTTTGCCCCACCCGAGGCGCCTGACAGGAACTCCAGTCCGGTGAGCGCCGCGCCGACGGGGCTTGCGAGATCGTGGCAGATGCGCGAGCCTGTCAGGGCCGCGAAGTCGGGATCATCCTGTGGCATGGCGGCAGCCGGGATCGGGGCAGGAAATGACAGAACTGAACGCGCTGCTGGAGCCGGGAATGCTGGTGGAGAACCCCGCGCGCCCCGATTGGGGGGTGGGGCAGGTGCAGTCCAATATCGGCGGGCGCATCACGGTGAACTTTCGCGAGGAGGGCAAGGTTGTGATCGACGGCAACCGCGTGACGCTGCTGCCGGTCCTTGATCACTAATTGCGGTTAGCAAAGGGTTAACAACCTTTGGTAGCATGGTCGCCGGGCGCGGGCCAGCGTCACGTTGCAACCGAAGGCGCGGCTGCGTAGAAGCCTTGCAGTCGCATCAGAGACGAGGCCGATGACCACACCCGCCCCCCGATTCCGTGTCGAGCTTGCGCATGACGCCGCCGGTATCGAGGCCGCGCAGCGGCTGCGCTACGAGGTCTTTGTCGAGGAACTGGGCGGCGACGGCCCGCTGGTCGATCACGCCGCGCGGCTGGAGCGCGACCGGTTCGATCCGGTCTTCGATCACATGCTTCTGCGCGACCTGCGCCGGGGCGGCGAGGTGGTGGGCGTCTACCGGCTGCTGCGCGAAGAGGGGGCGGCGCGCGCCGGGCAGTTCTACTCCGAGGACGAATACGACCTTGCGCCGTTGCGCGCGAGCGGCCGGCGGTTGCTGGAGCTGGGCCGCTCCTGCGTGGCACGGCCCTATCGCGGCGGCGAGGCGCTCTACCACCTGTGGCAGGGGCTGGCGCACTATGTCGAACGCCACGGGATCGAGGTGCTGTTCGGCGTGGCGAGCTTTCATGGCACCGACGTCGCGGCACTGGCGCAGCCGTTGTCGCTGTTGCATCACCGGCATCTCGCGCCGCCCGCGTTGCGAGTGCGGGCGCGGCCCGAGTGCTTTCAGCCGATGGATCTGGTGCCGGAGTCGGAGATCGACCGCACCGGCGCGATGCGTGCGGTGCCCCCGCTCATCAAGGCCTATCTGCGGCTGGGCGGCTGCGTGGGCGAGGGGGCCTATGTCGATCACGCCTTCAACACGACAGACGTCTGCCTGGTGATGGATACGGCGCTTCTGAGTGAACGGCAGCGCGCGATCTACACCCGTGGGGGCGCGGGATGAGCGTCACCTGGCAGTCGCCCACGCCACCGCCCGATACCGGGCGCGCGCCGGGGCACTGGCGGCGGGTGCTCTGGCGCGGCGGGCGCATCGCGCTGGTGATCGGGGCGGGTGTACTCGCCACGCTGGTGCTGCGGCTGGCGGAGCGACCCTTGCACGGCGTGGCGCGGCCGTGGACGCAGCCGATCACCATCTGGGTATGCCGCCGGACCCTCGCGATCCTCGGGATCGCGCATGTTGTGGAGGGCGCGTCCATGCGGGGCCCCGGCGCGGTGGTGGCCAACCATGTCTCGTGGCTCGACATCTTCGCGCTCAACGCGCGCAAGCGTGTGTATTTCGTGTCCAAGTCCGAGGTGGCGGGCTGGCCCGGCATCGGCTTTCTGGCGCGGCTTGTCGGCACTGTTTTCATAACGCGCGACCCGCGCGCGGCGCGGGCGCATACGGCGCTGTTGCGGGACCGGCTGGCCGCCGGGCAGCGGCTGCTTTTCTTTCCCGAGGGCACGAGCACCGACGGGATGCGGGTCCGCCCGTTCAAATCGACCCTGTTCGAGGCGCTCTGCGAGCCCGACGCCGGGCTGGAGGGCGCGCGGGTGCAGCCGGTGACGCTGGTCTACGAGGCCCCCGAGGGCGCTGATCCGCGGCTCTACGGCTGGTGGGGCGACATGGAGTTTGCTGGCCACCTGCTGGCGGTTCTGGGGGCTGTGCGGCAGGGACGGGTGCGCGTGGTGTGCCATGCGCCGATCCCGCTCGACGGGGCCGGGGGGCGCAAGGCGCTGGCCGCCGCCTGCGAGGCGGCGGTGCGCGCGGGCATGCCGCCCGACCGGCGCGGGACATGAGGCGCGCTGCGTCTCGCGGGTTGGTCAGCCGTGTCAAACCACCCGGCGCGTGCACCGGGCGATCTGTCGTAACCTGCTGGCGTAACGCGTCGGAATCGCCTAGCCTGCGCGCCGTTTGTGAAGGGAGACCGGACCGATGCGGATGATATCCTTGGGCCTTGTGACGCTGTGCGCGCTGTTGCCGTTTGCCGCCACCGCGCAGAACCCGATCTGCGAACCCACCGGCGAGATCGTCGCCGCGGCGGTGGAGGCGCGGCG
The DNA here is from genome assembly GCF_056859295.1 of Roseovarius sp. B-10. Classification (NCBI taxonomy): domain Bacteria; kingdom Pseudomonadati; phylum Pseudomonadota; class Alphaproteobacteria; order Rhodobacterales; family Roseobacteraceae; genus Roseovarius; species Roseovarius sp. B-10. The sequence goes on along the minus strand of NZ_JBSXOE010000032.1, from coordinate 132,339 downwards.
GGACGGACAGTCGGCCGACGCGGCGAAGTCGGGGATCAACAACGGGCTGGATGCGTCGCAAGAGGGGTATGCGCCCGCTGTGCAACTCCTGGTCGATTGGGTCTACGACCTGCCCGAGGAAGACCTGCAAAAGGACGTGGCCGGGGCATGGGTCGCGCAGTGCAAGACACAGTGAGCCTCTGGACAGACGGCCCGCCCAGCCCGATATATGGGGCATGAGCCTGCCCCCGGGATTTCTCGACGAATTACGGTCGCACCTGTCGCTGTCACAGGTCGTGGGCCGCAAGGTGATGTGGGACAACCGCAAATCCAACCAGGCCAAGGGCGACATGTGGGCCCCGTGCCCGTTCCACCAGGAAAAGACCGCGTCGTTTCACGTCGATGACCGCAAGGGATTCTACTACTGCTTCGGCTGTCACGCCAAGGGCGACGCGATCAGCTTTGTCCGCGAGACCGAGAACGTCGATTTCATCGAGGCGGTGCGCATCCTCGCCGCAGAGGCCGGGATGCAGATGCCCGAGCGCGACCCGCAGGCGCAGGAAAAGGCCGACCGGCGCGGGCAACTGACCGAGGTGATGGAGCAGGCGGCGCGCTTCTTCGGGATGCAGTTGCGCAGCGGGGCCGGTGCCGCGGCGCGCGACTACCTCACGGTTCGCGGCCTGAACCTGCAGGTTCAGGACCGCTTCGGGATCGGCTTTGCCCCCGAGGGCTGGCAGGGGTTGTGGGATCACCTGACTAGCAAGGGCGTGGATCCCGGGATGATCCTCGCCTGCGGGCTGGCGCGCGAGAGCGACAAGGGCGGACGGCCCTACGACGTGTTCCGCAACCGCATCATGTTCCCGATCCGCGACGCGCGCGGGCGCTGCATCGCCTTTGGCGGGCGGGCGATGGACCCGAACGACAACGCCAAGTATCTCAACTCTCCCGAGACCGAGATATTCGACAAGTCGCGCACGCTCTACCATCACGGCCCCGCGCGCGAGGCCACTGGAAAAGGCCACCCGCTGATCGTTGCCGAAGGCTATATGGATGTGATCGCGCTGGTGTCCGCCGGATTCGAGGCGGCGGTGGCCCCGCTGGGCACGGCGGTGACCGAGCATCAGTTGCAGCTCTTGTGGCGGATGGCGGACGAGCCGATCATCATGCTCGACGGCGACCGCGCCGGGCTGGGCGCAGCCTACCGCGTGATCGACATGGCGCTGCCGCTGCTGGAGGCGGGGCGCACGCTGCGCTTTGCGCTCATGCCCGAGGGCAAGGACCCCGACGACCTGCTGCGCGCCGAAGGCCCGGGTTCTGTGCAGGCGCGGATCGACGCGGCGCTGCCCTTGGTGCGGCTGATGTGGCAGCGCGAGACAGAGGGGCGCGATTTCGACACGCCCGAGCGCAAGGCGGCGCTCGAACGCACCTGCCGCGAAAAGGCCGCGCTGATCCGTGACCCGTCGCTGCGCGGTTATTACGAGCGCGAGTTGAAGGACCTGCGCTGGCAGCTCTTCAATCCGCGCAGGCAGGCCCCGCAAGCCCCGCGCGGACGCGGTGGCAGCGGCAAGGGAAAGTGGAGCTCGCCGCCCGAAACTGCGCGCGCGGAGACGCGCAACTCCGCCCTGGTGTCGGGAAACGCCGAACAGGCGGTCCGCCTGCGCGAGGAGGTGATCCTCGCGACGCTGGTTTGCTGCCCGGAGGTGGCCGAGGAGTTCGAGGCCGAGATCGAGCGGCTGCGCTGTCGCGACCCCGATCTTGCCGGGCTGCGCGCGGCGATCCTGCGCCATGCAGGGGCAGGGGCCGAGACGCTGCGCGCGCAGATTGGCGCGGAGATGGGCGAGGATACCCTTGAAAAGCTTCTGGCGCTGCCCCATGTCGCGATCGCCCCGTCGGTACGCCACGCGGGTGATCGCGAGCGCGCGACGCTCACCCTGCGCGAGGAATTCGCCAAGCTGGCGGCGCGTGCCGGCATGGAGGCGGAATTGCGCGAGGCGGTCGAGGATATCGGCGGCCTGGCCGACGAGACGCTGACATGGCGCGTGGCGCAGGCTGCGGAGGCGCGCAACCGCGCGCAGCGCAGCGAACAGGAGGACCGCACCGTTTATGACCTGGGCGAGAATGGCCTGCGCCTCGACCGCGAGGAGCGCGAGGCATTTGCGAAGCTGCTCAGGCAACTGGACCGCCCCAAGTCGGGGCATTAGGGAGCCGAACCGTGACCGAATCGCATTTCGATGCGGAAGAGGCAAGAAATAAACAGTAAACGGGTGTGCGAATCAGATGATCGCGCTATTGATTCGGGTCAACGAATCACATGCCCGAAACCGCCGAGGAGATGCGCATGGCCGCCAAGGACACCGACGAGCAGAAGCCCGAGGAGCAGGAGCAGGAAGTTTCGCTCGACATGTCGCAGGCTGCGGTGAAGCGAATGATATCGGCGGCCCGCGAGAAGGGCTTCATCACCTACGACCAGCTCAACCAGGTGCTGCCGCCTGACCAGGTGTCGTCCGAACAGATCGAGGACGTCATGTCGATGCTGTCGGAAATGGGCATCAACATCATCGAGGAAGAAGAGGGCGAGGAAGACGACGGCAAGACCACCGCCGTCGCCGAGATCGGCAAGAAGGGCGAGATCACCCTCGGGTCGGGCAAGGAGGAAAAGCTCGACCGCACCGACGATCCGGTGCGCATGTACCTGCGCGAGATGGGCTCGGTCGAGCTCTTGAGCCGCGAGGGCGAGATTGCCATCGCCAAGCGCATCGAGGCGGGCCGCAACACGATGATCGCCGGGCTGTGCGAGAGCCCGCTGACGTTCCAGGCGATCACCATCTGGCGCGACGAGCTTTTGGGTGAGGACATCCTCCTGCGGGACGTGATCGACCTAGAGACCACGTTTGGCAACCAGCCGGGCGAGGAGGGCGAGGAGCCCGTGGTCGCCGCCAACGTGCCCACCCCGCCGGGGCAGGAGACGCGCGAGGACAAGGGGACGCGCGAGGACAAGGGCGAGGAACTCGACGCCGACGGCAACCCGATCCGCAATACCGAGGACGACGAGGAAGAGGACGAGCAGGCCAACATGAGCCTCGCCGCGATGGAGGCCGCGCTCAAGCCGCGGGTGCTCGAGACGCTCGACCGCATCGCCGAGGATTTCACGCAACTGAGCGAGATGCAGGACAACCGCATCTCTGCCACGCTCAACGAGGACAGCTCTTTTTCCGCGGCGCAGGAGGCGAAATACCAGAAGCTGCGCGCCGAGATCGTCGAGCTGGTCAACTCGCTTCACCTGCACAACAACCGCATCGAGGCACTGATCGACCAGCTTTACGGCATCAACCGCCGGATCATGCAGATCGACGGCGCGATGGTGAAGCTGGCCGACCAGGCGCGCATCAACCGCCGCGAGTTCATCGAGGAATACCGCGGGCGCGAGCTTGATCCCGTGTGGCTCGAAGACATGGCGCAAAAGCCCGGGCGCGGCTGGCAGATGTTCATCGAGCGCTTTGCCGACAAGGTAGCCGAACAGCGCGCCGACATGGCGCAGGTGGGCCAGTATGTGGGCCTCGACATCAGCGAGTTCCGCCGCATTGTTGGACAGGTCCAGAAGGGCGAGAAAGAGGCCCGCCAGGCCAAGAAGGAGATGGTCGAGGCCAACCTGCGTCTGGTCATTTCGATCGCCAAGAAATACACCAACCGCGGGTTGCAGTTCCTTGATCTCATCCAGGAAGGCAATATCGGCCTGATGAAGGCGGTGGACAAGTTCGAGTATCGCCGCGGCTACAAGTTCTCGACCTATGCGACGTGGTGGATCCGGCAGGCGATCACCCGTAGCATCGCCGACCAGGCGCGCACCATCCGCATCCCCGTGCACATGATAGAGACGATCAACAAGCTGGTGCGCACGGGGCGCCAGATGCTCCACGAGATCGGCCGCGAGCCCACGCCCGAGGAGCTGGCCGAAAAGCTGCAGATGCCGCTGGAGAAGGTCCGCAAGGTGATGAAGATCGCCAAGGAGCCGATTTCCCTCGAGACGCCCATCGGTGACGAGGAAGACAGCCAGCTTGGCGATTTCATCGAGGACAAGAACGTGATCCTGCCGCTGGATTCGGCCATCCAGGACAACCTGCGCGAGACGACGACGCGGGTGCTGGCGTCCCTGACACCCCGCGAGGAGCGGGTGCTGCGCATGCGCTTTGGGATCGGGATGAATACCGACCACACGCTGGAAGAGGTGGGGCAACAGTTCTCGGTGACGCGCGAGCGGATCCGGCAGATCGAGGCCAAGGCGCTCCGAAAGCTGAAGCATCCGTCGCGGTCAAGGAAGCTGCGGAGTTTCCTGGATCAGTAGGGTGGACAAGAAACCGGTTTCCAAGACGAGCAAAACGGGGAAGTAGTGGAATACTGAGCTACTCTCCCCCGGTGATCTTGGCATGATTCCAGCCAGCGCAGGGTGGGCGCCCCCCCCACCTTGAGGAAATTCCGTTTGCGCTTGTGGCGGGTTTCACCCACTCTGTGCCCGGACCATAAAGGAGGCCCACCATGTCCATCCTGTCACGACTGTTCGGCGGCGGAGGCGGTGGCGCAAAGCGCGAAGCGGCCGAGGCCCCTGTCGAAGACTACCACGGATATCTCATCACACCCGCCCCGCAGGAAGAAAGCGACGGCTATCGTGTGGGCGCGCGGATCGAGAAGGAACTGGGCGGCGAGGTGAAGGTGCATCATTTCCTGCGCGCCGATGTGCTGCGCGATCGCGACGAGGCGGCGGCGGTATCGCTGCGCAAGGCGAAACAGGTCATCGACGAGCAGGGCGAGCGGATTTTTCGCTGACCGCCGGGTGCGGCACTGCGGCGCGAGCCCTTGCGCGGGGGCGCGGATGCGCCTACTCTCGGGGTAACTTGAAATGGAGGGCGTGTTGTCATGGCGCCCAAGCGTCCGATTGGTGCGGGCGCTATCCCGGAACCGGTCGAGAGCCCCGCGCCGAGCCTGCCGGATCGGACGCCGCTCTACGCGGCGCTCGATCTTGGCACCAACAGTTGTCGCATGCTGATCGCCCGCCCCGAGGGCAGGACGTTTCGCGTGGTCGACAGTTTCTCGAAATCGGTTCAGCTCGGGGCCGGGCTGGAGCGGTCGGGGCGTTTGTCGCGCGCCGCGATCTACCGCACGATACAGGCGCTGCGCGTGTGCCGGCAGAAGCTGCGCCGCCACAAGGTCACGCGGATGCGGCTGGTGGCGACGGAGGCGTGCCGCCGCGCGGTGAACGGCGCCGAATTCATGGCCCGGGTGGAGCGCGAGACCGGCCTGACGCTCGACGTGATCCCGACCGAGGAAGAGGCGCGGCTGGCGGTGATTTCCTGCGCGCCGCTGGTGAGTGCGCGCACCGAGCAGCTTCTGGTGGTGGATATCGGCGGCGGCTCGACCGAGCTTGTCTGGATCGACCTGCGCGGCGTGCCCGAGCCCGAGCGCAAGCGCGCCATCATGCGGATGCATATGGGATTCCAGCACAGCGGCGAGGGGCCCGCCGCGCGGGTGGTGGACTGGATCAGCGTGCCGCTCGGGGTGGCGACGCTGCGCGAGCAGTTCCGCGATGTCGAGGACGATGCCGCGCGGTTCGCGCTGATGAGCTGGTATTTCGAGGAGAACCTCGCCGAGTTCGCCCCCTACAAGGACGAGCAGAGCCGGGACGGATTCCAGATCGTGGGGACCAGCGGCACCATCACCACCGTGGCGGCGAGTCACCTGGGCCTGCGCCGCTATGACCGCAACAAGGTGGACGGGCTCACCATGACCAGCGACGAGATCGACCGCGTGATCCGCTCCTACCTCGCGCTCGGCCCCGCCGGACGGCGGCGCGACCCGCGTATCGGACAGGACCGGCAGACGCTCATAATGTCGGGCGCGGCGATCCTTCAGGCGTTGCTGCGGTGCTGGCCAACGGACCGGCTCAGCGTGGCCGACCGGGGTCTGCGCGAGGGGATGCTTTATGCGCAAATGGCCGCCGATGGCGTGCTAGAGGACGGAGAGGACTGATGGCGAAAGGGCCGGACGGCAAGAACACATCGGGGCGCGGGCAGCGCGACCTGACCGTAAAGGTCAAGACCGCGAGGGGGCGGCGCTCGTCCTCGACGCGGTGGCTGCAGCGGCAGCTCAACGACCCGTATGTGAAGCGCGCGCAGGCCGAGGGTTACCGAGGCCGCGCGGCCTACAAGATCATGGAGCTCGATGACAAGTTTCGCTTTCTCGTGCCGGGCGCGCGGGTGGTCGATCTGGGCTGCGCGCCGGGCGGCTGGTTGCAGGTGGCGGTGCCGCGCATCAACGCGCTGGGCGACCGGCCTGGCAAGCGGCAGGGCCGGATCATCGGCATCGACCTGCAGGAGGTGGAGGCGATTCCCGGCGCCGAAATTCATCAGCTCGATTTCATGGAGGAGGGCGCCGACGCGCAGGTGAAGGCGTGGCTCGGGGGGGGCGCCGACGTGGTGATGTCGGACATGGCGGCGTCAAGCTCGGGGCACAAGCAGACCGACCATCTGCGTATCATCGCGCTGTGCGAGGCAGCGGCCTATCTGGCCTTCGACGTTCTGGAGGAGGGCGGCACCTTCGTGTCGAAGGTACTGGCGGGCGGGGCCGAGGGCGATCTTCAGAAGGTGCTCAAGCAGCGATTCACCAAGGTCGCGAACGTCAAGCCCCCCGCCTCGCGCGCCGACAGTTCCGAGAAATTCGTGGTCGCAACCGGGTTTCGCGGCTGAGGGGCGCAGAGAACCGGCGGGATCGCGGGGGCGGGTTTCGCCGTTGAATTCCGCGCCGGGTCCAAGAACCGAATGGCAACTCCAGGCTAGTCGCGCAGGTCTTGCCCCAGACCGCCTCAGCCATGTGGAGCCGCGCTGCCCATGAGGCTGTGGCCGTTCAACCGGGCGAGGGGGGTGATCGCCGCGTCATTTGCCGTTGGGTGCGCGGCGAGGCGGGCAGCGATGGCGCGGGCCTGCTCCTGCTGGCGCAACAGCTCGAACAGGCGCGCGTGGCGCCGGGGTGTGGCCTGGCTGGCGGGCGGTCCTGGCAAATGCAGTCTCCGGTCCTTTGTCGGTGGGGTGATACCGCGGAAAGATGGATTTTCCGTTGCCGTTTGCGGGCAGGATCGTGGCGTGAACCGGTTTGCACCCGGTCCGCATTTGCGGGATAGTCGCGGACGAAATCGTCTGTGCGGAGTCGCCGCGCGGACAGCAGAGCGAAAGGATGAAGCCATGCGATACGAGGCGCCTTTGAGCGTGGAGGACGCGGTCGCTGCCCTTGCCGGGCAGCCGGGCGCGCATGTTCTGGCGGGCGGCACCGACCTGCTGGTGAAGCTGCGCTCGGAGATGATCGAGCCGGAGGTGATCGTCGATATCAAGCGCATCGACGGCATGAAGGACATCCGCGCCGAAGAGGGCGGCTGGCGTATCGGGGCGGCCGTATCGGGGGCCGAGATGTCCGAGCACGAGGCGCTTGTCGCCGACTGGCCCGGCGTGGTTGAGGCGGCGGGACTCATCGGCTCGACGCAGGTGCAGGGGCGCGCGACGCTGGCGGGCAACCTGTGCAATGCCTCGCCGGCTGCCGATTCGGTGCCGGCGATGGTGGCCGCCGGGGCGGTGGCGCGGATCGTCGGGCCGAACGGCACACGCGACCTGGCCGTGATCGACGTGCCCCAGGGGCCGGGCAAGACGGCGCTGGAGCCGGGCGAGTTCATCGCGTCGATCCTGCTGCCCGCGCGCGGGCAGCGGTCGGGCGATGCCTATCTGCGCTTCATCCCGCGCACGGAAATGGATATCGCGGTGGTGGGCTGCGGCATCTCGCTAAGCCTTGACGAGGAGGATCGGGTAACAGCGGCGCGGGTCTCGCTTGGCGCGGTCGGTCCCAAGGTGATGCTGGTCGAGAAAGCGGCAGAGGCGATCAAGCGCCGCGTGCTCGACGAGGCGGCGCTGGATGACCTGGCGGCGGCCTGCTCGAAGGCGGCAACACCCATAGATGACAAGCGCGGCACGGTGGATTTCCGCAGGCACGTGGCGGGTGTATTGGCCCGCCGCGCCGCGGTGATCGCGGTAAACCGCGCGAAAGGAGATACGGCATGAGCCAGATACACGTCACCACAAAGATCAACGGCGATGAGACCGAGTTCCTCTGCGAACCCGAGGACACGCTGCTCGACGTGCTGCGCGACCGGCTGGGGCTGACCGGCACCAAGGAGGGCTGCGGCACTGGCGATTGCGGGGCCTGTTCGGTGGCCGTGGATGGCCGTCTCGTCTGTTCCTGCCTGATGCTGGGGGCCGAGGCCGAGGGGCGCGAGGTCGCCACCATCGAGGGTATGGCCAAGGGCGATCAGTTGCACCCGTTGCAGCGTAAATTCATCGAGATGGCCGCGCTGCAATGCGGCATCTGCACGCCGGGAATCCTCGTGGCGGCGCAGTCGCTCTTGGAGCGCAACCCCGACCCGAGCGAGGAGGAGGTGCGCTATTGGCTGGCGGGCAACCTGTGCCGCTGCACCGGCTATGACAAGATCATCCGCGCCGTGATGGAAACGGCAGCGGACATGCGGAGGGCGTCGTAATGGCACTGGATGACACCAAGAAAACCCGGGACTTCAAGGTCGTGGGCACGCGCCCCGACCGCCCCGACGGGATCGACAAGGTGACGGGGCGCGCGCGGTTCGGCGCCGACATGGTCCTGCCGGGCATGCTGACGGGGCGCATTCTGCGCAGCCCGCATGCCCATGCGCGGATCAAGCGGATCGACACGTCGAAGGCCGAAGCGCTCTCAGGCGTCAAGGCCGTGGTCACCCGTGCCGATTTCGGCGAGGTGCCCGCGGACGTGGCCGACGTGATGGATAATTGCATGGCGGGCGACAAGGCTCTCTATGACGGCCACGCGGTGGCCGCCGTGGCGGCAAGCAGCCCGGCGGTGGCGCGCAAGGCGCTGAAATTGATCGAGGTGGAGTACGAGGTACTGCCGCACGTCACGGACGTGGACGAGGCGATCAAGCCCGACGCACCTGTGCTGCACGAGGGGCGGCAGCAGGAAACCGTGCCCGGGGGCATGTCCGCCAACGTGATCGCGCGCTCGGAATTCGGGCACGGCGATATCGAGGCGGGGCTGAAACAGGCCGACCGCGTGGTCGAGCGCAGCTATCGGACGGCGGCCACCCATCAGGGCTATATCGAGCCGCATGCGTGTCTTGCCACCATGGGGCCGGACGGCAAGGCTGATCTGTGGGTTTGCACCCAAGGGCACTACATGGTGCGTAACACCTGTGCCGCGATCCTCGGGATGGAGCAGGGGCAGCTGCGCGTCACCGCATCGGAAATCGGTGGCGGGTTCGGCGGCAAGACGGTGGTGTTTCTGGAGCCGGTCGCGCTGATGCTGGCCCGCAAGTCCGGTCGTCCCGTGAAGATGGTGATGAGCCGCTCCGAGGTGCTGCGCGCCACCGGGCCGACATCCTCGACCTCTATCGACGTCAAGATCGGCATGACCAAGGAAGGCCGCATCACCGCCGGCTTTGCCGAGTTGCGCTACCAGGGTGGGGCCTATCCCGGCTCTCCGGTCGATATGGGCGCCATGTCGGGGTTTGCCCCCTATGATCTGGAGAACGTCAAGACCGTGGGTTGGGACGTGGTCACCAACCGGCCCAAGGCCGCGGCCTATCGCGCGCCGGGCGCGCCGATGGCGGCGTTCGCCATCGAGAGCGCGATTGACGAGGCGGCCAAGGGCTTTGGTCTCGACCCGCTGGAGGTGCGGCTGATGAACGGGGCGGATGAGGGAACGAAAGCGTCCTACGGTCCGACCTATCCCGCCATCGGCCTCAAGGCGACGCTGGAGGCGGCGAAATCGCATCCGCACTGGTCCGCGCCCTTGGGCGAAAATCAGGGCCGGGGCGTGGCTTGCGGCTTCTGGTTCAATTTCGGCGGTGATACCTGCGTGAGCCTCAACATCACGCCGGACGGCACGGTGACCGTCTCGGAGGGCAACCCCGATATCGGCGGTTCGCGCGCGTCGATGACGATGATGGCCGCCGAAGAGCTGGGCATCCCCTATGATCAGGTGCGCACGATCATCGCCGATACCGGATCGCTCGGGCAGAACGAGGTGACAGACGGCTCCCGCGTGACCTTTGCCGTGGGGCTGGCGACGATTAAAGCGGCCCGCGCGGCCAAGACGGAAATGTGCCGCCGCGCCGCTATGGTCTGGGGCATCGACGAGGACGCCGTGGAATGGGAAGACGGCGCGGCGCGCCCCGCCGGGCCGAATGCCGGGAAATTCCCGCCCATGACGCTCAAGGAGATCGCCGCCATCGCCTCCAACACGGGCGGGCCGATTGCCGGGCATCACGAGGTGAATGCCGAAGGGGCGGGGGTGAGCTTTGCCACGCATATGGTGGATGTGGAGCTCGACCCCGACACCGGCTCGACAAAAATGCTGCGCTACACGGTGTTTCAGGATGCCGGCAAGGCGGTGCATCCCTCCTACGTCGAAGGCCAGTTCCAAGGCGGGGCTGTGCAAGGCATCGGCTGGGCGCTGAACGAGGAATATATCTATGGCAAGGATGGCATCCTGCAGAATGCCGGGTTCCTCGATTATCGCATCCCGGTGGCCTCGGACCTGCCGATGATCGACACGGTGATCCTGGAGATCCCCAATCCGGGGCATCCCTACGGCGTGCGGGGGGTGGGCGAGACCTCCATCGTGCCGCCACTCGCGGCCATCGCCAACGCGGTGTCGGCGGCGGCGGGCGTGCGGATGACGCAACTGCCGATGTCGCCGCCGCGCGTGCTGGCGGCGTTGCAGGCGCAAGCGGACGGCTGATGGTCGAAGTTGTGCTCTGGGGCTCGCTGGCCGATCAGGCCGAGGGCGCGCGCAAGGTGGAGATCAAAGCGGCCACCTTGCGCGAGTTGCTCGACGGGCTGGGGGAGAAATTCCCCGGCCTGCGCCCGGAACTGGAGCGCGGCGTGTCGGTCTCCATCGACGGACGCATCTACAATGATAGCTGGTTTCAGCCCATCGCCGAGGATAGCGAGGTGGTGCTGCTCAAGCGGCTCAAGGGGGGGTGAGCGGCGCGCGCACCTTTCCGCATGGGCCAACGGCCAAGAAAATTTAAAATTTTCTTATCCGGAATTTTTTCAAAATTCCGCGCGCACACCTGGATGCGGATCGCGCCCCTTAACCCGCCATCGAGGCCGCGCGGATGCTGTCGATGGAGGCTGCGAGCGTGGCGTTGAACGCGTCGTCGGACTGATCCGCCGACAACCCCTCGGTCAGCGCGCGGCTGAAGCTGGCGATCACGCCACGGTTCTGCGCGAGGCGCTCGTTGGCCTCGTCGCGGCTGTAACCGCCCGAGAGCGCCACCACGCGCAGCACGCGCGGGTGATTGACCAGCGCCTCGTAGAGATTGGGTGCCTCCGGCAGGGTCAGCTTGAGCATCACCTCCTGATCCTGCGGCAACGCATCGAGCTGTGCCAGGATCGCGCTGCGCAGCACCTCTTCGGCCTCGGCTTTGTCGGCGATGGAGATGGTCACTTCCGGCTCGATGATCGGCACGAGGCCGTGGCCAAGGATCTGGTGCGCCACCTCGAATTGCTGGTTCACGTTGGCGGCGATCCCGGTGGCATCGGCGGCGTCGATGACCGAGCGCATCTTGGTGCCGAAGATGCCCGCCGCCGCGCCGCGTTCCAGAAGAGCGTCGAGATCGGGCATCGGCTTCATCAGGCGCACGCCGTTCTCGGGCTCCGCAAGCCCCTTGTCCACCTTGAGGAACGGCACGACGCCCCGCTCTTCCCACAGATAGCGCGCTGACGGTTTGCCGCCGATCTCGCGATCCATCGTCATCTCGAACAGGATCGCGCCCAGCACCTTGTCGCCGGTAAAGGCCGGGGCCTGCGCGATGCGCGCACGCATGGCGTGCACGAGGTCGAACATCTCGGCCTCGGTGGAATAGCGGTCATCGGGAATGCCGTAGAGGCGTAGCGCCTTGGGGGTAGAGCCACCAGACTGGTCGAGCGCGGCGATGAACCCCTCGCCCGCGCGAATCCTGGCTGCTTGATCTGCTTTCGACATGAAAATGCTCCGCCCTCGTTCTGTCCCGGGCGCGGCCCCGTGCCGCGCTGGTGCCGCTTCTAGGCGAGGGCGCGGAGCGTTGCAATTCTGGTGGCGCTAACATCGCGCCGGGTTTGGCACTGGCACGCGAAAACCCGCGCTATCCCACCGCCACGATCAGAACTGAGGCCAGCAACAGTACAGCGAAGGCGATGTTCACGGCGCGCGCAGTGCGGGGACTGCGCATGAGCCCGGCCATCCCGGCGCCGAGCAACAGCCAAAATATGTTGACCGTGCAGATGACCGCCAATGCGAGCCCGGCTTTCCAGAGCCCGTCACGCATGGCGTTCCCGGCTACCAGTACGTGACCGGAAAATAACGCGGCCATCGCAGCATAGGCTTTGGGGTTGGCCAGCGACAGGACGATTCCCTCGTACCAACGAGGCCCGGCCTCAGGCGCCAGCCTGCCAATCTCCGGCAGGGGCGGCGCCGTGGCGATGCGCCAGGCGAGGTAGAGGAAATAGGCCGCGGCCAATCCGGTCACGACCGGAGAAATTCCCGGCAGCGTCATGATGGCCCCTGATATGCCGGTCCCCACAATCGCGATCACCAGCACCATGCCGATGGTCAGCCCCATCAGATATGCCACCCCGCGCCGCCGCCCGAACGAGGCCCCGACCCCGGCCAGGCTCAGCGTGTTGGGCCCGGGGCTGCCGGTCAGCGCGAAGGCCGCGATCAGGAAGGACCAGAGCGCATCCATCGCCGCCGGCCCGCCTCAGACGTGAAGCGCCGCAACGCCGGGAAGGTCCTTGCCCTCCATCCATTCGAGGAACGCGCCGCCGGCGGTGGAGATGTAGGTGAAATCTTTCGCCGCCCCGGCGCGGTTGAGCGCCGAGACGGTGTCACCGCCGCCGGCCACGGAGATAAGCCGCCCTTCGCGGCTGAGCCTGGCCGCGTGGCGCGCGGCGGCGTTGGTGGCGGCATCAAAAGGCGCGATCTCGAACGCACCGAGCGGGCCGTTCCAGATCAGCGTTTTGGCGGCGTCGAGTGCCGTGGTGATGCGCGCCACCGCCTGCGGGCCCGCGTCGAGGATCATCGCGTCGGGCGGGCAGGCATGGGCCCCAGTCACCTCGTGCGGTGCGCCCTCGGCGAATTCGCGCGCGACCACCACATCGGCGGGCAGCAGGATCTCGCAGCCCGCCGCCCCGGCCTTGCGCATGATGTCGCGCGCCGTGGCACCCATGTCGCGCTCGCAGAGTGAGCGGCCCACGTCGAGCCCCATCGCGGCGAGGAAGGTGTTGGCCATGCCGCCGCCGATCACGAGGGTATCGACCTTTTCCACGAGGTTGCCCAGCAGATCGAGCTTGGTCGAGACCTTGGCGCCGCCCACAACCGCCACCACCGGGCGGGCCGGATTGCCGAGCGCCGCCTCGAGCGCCTGCAACTCCGCCTGCATCAGGCGGCCCGCGCAGGCGGGAAGCAGGTGCGCGAGCGCGGTGGTCGAGGCATGCGCGCGGTGCGCCGCCGAGAAGGCATCGTTGCAATAGACGTCGCCGAGCGCGGCGAGACGGGCGGCGAAATCGGGGTCATTGGCCTCTTCGCCGGGGTGAAAGCGGATGTTTTCCAGCAGCAGCACGTCGGCGGCACGGGCCTCCTCGGTGAGGTTCTCGGCCCCCTCCAGTGTCTCGATCAGGCGCACGGTGCGGCCCAGGGTCGCCTCGAGCGCGGGCACCGTGACGCGCAGCGACATGCCCGGCACGACCTTGCCCTTGGGCCGGTCGAAATGGGCGATCAGCATGGGCTTGCCGCCGCGGTCGAGAATGTCGCGGATCGTCGGCTTGATGCGCTCGATTCGCGTGGCGTCGGTCACCGTGCCGTTTTCGACCGGCACGTTGATATCCACGCGCACCAGTACGCGCTTGCCCGCGATCTCCATCTCGTCGAGGGTTTTCCAGCTCATGGCGCGGGCGCCTCCCTGATGATCGGTATGTCGTGCCCCTATTGGCGCGGGGGGGCGGCGGCGTCAACCTGCGTGCTTGGCATCGGCACGCGTTCGTCTTAGGTAACGGGGAAGTTTACAAAAAGGAGCGCCCGATGGCCGAGATCAAGGACCCCGAGAACACCATCCTGATGGAGCTGAAGGACGGCACCGTCACTATCGAGCTCATGCCCGCGATTGCACCGGGGCATTGCGAACGGATGAAGGAGCTGGCGCGTGCGGGAAAATACGACAACGTCGCCTTTCATCGCGTGATCGACGGGTTCATGGCGCAGACCGGCGACGTGCAGCATGCCAACATGGAAAACGACTACAACCCGCGCCGCGCGGGCACAGGCGGCAGCGATCTGCCCGATCTCAAGGCCGAGTTCTCCAAGATCCCGCATGATCGCGGCACGCTGGGCGCGGCGCGCAGCCAGAACCCGAATTCCGCCAACAGCCAGTTCTTCATCAATTTCAAGGACAACCATTTCCTCAACGGGCAATACACGGTCTATGGAAGGGTGATTTCCGGCATGGAGCATGTCGATGCGATCACCAAGGGCGAGCCGCCCGCCAACCCCGACCGGATGATCAGCGTCAAGGTGGCCGCCGATGCGTAAACTCGTCCTTGCCGTCACCCTGCTGGCCGGCCCGGCGCTGATGGCCTTTCCTGGCGCACCGGCAGGCGCGACCGGCCTCAAGATCGAGGTGTCTGGCGAGGCCAACGGCACCGTCATCGTTGATCTCTTTGAGGACGTGGCCCCGAACCACGTGGCGCAGATCACCGCGCTGGCCGAAGAGGGGGCCTATGACGGCGTGGTGTTTCACCGCGTGATCGACGGCTTCATGGCGCAGACCGGTGACGTCGAATTCGGCCGTCTTGAGGGTGGCGACATGGCGATGGCGGGGACGGGCGGGAGCGCCCGGCCCGATCTGAAGGCCGAATTCTCCGACGAGCCGTTCGAGCGCGGCGTGATCGGCATGGCGCGCTCGCGCGATCCCGACAGCGCCAATTCGCAGTTCTTCATCATGTTCGCCCCGGCCCCGCACCTGAACGGTCAATACACCGTCGTCGGGCGCGTGATCGACGGGATGGACGTGGTCGATGCCATCAAGCGCGGACGCGGCCAGAACGGCGCGGTGATCGGGCGGCCCGACGCGATGACCAAAGTCACCGTCACCGAGTGAGCCTGCCGGTGCCCATCTCCGCGCCGCGCGCGCTTGCGCCTGGGCTCTGGGCGCTGGAGGGCGCGCATGTGGAGTGGCGGATGGGCGTGCCGGTGCCGTTGCGCACGGTGGTGGCGCGGCTATCGGGCGGGGCGCTGTGGATTCATGCGCCGGGACCGCTTTTGCCCGACCTTGCGGCATGGCTGGAAGACGAGGGCCGCGTGGCGCATCTCGTGGTGCCCGCCGCGCCCGACCTGCCGTGGCTGGACGACTGGCAGGCCGCGTATCCGGCGGCGCGGGTGTGGCGCGGGGCGGAGATGTCCGAGGCCCCGTGGCGACGCGAGATCCGTCCGCTCAGCGCCTCGGGCACCGATTGCGAGACCGTGTTCCTGCACCGCGAGAGCCGGTCGGTGATCCTGTCGCGGCTGGTGATGGCGGTCGAAACCGCGCCGCTGCCACCCTGGGCGCGGGTTCTGGTCTGGCTCGCGGGGATCGACGACAGCGATGGCAAGCCACCACCCGGCCTGACGGGGCGCCTGGGCGGGCGCGGAGCGGTAGGCGATCTGGTCGACAAGGTGCTCGATTGGGGGCCGGAGCGGCTGATCCTCACGCATGGACGCTGTTACGAGACCGACGCGGCAGGCGAATTAAGGCGCGCCATGCGCCGGATCATGCGTGACCGGCTCTGGGACCGGGCGCTGACCGAGGCGAGGCGACGCTGACAGGTACTCACATTCGCGTGGGTGGGGCTGGTCCGAATCCTGCGAAGTGCGCATCCTCGTGTTAACGTCCATGCGTGGAGGCGCGCCCCGATGCCCCGCCTTTTTACCCTTCTCGCGGTCTTGTTGCTCGGTGCACCGCTCGCCCATGCCAACCCGTCGCAATGGCAGGCCGAGTGGCCGCAGACCGATTTCTCGCGAACCAGCATCGACGACTGGTCCGAGATCATGTCGGGCGGGCCGCCCAAGGACGGCATCCCCGCCATCGACGATCCGCAATTCCTGCGTGCGGATGATGCAGCAGGCTTGCGGGGGCGCGAGCCGGTCATCACGGTCGAGATCGAGGGGGTCGAGCCGCGCGCCTACCCGATCCGCTACCTGATGTGGCATGAAATCGTGAACGACACCGTCGGCGACGTGCCCGTGGCGGTGACGTATTGTCCGCTGTGCAATTCGGGGATGACCTTTGACCGGCGGGTGCAGGGCCGGGTGCTGAGCTTCGGCGTCTCGGGCAAGCTGCGCCATTCCGACATGGTGATGTATGACCGCCAGACCCAGAGCTGGTGGCAGCAGGCCGTGGGCCGGGGGATCGTCGGCGAGATGACCGGGGTCGAACTGCGCCATCTGCCCACCTGGATGGAAAGCTGGGACCAGTACCGCGCGCGAAATCCGCAGGGGCTGGTGATGGCCGAGCCCGCCTATAACCGCTCCTACGGGCGCAATCCCTACCGCGGGTATGACAGATCCACGCAGCCCTTCCTCTACAACGGCGAAAACCCACCGCATGGCATCCCGCCGCTGGAGCGCGTGGTGCGGGTGGGCGACCGGGCCTGGCCGCTGACGCGCATCCGCGACGAAGGCGGCGTGCGCGAGGCAGGCGTGGCCATTAGCTGGGAGGAAGGTCAGGCCTCGGCGCTGGATCGTGGCGTCATCTCGGAGGGTCGCGAGGTGGGCACCGTGCGGGTGAGCGACGGGCAGGGGCGCGATGTGCCCCATGACGTGATGTTCGCCTTTGCCTTTCATGCGTTCTGGCCCGATGGCAAGTGGATGGTGCGGTAAGGCGCTGGGCGTGCGGATATTGGTCTATTCCTGCCATTCGCCTCCTGCGCCCCGCGCGGAACAAGGCGTGCTTGCACGCCGCCGCGCGAGCGCCAGCCCGCCCCCCGGGCTGGCGATGGGGTAACGCTGGCGCAAAGCTCTGATATCTCGCGGGAACTCGGACATAAAGTGCGGTAGACCAGCCGTTGAATCACCATCCCGCGGGCTGGCGCTCGCGCGGCTCATCACCGGATGGTTCAAGGTCCCCTTCAGGCCATTTCGCTTCCTTTCTTCCCTGCAGACGGAAGCGCGGCGCTTGACTTCCCCTCGCCCCACCGCCATATGCAACGCAACCGACATTTCCTGCCGCGTGAGCAGCACGGCCCCGAGGGGGCGTTCTTCATGAAATGTCGCGGATATGTTCCCAAAATCACGCGTGGGGCCAAACACCTGTCGGAAGTCGGGGGGCAATCGGCCCGTCGTCTTTGCTCGGCAGGTGCAACCACGACGACCGGGCGGTGTCCGCACCGCCTGCACCGGGCTTTGGGCATATGCCCCGGCCCCCGAAAGGACACGAATTGAACCTCTTCGACGAAATGGGCCTGCCCAAGTCGCTGACCGCCAAGCTGGTGGCGCAGAACATCACCGAGCCGACGCCAATCCAGACCCACGCCATCCCCCATGCGCTTAACGGCCATGACGTGATGGGGCTGGCGCAGACCGGCACCGGCAAGACCATGGCCTTTGGCCTGCCGCTGGTCACGCGGCTGATGGAGGCGCCGGGCCGGCCCGAGCCCAAAGCGGTGCGCAGCCTGATCCTCGCGCCGACCCGAGAGCTGGCCGGCCAGATCCGCGACGCGCTGATGACGCTGGTCAAGGACAGCCCGATCAAGATCGGCCTCGTGGTCGGCGGCGCCTCGATCAATCCGCAGATCAACCGACTAGCGCGCGGCACCGACATCCTTGTGGCGACGCCCGGGCGACTGCTCGACCTCATCGACCGGCGCGCGCTGCGCCTTGATGCGGCGGAGTTCCTGGTGCTCGACGAGGCCGACCAGATGCTTGACCTGGGCTTCATCCACGCGTTGCGGCGCATCGCCGGGCTGTTGCCCGCCGAGCGCCAAACCATGCTGTTTTCAGCCACCATGCCCAAGCAGATGGAAGAGATCGCGTCCAGCTACCTGCGCAATCCCCGCCGCGTGCAGGTGAGCCCGCCGGGCAAGGCGGCCGACAAGGTCTCGCAGGCGGTGCATTTCGTCGCCAAGGCCGCGAAACCCGACCTGCTGATCGAGTGCCTCGACAAGCATCGTGACGAATTGGCGCTGGTCTTCGGCCGCACCAAGCACGGCTCTGACAAGCTTGCCCGCAGGCTTGAACAGGCCGGCTTCGCGGTGGCGGCAATCCACGGCAACAAGAGCCAAGGCCAGCGCGAGCGCGCGCTTGCCGCGTTCCGCGACGGGCGCGTGCGGGTGCTGGTGGCGACGGACGTGGCGGCACGCGGGCTCGATATCCCGGCGGTCACCCATGTCTACAACTACGAGCTGCCCAACGTGGCCGAGAACTACGTTCACCGCATCGGGCGCACCGCGCGCGCCGGGCGCGAGGGCACGGCGATCGCGTTCTGCGCCCCCGACGAGATGGGCGAGTTGAAGGACATCCAGAAGGCCCTCGGCACCACCATCCCGGTGGCCTCTGGCCGTGCCTGGGAGGTGTTGCCCGACCCCAAGGCCAAGCCTTCGGGCCGCGGCGGTGGGCCGCGTCGGGGCGGCGGGTCCAAGCCCGGTGCCCATGCGGGCGAAGGTGCCAAGCCGGGCGGCCAGCGCCGCAGACGGACGCGCCGCGCCGCCTGAGCGCTACTTGATCAGGGCGATCACCTCGCGAAAGCGTGGGTGGTCGGCCCCGCCCAACCATTCGAATATCGCCATCTCGGTGGTCACGAGCGCGGCGCCTTGCTGCGTCATGCGCGCCAGCGCCGCCTCGCGGTCGCCGGGTGCGCGCGACCCGGTGGCGTCCGTGACCACCGCCACCTCGCGCCCCGCCGCAATCAGCCCCAGCACAGTCTGGAGCACGCAGACATGTGCCTCGCATCCCGCCACGACGATGCGGCTGCCGGGCGCGATCCGCGTGGCGAGCCCGGTCTCCGGGCACGCGTCGAAGCGGGATTTCGCCAGCACCTCTTCGCCCGGCTGCGGAGCGAGGTCCGGCACGGTGTGGCCGAGCTTTTCGGGAATCTGCTCGGTATAGCTGCGCGGAACATCCATAAGCCGCGCCCCGCGAAGCAACTTGGACGCCCGCGCGGTTACCTTCTCACCCTCATGGATGGCGGGCATGAGGCGCGCCTGGAAATCAATGAGCAGTAGATGCGTGCGACAGGAGGAAAGGATCGACATGCAAGCGATGATAGGGCACTGCGCGCGTGGTCGGCAAGGTGAGGCGTGAGCAGGCGCGGTGGTTTGTGGTGTGAGTCCGCGTCAGGGCCAATGAGCGGAAGGCGGGAACGGGCCAGACGTGACCCAGCCCCGCTCAGCGCCCTGTCAACCGCCATTCCCCCGCGCCGTGATCGAACCGGACGAGGCGGCGCGCGCGCCGTCCGGGACGGGTGCGCTTGACGTATTGGCGATAGAGCAGCGCGGCGAGCCGCTCCCACAGGGCGGGGCGGCGGCGCAGGGCGCGCAATTCGCGCCGGTAGGCCCCCGGCTCCTGCTTGGACAATTGTCCCGGCTCGACGGTGAAGGAGCCGATATGGGTGTCGATCACGTAGAGCTCGTGGTCCCGCGCGAAGCTGCGCCACAGAAGGTAATCGCCCGCCAGACGGCAGGCGGCGAGGCGATCGCGATCAACCTCGGCATTGAGCGCGCTGCGCCATAGCGTGCTTTCCTGCTGAAGCACGGTGAGCCGCGTGCCATACATGCCGCAGTCGAAGAAACGCCGCAGGAACGGGTGGGGCAGACGGCAGTTGATGATCTGCCCGGCGGCATTGCGCGTCACCTCCTGCCCGGTGATCCACGCGATATCGGGATAGCGCGTGAGCACCTCCGCCGACACGGCAAAGGCGTGCGGATCGAGCGCCTCGCCCGCGGGCAGATAGCCGGTCACGTCCCCGCTCGCGCGTGCCAGCCCCCGTGCCAGCGCGTCATACATGCCGCCATCGGGCGCGGAGACGATCTCGATGCGCGGATCGTCGAGGGCCGCGACGCGCGCACAAGTGTCGTCGGTCGATGCCCCGTCCATGACCAGCACCGACAGCCGCGCCGTGCCCTCGGCCAGCGCGCTCTGTGCACGCAGGCTCTCGATGGTGCGGGTGATCTTGTCACCGCCGTTGAAAACGGGAATCACGATGAAAAAATGCATTCCGGCGCCTCCGTTCATCCGGTGCCGGCGATGCGGTCTAGCAAGGCCGTGTTGCTTTGCGACGCTGCACGCAGCACGCGGCGGATATGGGTGCGTGAACCCGGCAAAAGCAGCGCGAGAAGGCGCGCCATGATCCGGCGCTGTACCGTGTCGCCGTACTGTCCGCGCCCGATGCGCGAGAGCGCGGCGACGTGATCGCTGACCCACGGGTCTGTGCGCATTTCTGCCGGTGTCTCACGGAGCAGCCTCAGGAATTCCTGCCCCGCGCGGATGTGGTGTCGCTTGTCCCAGCGCCCCTCGTGGTCGAGGTGCCAGGCGGTCACGCCCGTGCCAGGCACGGGCTGCGCCCCGCGCCAGAGCAGCGCCAGCGGCAGGTAGTGATCCCACCACGGCATGCCGAAGATCAGCGCGCCCGTGTCCAGACCGTCGAGCGCGTCGCGGCCCGCCCCCAGCAGGTCGATCCCACCATCGTAGCGCGCGGCCGAGGGACGCTTGTCTCCGTCGTGATCGCGCCGCCGCACGCCCACGGCCTGCATCGGGCCGAGCGCGGCGAGCCGGTCGCGCGCTGCGTTGGTCATCTCGAGCTCGATATCGGCGTTGACGATGAACACGCGCTCGGTCGAGACGCGGCGCGCGGCATCCAGAAGATCGGAGAGGAACACGTGCGGGCGGCCCGTGATCGCGGCTGCGTCGCGCGGCACGCGCACCACCTCCACCCCGAGTTCGGCGATGAGCGGGTGCAGCTCCTCGGCCTCGGAATTGACGGTGACGGGATCGAATCCGCAGTCGCGCCAGGACTGGACGCAGCGCGCGAGGTAATCGTCGCCGATTTCATGCCCGTCCCTGTCCTTGCGTGAGAAGACTGGCGGAATGGACGTGACGATGGGTGACGGCATGAAACGTATCCGATCGGTGCCCTCGTGCCTATGCCAGAACGCGGCGCCCCGTTCAAGCCGCGCTCAGCGAGCCGCGCGCATCAGCATGCCAAAGAGGTCGCGCGGGTCGTCGGGGTCGGCAAGCAGGTCGAGATCGCGGTAATAATCGGTGCCGCCAATATGGTCGCGGATATAGCGCAGGGCGCTGAAATCCTCGATGGCGAAGCCGACGCTGTCAAAGAGCGTGATCTGTTCCGCGCTCGTGCGCCCCGGAACCTCGCCCGCCAGCACGCGCCAGAATTCGGTCACCGGGTGATCGGCGTCGAGCTGCTGGATCTCGCCCTCGATGCGGGTCTGCTCGGGGTATTCCACGAAGATCGACGAGCGGTGCAGGATCGCCGGGGCCAGCTCGGTCTTGCCCGGGCAGTCGCCGCCGATGGCGTTGATATGCACGCCCGATCCGACCATGTTATCGCTGAGGATGGTGGCGTATTGCTTGTCGGCGGTGCAGGTGGTGATGATCTGTGCGCCTTCCATCGCGGCCTCGGCGCTGCGGCATGTCACCACCTCGAGCCCCATGCCCGAGAGGTTGCGCGCGGCTTTTTTGGTGGCGGCGGCGTCGATGTCGTAGAGCCGCACGGATTTCAGCCCCACCAGCGCCTTCATCGCGAGACTCTGGAATTCGGACTGCGCGCCCGCGCCGATCATCGCCATCGTGTCGGAGCCCTTGGGCGCCAGGTGGCGGGCCACCATCGCCGAGGTGGCCGCCGTTCTGAGCGCGGTGAGCACGGTCATCTCCGACAGCAGCACCGGGTAGCCGTTACCGACATTCGCCAGCAGCCCGAAGGCGGTGACGGTCTGCAATCCGGCCTTGGTGTTCTTGGGGTGACCGTTCACGTACTTGAACCCGTAGACCTCGCCGTCGGAGGTCGGCATCAGCTCGATCACCCCCTCCTCGGAATGCGAGGCGATGCGGGGGGTCTTGTCGAACAGGTTCCAGCGGCGGAAATCGGCCTCGATGTACTCGGCCAGGCCGCGCAGCATTGGCTCCATGCCGATATGGTGGACAAGCTTCATCATGTGATCGACCGAGACGAAGGGCACGTAGGCCTTCTCGGAGGGGGCAATTGTCATGGGTCTCTCCTCAGCTATAGGCGCGGGTCACGCGGTCGAAGACGCGGCGGCCGAGCGCCGAGGCGGCGAGATCGACCATCACCTGTGCGGTGCGGCCGCGGTCGTCGAGAAACGGGTTCAGTTCTACCAGGTCGAGCGAGGTGAGAAGGCCGCTGTCGCTGACCATCTCCATCACCAGGTGCGCCTCGCGGATGGTGGCACCGCCGGGCACGGTGGTGCCCACGGCGGGCGCGAAGGAGGGATCGAGGAAATCCACGTCGAGCGAGACATGAAGCGCGCCCTGCGCATTCTCGACATCCTCGAGGAACTCGGTCAGCGGGCGGGCGATCCCGCGTTCGTCGATTTCGCGCATGTCGTGGGTGCGGATCGCGGTCCCGGCGAGGGTCTCGCGTTCCGCGCCATCGACCGAGCGCAGCCCGATCATGCAGATATTCTCCTGCGGCACCGGGTTGGCCACGGACGGGAAGCCGTGAAATCCCTCGCGCCCGGTGACATAGCCGATGGGCGTGCCATGCAGGTTGCCAGAGCCGGTAGTTTGCGGTGTGTGGATGTCGCTGTGCGCGTCGAGCCAGAGGATGAATTGTGGGCGTCCTTCCGCGGCGGCGTTGTTGGCCACGCCGGCGATGGAGCCGAGCGACAGGCTGTGATCGCCGCCCAGAAAGATGGGCAGCCCCTGCGCCGCGGCGCTTTCTCCGGCCTGTGTGAGTGCCGCGGTCCAGCCCGCGGTCTCGGCGGGGGCGTGCACATGGGGGGGCATCTGCGGCGAGGCGGTGGCGTCGGCGGGCCTCACGTTGCCCAGATCGCGCACGGTGAGGCCAAGCTCGGCAAGCTGTTCGGCGAGCCCTGCGGTGCGGTAGGCATCGGGGCCCATCAGGCAGCCGCGCCGGGCCTTGCCACTGTCGACCGGCGCGCCGACAAGCAAGATATCCTTGGGGGGCATAAGCGTCTCCTTCGTGTCTTTGAGAAGGGTTTGGCTCCGAATCGGGTTGATTTGAAGCGGGTATTTTGCACTTATCGGGCGTAGTTCCTGCGAAACGAATGCAAAAGGCTTCGATATGGACGATACGGACCGACGCCTGCTATCGGCGCTGCGCCACGATGCGCGTGCTTCGCTCTCCGATCTTGCGCTCGGCCTTGGCGTGTCACGAACTACCGTGCGGGCGCGGATCGAGCGGCTTCAGGCGAAGGGCGAGATCGTCGGCTTTACCGTGGTGCTCCGCGGCGACACGCTACGCGACCCGGTGCGCGGGCTGATGATGCTGGGGATCGAGGGGCGCGGCACCGAGCGGATCATCCGCCAATTGGGCGGGCTTGCGGCGGTGCGTGCAATCCACACCACCAACGGGCGCTGGGACCTGATCGTGGAGATCGGCACCGACACGCTGGAGGCGCTCGACCGGGTGCTGGCGCAGATCCGCCGCTTCGACGGCATCGCGAGTTCCGAGACGAGCCTGCTGCTCAATACGTGGAAATCGGGGGGGTAGGGGGTGTCGGATGGCTTCGAGCGGACGCTTGCAGCCTGGTCCCAATGCGCGTCCTGCCCGACGCTGCATCAGACCAGCCGCCCTCCTTATCCCGACATTCAGCGCGCGCGCAGCGCCATCACCCAGATTGCGGCGAGGCCCAGCGACACCACCATGTTCCAGCTTGCCATCGACAGGCCCCACATCTCCCACGGCACCTCGTCGCAGCGCACCAGTGGCGCGGCCATGATCTGGTCGAACAGGTCCTCGCTGCTCATGCCGCCCACCGGGCCGCCCGTGCAATCCGAGGGCCCCAGCCACCAGCCGCGCTCGACGCCCGTGTGGTATCCGCCGATTCCGGCGGTGGCGAGCGCCGCCAGCGCGCCGAGCGCCGCCATCAACGCGGGCCACGCCACCAGCGCCACAAGTCCGAGGACAATGGCCGCGCCGTGCGGCCAGCGCTGCCAGATGCATAGCTTGCATGGCGCCATGCCGCCCAGATGCTGGAACGCCAGCGCGCCCAGCAAGAGCGCGGCGGAGCCACTGGCGGCGAGGAGGATGAGGGTTTTTTGTCTGGTCATGGCATCACAGATAGCGCGTAAGGAGAAAGCCGCCAAACAGCAGCACGACAAAGACGATGGTCAAAAGCCCGAGGCGGCGCTCGATGAAATCGCGGATCGGAGCGCCGAACTTCCACAACAGCCCCGCTACGAGGAAAAAACGCACTGCGCGGGCGAGGATAGAGGTGGCGACAAAGGTGCCGAGCGGCATCCCCGTCCAGCCCGACATGATGGTAATGACCTTGTAGGGGAAGGGCGTGACGCCCGCCGTCAGCACCGCCCAGAAGCCGAAATCGTTGAACCGCGTGTTGAAAGCGTCCATCGCCTCGCCCTTGCCGAGGGCGGCGAGGATCGGCTGTCCGATGCTGTCGTAGGCGAAGGCGCCGATGGCATAGCCCAGCATCCCCCCCAACACAGACGAGACCAGCGCAACGGCGGCGATGAGCCACGCCCGCGAGGGCCGTGCGAGGATCATCGGAATCATCAGCACATCAGGCGGGATCGGGAACACCGAGCTTTCGGCGAAGGAGATGACGGCGAGCACCCACAGCGCGCGCGGGTGGTCTGCCATGCGGATCGTCCAGTCGTAGAGCGCGCGCAGCATCGGCTGTCCTCGGGATCGGGTTGCGCCGAAACAGCATGGCCGCCCGGTCCGGTCAAGCCCTTTCACAGGCGCATGCAGCCTCTGGACGCGGGCCGCGGGCTCGGCTAGAGACAGGTCGGACGCGGGTGTGGCGGAATGGTAGACGCGAGGGTCTCAAACACCCTTTCCGCAAGGAGTGTCGGTTCGAGTCCGACCACCCGCACCAATCCTTTGGGGCCTACCGCCTTCGGCTACCTGAGGCCGGGTGATCGCGCTCCGCTCAAACGAAAAAGGCGGCACCTGTGCGCCGCCTTGCCGTCATGCCAGACATATGATCGCCTACCGGCCCCAGGAACGCACCGGGCCGCAATCCATATGCACGAAATTCGACCGCGAATACCGGCCCACACCGCCGCCCTGACAGGCCAGCGCGGCACGGTACACCTGTTCGACCGAGCGGCTGCCGAGGCGCAGATCGGCCGCTTGACCGATGATGTGGCGCGAATTCTTGGCCACCCCGCTGGAGCGGCGGCGCAGCATGGCGTTGGTCTGCGGGCTGCGGTACCCACTGAGCAGGGTGTAGGATTCGTTCACATCGAGCAGGTTGTGGCTGGCGGCCATGATGTCGACGGTGCGGCGATCGATCACGCGGGTCTGATCGGTGCGCCAGTCGCGCATGAAAAGCGTGATTTCATTGAGCGCCTCGGGGATGTAGTCGCCCTCGACCCAGTATATCGTGTCGAGCCGTTCGCCCGTGCGTGGCGACACCATCCGAAGCCGCCGGATATCGCCGGCACCCCGTAGGAAACCGGCCGCATTGGTGAAAGTCGGGGCTGCGGTAATCGCCGTCGCGGCGAAAGCCGCAAGCAAGCCGCGCCGTGAAATTCCCGTCGAGCTGAAGTCTGCCATTGATAAGTGCGCCTGTCCCGTCGCCTGCCTTGAGCCGCTTTAGCGCGACCCGTGCTGTCCCCAGATGTACGGATTTTATGGCATATCGAGAATCATCAACCAACCCCCGATTCGACATATTGTGTCACGCGCAAGGGTTTCGGCGGGATTTCGCGCATCTTTGCGAAATGCGTGGCCAAAATGCGACCCCGCCGCCCGATCATCCCCGCTTCACGCCGATTTTCTTCCCTGTGACGCGAAAGTGTTAGGGAAGAATTGAGATATTTCCATATTCTTGGCTATAATTTCGTTGGCTAACATGAAGATGGTCGGTTTGTTTGAAGGGGATTGAGATGCCAGAGGGTTTGTCTCGCACGTGGCTCGGGATCGGGCTCGGCCTGTGGCTGGCGGGAGCCGCTGGCGCGCCGGTGGCGCGGGCCGAGGGCGCGCAGACTGCGGTGCCGACGGTGATCCCGGCGGTGATGGCAGGGGCTATGGCCAAGGCGCTCGACGCCGCACGCGACTCGGCCTTCCGTCAGGCTGTGGCCGAGGCGGCGGGCACCGACCGCGACCTCGCGGAATTCTACAGCGCGACCGACTATCGCCCGGTCTGGACAGGCGATGACGCCACCCACCGCGCGCGGCGTGCGGCGCTCTTGCGCGCGCTGGACGATGCGGCGCTGCACGGGTTGCCCGAGGGGCGGTACGGTCGCGCTGCGTTGCTGGCGCGCATGGCCGATATCCGTTCGACGCGCGAGATGGGCGAAGTCGAGGTGGCGCTGAGCCGCGCCTACCTCGCCTATGCGCGCGACGTGCAGTCGGGCGTGCTGGTGCCGGGCCGCGTGGACAGCGACATCAAGCGTAGCGTGCCCCGTCGGGCGGCGGGCGCGCTGCTGGCCGACATGATGCAGGGCGACCCGCGCGCTGTGTTGCGCGGGCTGCCGCCACAGACCAACGCGTATCGCCGCCTGATGAAGGAACGGCTCCGGCTGGAAGGGGTGATCGCACGGGGCGGCTGGGGCCCTGTCGTGCCCGGCGGCAAGCTAGAGCCGGGCGACGCTGGCGCGGCGGTGATTGCGCTGCGCGATCGGCTGGTCGCGAAGGGCTTTCTTGCGCGGAGCGCGACCGCGCGTTTCGACGGACGGATACAGGCTGCCGTGCAGGCGTTCCAGGCCGATCACGGGCTGGAGACCGACGGGATCGCCGGGCCCTCGACGATCGCCGCGCTCAACGTCTCAGCCGAGGAACGGCTTGCCTCGGTGCTCGTGGCGATGGAGCGCGAGCGCTGGCTGCCCGCCGAGCGCGGTGCGCGCCATATCCTTGTCAACCTCGCCGATTTCAGCGCCCGCATCCTCGATGACGACAGTGTCACCTTCGAGACGCGGGCGGTGGTCGGCAAGAACGCGGGCGGACGGCGCAGCCCGGAGTTTTCCGACGAGATGGAGCACATGATCGTCAACCCGACCTGGCACGTACCCCGGTCGATCACGGTCAAGGAATACCTGCCGCAGATGCAGGCCAACCGCAACGCTGCCGGGCACTTGCGGCTCTATGACAGCCGGGGCCGCGTGGTGCCCCGCAGCGCGGTGAATTTCAACGCCTATTCGGCGCGCAGCTTTCCCTTCCGGCTCAAGCAGCCGCCATCGACGCGCAACGCCTTGGGGCTGGTGAAGTTCATGTTTCCCAATAAGTACAACATCTACCTGCACGACACGCCGCAAAAGCACCTGTTCGACCGCGAGAAACGCGATTTCAGCCACGGCTGCATCCGGCTCCAACAGCCCTTCGATTTTGCCTACATGCTGCTCGCCCCGCAGGAAGCCGATCCCAAGGGCCGGTTTCATGCCGTGCTCAACACCGGGCGCGAGACGCAGATTAACCTCGAACAGCCCGTGCCGGTGCACCTGATCTATCGTACCGCGATCACGCGTGCAGGTGGACGCACGCAGTATCGCGACGATGTCTACGGACGCGATGCGCGGATCTGGCAGGCGCTGGAACGGGCAGGGGTTTCACTGCGCGCGCATCGGAGCTAAATACCTCTCCGACAGAAGAGGTGGCGCATGTCCTACAGTATAGAAGAGGTGGCCCGGGCGCTCGGCGCGCGCGCCTTCGGGGCGACGGAGATCGCGGTGGACGGCGTGGCCGAGCCTGCCGATGCGGGCCCTGCTGATCTCGCCCTGGCGATGAAGCCCGACTATGCCGAGGGACTGGCGAAGGGTCGTGCGCGCGCTGCGGTGGTTTGGGACGGGGCCGACTGGCAGGCGATGGGGCTTGAGGCGGCGCTGGTTGCGCCGCGCCCGCGCTACGTGATGTCCGGGCTGACGAAACTGCTCGATCCCGGACAGGGCTGGGGCGGCGGCATCCACCCCTCGGCGGTGATCGACCCGGAGGCAGAGCTTGCCCCCGACGTGGCGGTGGGGCCGCTCGCCGTGATCTGCGGCGGCGCGCGCATCGGCGCGGGATCGGTGATCGGCCCCCAAGCCTTTGTCGGCACTGACGCGGTGTTGGGCGAGGGCGCGTTCCTGCGCGAGGGCGTGCGCATCGGCGCGCGGGTCCGCATCGGCGCGCGGTTCATCGCGCAGCCGGGCTGCGTGGTGGGCGGCGACGGGTTCTCCTATGTCACCCCCGAAACCTCGGCGGTGGAGCAGGGGCGCGCCACGCTGGGCGACATCGACGGGGCGCAGGCGCAGAGCTGGACCCGCATCCATTCGCTGGGTGGCGTCACCATCGGCGACGACGTCGAGCTTGGCGCCAACTGCACCATCGACCGCGGCACCATCCGCGACACCGCCGTGGGCGACGGCACCAAGATCGACAACCTGGTGATGATCGGCCACAATGTCATTGTCGGGCGCGATTGCCTGCTATGCGGGCTGGTGGGGATCGCCGGATCGACGCGGATCGGCAACAACGTTGTGCTCGCGGGCAAGACCGGCGTGAGCGACAACATCTTCATCGGTGACAACGTCATCACCGGCGGTGGCACGATCGTTCTGTCCAATATCCCCGCCGGACGAATGATGCTTGGCTATCCGGCGATGAAGATGGAAACCACGGTAGAGGTGTTCAAGGGCTTTCGCCGCCTGAAAAGATTGTTCGAGGATGTCTCTGGTCTTAAAAAAACCGTTACAGACCTGTCGCAGAAGAGCTGAGACAGCCCCCTTGGGGCGCAAACGGAAAGACCATGCCATGAGCACCATTCAGGATCGTGTCATAGAGATCATCGCCGAACAGGCGGTGCTGGAGCCCGCCGACGTCACCCTAGACAGCACGCTGGAGGATCTGGGCATCGACAGCCTCGGATTGGTCGAGAGCATCTTCGCCATCGAGGAGGCGTTCGACGTCTCGGTGCCGTTCAACGCCAACGAGCCGGACAAGAGCGATTTCGACATCTCCTCAGTCCGCGCCATCGTCGCGGGTATCGAGCGGTTGATCGCGGAGCAGACGTGACGCGCGTCGTCATCACCGGGGCGGGCACGATCAACCCCCTCGGTGCCGATGTGCCCGCCACGCTGGAGGCCATGCGAGAGGGGCGCTGCGGTATCGGCGAGCTGGAGTTCCGCGATGTCGAGCGGTTGTCCATCCGCATCGGCGGGCAGGTGCGCGGCTACGATCCCGAAACGGTGTTCAACCGCCAGCAACTCGCGCTCTACGACCGGTTCACGCAGTTCACGCTCGTCGCCGCCCGGCAGGCGATCGCGCAGGCGGGGCTCGAGTTCAAGGGCGAGCTTGCGGCGCGGGCGGGCGTGATCCTGGGCAACTCGGGCGGCGGCATGACCACGCTCGACGACAATTACCGCTCGGTCTACGAGGAGGGCAAGAACCGCGTCCATCCCTTTGTTGTCCCGAAGTTGATGAACAACGCTGCCGCTTCGCACCTGTCGATGGAGTTTAATCTCAAGGGGCCGACCTTCACTGTTTCCACCGCCTGCGCGTCGTCCAACCACGCGATGGCGCAGGCGTTCCAGATGGTGCATGGCGGGATCACCCCGGTGATGGTGACGGGTGGCTCGGAATCCATGCTGTGTTTCGGCGGGGTCAAGGCGTGGGAGGGGTTGCGCGTGATGAGCCGCGACGCCTGCCGCCCGTTCTCGGCCAACCGCAACGGCATGGTGCAGGGCGAGGGCGCGGCGGTCTATGTCTTCGAGGAACTGGAGCACGCGAAACGGCGCGGCGCCGAAATCCTCGCCGAGGTGATCGGCTTTGCCATGACCTCTGACGCCGCCGATATCGTGATGCCGTCGAAGCAGGGCGCGGCGCGGGCGATGGCGGGCGCGCTGCGCGATGCGCGGGTGGACCGCGAAGAGGTGGGCTACATCAACGCCCACGGCACCGGCACCGCCGCCAACGACAAGACCGAATGCGCGGCGGTGGCCGACGTGTTCGGTGCCCATTCCGACCGGCTGATGATCTCGTCCACCAAGTCGATGCACGCGCATCTCATTGGCGCGACTGGCGCGGTCGAGCTTCTGGCTTGCATCATGGCGCTGCGCGACGGGGTGATCGCGCCGACCATCGGCTACGAGGAGCCGGACCCCGAATGCGCGCTCGACGTGGTGCCGAACGAGGCGCGCGAGGCCCACGTCGAGGTGGCGCTATCGAACGCCTTTGCCTTTGGCGGGCTGAACGCGGTGCTGGCGCTCAGGCGGTTTGCCTGAGCGCCATTGCCTGGCGGGTCACTTGTCCAGCGTCGAGGCGGCATTATACGCCGCGGTAAACCCCGAGAGCGAGACGTCGATGCTGACGTTCTGGTCGGGTGCCTGCGCCGGAACAATCTCGATCTGGGCTTGCGCGCCTTTCTTGAGCGCCTCGACCTCGGGCCCCGTGAGCCCGATCCGCGCGAAACAGCCGCCCATCGTGCAGAACGAGTACGCGTAGCTCTTGGCCTTGCCGTCATCGACCGAGAGCTTCACCTCTTCGGTGAGCAGCGTGCCGAGCGGCACGGCGATGGTGGCCCCCGCCACGATATTGCCGGCCCCCTCAAGGCGGTAGAGCGTGAATTCGGCCACCGGGTTGCCCTCGGACTCGGTCAGGAGTTGATACATCTGACACATATCCTCGCCGCCCTCGGTGGGGAAGCAGCGCACCGACCAGTCGTCATGGGTTTCCTTGATATATGCTTGGCTCTCCTCGGCTATTTCGCGCCCGGTGTCGAGCCCGGCCACGGGGGCCGACGGCCCGTCCGCGTCACCGGCTGCGGCCGCGCCGTCGGTGGTGGTTTGGCCGTCCGTTGTGACCTCGCCGTCGGTGGTGGTCTCTTGCGCGCCCGCGGCGGTCGAGAGCGCCAGAAGCGCGGTCAGGGACAGGTGGAGCAGGGTCTTGGTCATGTCTTCCCCTTCGAGTCTGTACAGAGTCACGATGTCGCCTCTAGCACGGCGATGTGGGACTGTCAGGGCGAAATTGCGCGCGGTGGCAGCGGCGCGTTGCCGAAAACCTCGCCGGGACACCGTGATCTCGAAGGTATGATTGCGAAGCAGGGGCTACGTGAAAAAACAAGAAAGAGGCCGCAAGGCCTCTTTCCGGTTTTCTCCCCGTCGGACTGGCCGACTTAGTCATTGATCGAAACGCTAGGGCACAAGCGGCAATCCGTCAACAGTCCAGTTGCCGAGGCTTGGAAAAACCTGCGGAAAAAAAGGCCGCACCCGGGGCGCGGCCAGTCTGACAGGGAGGAAGTGCCGGCGCCAGAGGACATGCGGCGCCGGACATGCTTTCAGACTGGCACGAAAGGGTTAATTTTGTATGGTCACGGCGTGACGATTTCTGGACGGGGAGTGCAGGGCACGTGAGTGAGACGATTTTCACCGGGGGCGGCGGGCCGGAATATGCCACGCCGCAGGAGATGCTGCTGAAATACGGCAACCGGCACGGGCTCATCGCCGGGGCCACCGGCACCGGCAAGACGGTGACGCTGCAGATCCTGGCCGAGGGGTTCTCGGACGCGGGCGTGCCGGTGATCCTGTCGGATATCAAGGGCGACGTGTCGGGTATGGCCGTGCCCGGCAGCCCCGACCAGAAGCTGCACGCGGCGTTCACGTCGCGGGCCGAGAAGATCGGCTTCGACGCCTACCGCTATGACAGCTTCCCGGTGATCTTCTGGGACATTTTCGGCGAGCAGGGGCACCCGATGCGCACCACCGTGTCGGAGATGGGCCCGCTGCTGCTGTCGCGGCTGATGAGCCTCACGGATGCGCAGGAGGGCGTGCTCAACATCGCCTTTCGCGTGGCCGACGAAGAGGCGCTACCGTTGCTCGATCTCAAGGATTTGCAGGCGCTCCTGACCTTCGTAGGCGAGAGCGCCGACGATCTGTCGTTGCGCTATGGCAACGTGGCCACCGCATCAGTGGGGGCGATCCAGCGCGCGCTTCTTGTGCTCGAAAACCAGGGCGGCGCGCATTTCTTCGGCGAACCGGCGCTCGACCTGGCCGATCTCATGCGGGTCACGCCCGAGGGGCGCGGCCATGTCAACATCCTCGCCGCCGACAAACTGGTCCACTCGCCCCGGCTCTATGCCACCTTTCTCTTGTGGCTGTTGTCGGAACTGTTCGAGCAACTGCCCGAGGTGGGCAACCCCGACAAGCCGCGGCTCGTGTTCTTCTTCGACGAGGCGCATCTCTTGTTCGACGATGCGCCCAAGGCGCTGACCGACAAGGTAGAGCAGGTGGCGCGGCTGATCCGCTCCAAGGGGGTGGGGGTGTATTTCATCACCCAGAACCCCGACGACGTGCCCGAGGATGTCCTCGGTCAGCTCGGCAACCGGTTCCAGCACGCGCTGCGCGCCTTTACCGCGCGCGACCAGAAGGCGCTCAAGCGCGCCGCCGAGACCTACCGCCCCAACCCGCGCTTCGACACGGTCGAGGCGATCCGCGACGTGGGCACCGGCGAGGCGGTGACCTCGCTCCTGCAGGACAAGGGTGTGCCCGGCGTGGTCGAGCGTACGCTCATCCGTCCACCCGCCACACGGCTTGGCCCCTGCGATACGGCCACGCGCCGCGACGTGATCGCCGCCTCGCCAGTGGCGGGGAAATACGAGGCCGCGCTCGACCGGCGCTCGGCCTTCGAGATGCTCGCCGCCCGCGCCGAGGCTGCGGCAAAGGCCGCCGAGGAGGCGGAAACCGCCGAAGCCGAAGCGGAGGAGGAGGCGCGCGAGTTCCGTGCCGCACGCCGGTACTCGGGCAGCGCGCGGGCCGGACGTACCCGTCGTGGTGCCGCGACCGAGAGCCTCGGCGACGCAATCGCCTCGGCGGTGGTCAAGGAACTGAAGGGCACCACCGGACGACGCATCGTGCGCGGCATCCTCGGCGGGCTGTTTCGCGGGCGCTGAGGGCTCAGGTCAGGTCGCGCGTCGCCAGGTCGTCGCGCAGTGCGGCATAGACCCGCTCTGCGATGCGGATGCGCCGGGGCCGCAGCGCTGGCGTCTCGACCCGGATCAGCGCCTCGATCCCGATAAAAAACGGCAGCACCAGCCGCCGCTCGGCCTCGGTGAGGGCAAATGCCTCGACGAAGGCATCGCGCATCCCCTCGTCCACGCCGCACCACATGCGCCCCGAGGGGCAGACGCCGCGCCGCGCCATGTGCATCAGAAACCGCGCAATATCCTTGAGCACGGGCATCCGCCCCGAGCCGCCGGTGTCGATGCCGGTGAGTGTCTTGCCGTTCACCAAAAGATTGCTCGGGTGAAAATCACCGTGGCAGATCGCCACCCGCCAATCGGCCCCGTCGATGCGTCCGGCGATCCGCCCGATTCCAGAGAGGATTCCTGCCTCGATCCCGCGCAATACCGGGAAGGGCTGGCCCTGTGTCGCCCGTTCGGCGCGGGCGAGCCAGCCTGCACAGCGTGCCGCGCGCCAGCCCTCCGACACATCCGTGTAACGCCGCAGCCACGCGGCGGCGGGCGCGAGCCGCGCCGCGCGCCGGTCCGCGCGCAGCCGCGCGATACGGTCGAGCAGCGGTGTCCCGGGCGCACGCTCCATCACCATCAGGCGTATCTCGGGCAGAAAGGCCAACGGCTCGGCGGTGCGGAACCGCGCGCCCTGCATGTAGGGCCAGATGCGGCACGCCTCGCGCCATTCACGCGCTTGCATCTCGGCGGTCTCGGGTGTGGCGAGGCGAAAGATCGCGTCGCGCCCTTGCCAGGTTCCGGCATGGATGCGGCGCTTGCCCGGAATGTGGCGGATGAGCGCACCGATCTCTGCACCGTCTGGCAGATCGCTCTCGGCGGGCAGGGCGGGCAGGGAGACGGGATCGCTCATACGGTCGAGTTTTTCCCACCACCGCGGGGGCGTCAACCGAATTGCACCGCCGCCCGCCCACCGCTATGGTCGAGCCCTGAAATCAGGCAGCGGGAGCAAGGCATGGCAGAGACACCGGTCACGGAGCTGAGTTTCGAGCAGGCGATGGCCGAGCTCGAGGATGTGGTCGGCCGCCTCGAACGAGGCGATGTTGCGCTCGACGAGTCGATCGCCCTCTACGAGCGGGGCGCGGCCCTGAAGAAGCGCTGCGAGGCGAAGCTGAAGGAAGCCGAGGAGAAGGTGGCCGCCATCACGCTCGATGCCGAGGGCAACCCGACGGGCACGGCGCCGGTCGAGGGACCGTGATGTCCGACGGCCTCGCGGATCACCGCGCGGCGCTCGCCCTCGACGCCGAGCTTGCACTGGCCCCGATCGAGACCGCCCTTGCCGCGCAGGACGGGCCGGTCGCGGATGCGATGCGCTACGCGGTGCAGGGCGGCAAGGCCATTCGTGCCGTTCTGGTGATGGAGGGCGCGCTGCTCTTCGGGATCGAGAGGGCCATGTCCGCTCCCGCCGCGGCGGCGATTGAGGCGATCCATGCCTACTCGCTCATTCATGACGACCTGCCTTGCATGGATGATGACGACATGCGGCGCGGCAAGCCAACCGTCCACCGCAAGTGGGACGAGGCGACGGCGGTGTTGGCCGGAGACGCGTTGCAGGCGCTGGCATTCGAGATGTTGTGCGAGACAGCCTGCCCCGACGCCGCCCGGCTTGCGCTGGTGCGGGGCCTCTCCCGCGCTGCCGGTGTCGGCGGCATGGTCGGCGGTCAGGCGCAGGATATCGCCGCCGAGAGCGCGGCCACGCCCCTTACGCTCGACGAGATCACCGGGCTTCAGGCGGGCAAGACCGGCGCACTCATCTGCTGGGCGGCGACGGCGGGGGCGGTGATGGCGCAGGCCCCGGTGTCGCGTGTCCGCGCGCTCCAGACCTATGGCGAGTGCCTCGGCCTCGCCTTCCAGATCGCCGATGACATTCTCGATGTCGAGGGCGACGCGGTGATGACCGGCAAGGCTGTGGGCAAGGACGCCGCCGCGGGCAAGGCCACCTTCGTGTCGCTGCTCGGCCTCGACGCGGCGCGCCACCGCGCCACGAGCCTTGTGGACACCGCCTGTGACGCCCTATCTGTATTCGGTGAGGAGGCGCAAAGCTTGCAGGCGCTCGCACGCTTCGTTATCTCGCGCCAGAACTGATGAACCCCGGGGAGGGGCCCGATGTCCGACACTCCGAGCACACCGCTTCTCGACCAGGTACACATACCGTCCGACCTCAAGCGGCTGAGCGACGCGGAGTTGCAGCAACTTGCCCACGAGCTGCGCGCCGAGACCATCGCAGCGGTGTCGGAAACCGGCGGCCATCTCGGTGCGGGGCTCGGGGTGGTGGAATTGACGGTGGCGCTGCACCACGTGTTCGATGCGCCGCGCGACAAGATCATCTGGGACGTCTCGCACCAGAGCTATCCGCACAAGATTCTCACCGGTCGCCGCGACCGCATCCGCACCCTGCGCCAGAAGGGGGGGCTGTCGGGCTTCACCAAGCGGTCGGAAAGCCCTTATGACCCGTTCGGTGCGGCGCATTCCTCCACCTCGATCAGCGCCGCATTGGGCTTTGCCGTGGCGCGCGACCTCGGCGGCGCCTGCGAAACCGGTCACGGCGATGCCATCGCGGTGATCGGCGACGGCGCGATGTCGGCGGGCATGGCCTTCGAGGCATTGAACAACGCGGGCCACCTGCAAAAGCGGCTCATCGTCATCCTCAACGACAACGAGATGTCCATCGCACCTCCGGTGGGGGCGCTGTCGTCCTATCTCTCGCGGCTCTACGCGGGCGCGCCGTTCCAGGATTTCAAGGCCGCCGCCAAGGGCGCGATCTCGATGCTGCCGCCGCCCTTCCAGGAGGGCGCGCGCCGCGCCAAGGACATGCTCAAGGGGCTCGCCGTCGGCGGCACGCTGTTCGAGGAGCTGGGCTTCAGCTACGTCGGCCCCATCGACGGCCACGATCTCGATCAGCTCCTGCCGGTGCTGCGCACCGTCAAGGCGCGGGCCACCGGGCCGATGCTGATCCATGTGCTGACAAAAAAGGGCAAGGGCTATGCCCCCGCAGAGCGCGCGCGCGACGGCGGCCATGCCACGGCCAAGTTCGACCTCGTCACCGGCAAGCAGAAGAAGACGCCGTCGAACGCGCCCAGCTACACCCGCGTCTTTGCCGAGTCGCTCCTGTCAGAGGCCGCCGACGATCCGCGCATCTGCGCCATTACCGCCGCCATGCCTGACGGCACCGGGCTCGACCTCTTCGCCGAGCGCTACCCGTCGCGCTGCTTCGACGTGGGTATCGCCGAGCAGCACGCGGTAACTTTTTCCGCCGGGCTCGCGGCGGGGGGAATGCGGCCGTTCTGCGCGCTCTATTCCACCTTTCTGCAACGCGGCTACGATCAGGTCGTGCACGACGTCGCGATCCAGCGCCTGCCGGTGCGCTTCGCCATTGACCGCGCCGGGCTCGTGGGCGCCGATGGCGCGACCCATGCGGGCAGCTTCGACATCACCTTTCTCGCGACCCTGCCGGGCTTTGTGGTGATGGCCGCCGCCGACGAGGCCGAACTCAGGCACATGGTCGCCACCGCGGCGCGCCACGATAGCGGCCCCATCGCGTTTCGCTACCCGCGTGGCGAGGGCACGGGCATCGAGATGCCCGAGCGCGGCACCCCGCTGGAGATCGGTCGCGGCCGCATCATGCAGGAGGGGGCCGATGTGGCAATCCTGTCCTTCGGCACGCGGCTGTCCGAGGTCATGACCGCCTGCGAATCCTTACGCGCGCGCGGCATCACCCCCACCGTGGCCGATGCCCGCTTTGCCAAGCCACTCGACACCGAGATGATCCTCGACCTTGTGGCAAGGCACGATGCCATGATCACCATTGAGGAGGGCTCCATTGGCGGGTTCGGCAGCCATGTCAGCCACCTGCTGGCCGAATCCGGCGTCTTCGACAACGGGTTCAAATTCCGCTCGATGGTGCTCCCGGATATTTTCATCGACCAGGCGAGCCCCGCCGACATGTATGCCACCGCCCGGCTCTCCGCCTCCGATATCGAGGCGCGCGTGCTGGAGGTGATGGGCCTCGGACAGGTGCGCGACAAGCGCGCCTGACGGTCCGGGCCCGGTCATAGGAAAGGAGCGTTCCAATGATCCGTCTCCTGGCCCTCTGTATCGCCCTCGCGCTCGGCGCGCCCGCCCATGCGCTCGAAACCGGCGCCGGGCCGGTCACCGTCACCCGCATGATCGCCGGGCTTGACCAGCCTTGGGCACTCGGCTTCCTGCCCGGCGGCGGCGTCCTCGTGACCGAGCGGGACGGGCGGCTGCTCCTTCACCGCGACGACGAGACGCGCACGGTCGCCGGTGTTCCGACGGTCGCCGCGATCGGGCAGGGCGGACTACTCGACCTGCTGGTGCCGCGCGATTTCGCGACCACCCGCACGCTGTTCTTTACCTACGCCAAACCTCAGCGAAACGGCGCCGGCACGGCGGTGGCGCGCGCCCGGCTCTCGCAGGACGGCCAGAGGCTAGAGGATTGGCGCGCGATCTTCGAGCTGACGCCGGGATCCTCGGGCGGGCGGCATTTCGGTTCGCGCCTCGTCGAGGGCGAGGACGGCACTCTCTTCGCCACCATCGGCGAGCGCGGCGACCGTCCCTCGGCGCAAGATCTCTCGCGCGAGAACGGCTCGGTGATCCGCATTGCCCGCGACGGCACGATCCCCGAAGGCAACCCCTTCACCGATACGCAAGGCGCAAGGCCCGCCATCTGGTCCTACGGTCACCGCAACCCGCAGGGCGCGGCGCGCGGCACGGACGGCACGATCTGGGTGGTCGAGCACGGGGCACAGGGCGGTGACGAGATCAACCGCATCCGCCGCGGCGCCAATTACGGCTGGCCGGTGATCTCCTACGGGCGCCACTACTCGGGTGCGAAGATCGGCGAGGGCACCCACAAGGCGGGCATGGAACAACCCGCATTCTACTGGGATCCGTCCATCGCGCCCTCGGGGATGATGATCTACTCGGGTCGTCTCTGGCCCGAATGGCGCGGCCACATCTTCGTGGGCTCGCTCAAGTTCGGGTTGATCTCGCATCTCGCGGGCACGCCCCTGCGCGAGGTCGAGCGGCTGAAATCGCCCGAAACCGCGCGCGTCCGCGACATCCGCGAGGCCCCGGACGGCTCGATCTGGTTTCTGAGCGTCGGCAACGGTGCCGCCTACCGGATGACGCCGCGCTGATCTTCTTCTTGGCTGAAATACCCCGGGGGTGGTGGGGGCTGGCCCCCACGGGGGCGTCACTGCATCCTGAGCGCCCCGTCGAGGCGGATCACCTCGCCGTTGAGATAGCCGCACTCGACGATGAACCGCGCCAGCCGCGCATATTCGTCGGGATCGCCCAGCCGCTTGGGAAAGGTCACCTCGGCGGCGAGGCTATCCTGTACCTCCGGCGGCAGGCCGCGCATCATCGGCGTGGCGAAGATGCCCGGCGCTATGGCCATCACCCGGATGCCCTCGCGCGCCAGATCGCGCGCCATCGGCAGCGACAGCCCCACGATCCCGCCTTTCGAGGCGGCATAGGCGGCCTGGCCCTTTTGCCCGTCGAAGGCGGCGATGGACGCGGTGTTGACGATCACGCCGCGCGCACCATCGTCGCCGGGGGCGTTCCCGGCCATCTCGGCGGCGGCGAGGCGTGCAACGTTGAACGTACCGACGAGGTTGATATCGATGGTGCGACGAAAGGCATCCAGCGGGTGCGGGCCGTCGCGGCCCAGCGTCTTGGCCCCGGTGGCGATGCCGGCACAGTTGATCGCCGCCGTGATCCGGCCCATCGCGGATTTGGCGGCGGCGACGGCGGCGGCGACCGATGCCTCGTCGGTCACGTCCGTCTCGGCGAAATGCGCGCCGATCTCGGCGGCGACGGCCTGCCCGCGCTCCGCATCGCGGTCAAGCAGCGTCACCTGTGCGCCCGCGCCGCGGAAATGGCGGGCCGTCGCCTCGCCGAGGCCCGAGGCCCCACCGGTTATTATCGCGGCTGTGTCTGTCATGCGCATGGGGGCCTCCCGCAGTAAATGAACAATTGTTCAAATACAGCGCCCCGCCGCGCCTGTCAAAACACTTCGGCCCACCCTCGTGCCACACTCCGAGATTGCCTTTGACGCCATGTCCGACTACGCCTGAAAAAGCGACAACATGAAGGGAGGCGACGATGCGCACGAAAGCTGCGGTAGCGATGGAGGCGGGCAAGCCTCTGGAAATCATGGAGGTTAATCTCGACGGACCCAGGGCAGGCGAGGTGCTGGTCGAGATCAAGGCCACGGGCCTGTGCCACACCGACGAATTCACCCGCTCTGGCGACGACCCCGAGGGGATTTTTCCCGCCATTCTCGGCCACGAGGGTGCGGGCGTCGTGATCGAGGTGGGCGAGGGGGTGACAAGCCTCGAAGTGGGCGATCACGTGATCCCGCTCTACACCCCCGAATGCCGCGAATGCGAATACTGCCTCAACCCCAAGACCAACCTGTGCCAGAAGGTCCGCGCGACGCAAGGGCAGGGCCTCCTTCCCGACGGCACGACGCGGTTCTCCATGCTCGACGGCACGCCGATCCATCACTACATGGGCTGCTCGACCTTCGCCAACCACACCGTGGTCCCCGAGATCGCGCTCGCCAAGGTGCGCAAGGATGCGCCTTTCGACAAGATCTGCTACATCGGCTGCGGCGTGACCACCGGCATCGGCGCGGTGGTCAACACCGCCAAGGTGGAACTGGGCAGCCGCGCCATCGTGTTCGGCCTCGGCGGTATCGGCCTCAACGTCATCCAGGGCCTGCGGCTCGCCGGGGCGGCGCAGATCGTCGGCGTTGATCTCAACCCGTCCAAGGCGGATATGGCGCGCCATTTCGGCATGACCGATTTCGTCAATCCCAAGGACGTCGAGGGCGACATCGTCGCCCATCTCGTCGAGCTGACCGGCGGCGGGGCGGATTACACCTTCGACGCCACCGGCAACGTCAACGTCATGCGCACGGCGCTCGAAGCCGCGCACAAGGGGTGGGGCGAGAGCATCATCATCGGCGTGGCCCCCGCAGGCGCCGAGATCAGCACCCGGCCCTTCCAGCTTGTGACGGGGCGGGTCTGGCGCGGCACCGCCTTCGGCGGCGCGCGCGGGCGCACGGACGTGCCCAAGATCGTCGACATGTACATGTCGGGCATGATCGAGATTGACCCGATGATCACGCATAAACTCACCCTCGAGCAGATCAACGAGGGGTTCGAGCTGATGCACAAGGGAGAATCGATCCGCGCGGTGGTGGAATACTGACACCCCCCGCGCGCCTGCGCCTTGCCCTCCGGGGCGGGGCGCACTAGGACGTGGCGCAGGCAACAAGGGGTGCGCGAGACATGGCCAACGACCTTTTCAACTCCTTCATGACCGGCCCCGACGAAAAGGGCCGGTTCGGCGATTTCGGCGGGCGTTTCGTGTCCGAGACGCTGATGCCGCTCATCCTGGAACTCGAAGAGCGCTACGAGTACGCCAAGACCGACCCGGATTTCTGGGCCGAGATGCATTTCCTGTGGAAGCATTACGTGGGCCGCCCCAGCCCGCTCTACCATGCCGAGCGGCTGACCGAGCGGCTGGGGGGCGCGAAGATCTATCTCAAGCGCGACGAGCTCAACCACACCGGCGCGCACAAGATCAACAACGTGCTGGGCCAGATCATCCTCGCCCGCCGGATGGGCAAGACCCGGATCATCGCCGAGACGGGGGCGGGCCAGCACGGCGTCGCCACCGCCACGGTGTGCGCCAAGTTCGGGCTGAAATGCGTGGTCTACATGGGTGCCACGGATGTCGAGCGTCAGGCGCCCAACGTGTTCCGCATGCGGCTCCTGGGGGCCGAGGTGGTGCCCGTCACCTCCGGGCGCGGCACGCTCAAGGACGCCATGAACGACGCGCTGCGCGATTGGGTGACCAACGTGCGCGACACGTTCTACTGCATCGGCACGGTGGCGGGTCCGCACCCCTACCCGGCGATGGTGCGCGATTTCCAGTCGATCATCGGCAAGGAAACCCGCGAGCAGATGATGGAGGCCGAGGGCCGCTTGCCCGACACGCTGATCGCCGCCATTGGCGGCGGGTCGAACGCGATGGGGCTGTTCTACCCGTTCCTCGATGACAAGGAGGTGGGGATCATCGGTGTCGAGGCCGGGGGCCACGGCGTCGATGACCGGATGGAACATTGCGCCTCGCTCACCGGCGGACGCCCCGGCGTGCTGCATGGCAACCGTACCTACCTGTTGCAGGACGATGACGGGCAGATCCTCGAAGGGCATTCGATCTCGGCAGGGCTCGACTATCCCGGCATCGGACCCGAGCATAGCTGGCTGCACGAGACGGGGCGCGCGAAATACGTCTCGATCACCGACAAGGAGGCGCTGGCGGCGTTCCAGCTCAGTTGCGAGACTGAAGGTATCATCCCGGCGCTGGAGCCGTCCCATGCGCTCGCCCATGTCACCAAGATCGCGCCCGACTTGCCGCGCGATCACCTGCTGGTCATGAACATGTGCGGCCGTGGCGACAAGGACATCTATACCGTCGCCAAGCACCTCGGCTTCGACATCGAGAGCGGCGGCTGAACCTGTTCATCGACGCGCCGGTGGATGGGTCGATGGTGGTGCGGAATCAGCGGTCGATGTCCGGGGTCGGGGGTGGCCTGTAGCGGTCGTTGCTGTGAGCCGCGCCATCGACAGACCGCGGGCTGGCGATCCGACGGATTTTCAGGGCGCTTTATGCTTGCCGAATCCGAAAAACCTGTAATCGGTGCACGAGCTTAGAAAAATCGCCAGTCCGGGGGGCGGCCTGGCGATGGCGCGGCGGCCTTCGGCCTCGATTCCGCGCCCGGGGGCAAGAACCAAATGGCAGGCTCAGGCCATAAGTCCCCACCGCGTGTTCTACCCGCTCAGGCGGCGGCGTGCTGCTCC
This sequence comes from Roseovarius sp. B-10, assembly GCF_056859295.1. Classification (NCBI taxonomy): domain Bacteria; kingdom Pseudomonadati; phylum Pseudomonadota; class Alphaproteobacteria; order Rhodobacterales; family Roseobacteraceae; genus Roseovarius; species Roseovarius sp. B-10. The sequence continues at coordinate 90,260 of NZ_JBSXOE010000032.1, read as the reverse complement.
AACACCTCCAGCGGCACGATGTCGAGCGCGCGGGCATGGGTGGCCGCAAGCCGCACCTGCGGCGCGCAGCCCTCCTCGTGGGCCTGAAGGAATCGCGCCGCGCACAGGCACCACTGATCCCCCGGTTTCAGTCCGGCAAAGCCGAATTCCGGGCGCGGCGTGCTCAGGTCGTTGCCGACATACTTGGAAAAGGCGAGGAACTCTGCCGTCATCAGCGCACAGACCGTGTGGCTGCCGCGATCCTCGGCGCAGGTGTTGCAATGCCCGTCGCGAAAGAACCCGGTCACGGGATCGGACGAGCAGGGCGAAAGCGCCCCGCCCAGCACGTTCTCGGAAGTGTCCATCGTGGTCATGCGCGCGATCTCCTCCGCAGGATCGTAGCGCATACCGCGAGGCCGTCAAACCCTCCATCAGGTATCAGGTATCAGAGGCCCGAGGCCGTCGTCGTCTCGAGCAGGTCAAAGGTCTTGTCACCCCGCGCGTTGAATTTCTGAAGACTGTCGCCGTGGCGCACGACCGTCAGGCAGCGATAACGCCCCGCGTCCTGTGCCATCGACACGCAAACCTCGTTGCCATCGGTGATCGCATAGTGGCCCGTCCCGGACCAGCCACCGCCCTGCAATTCGCCTTGCAGCACATTCGTCGGCGCATAGTGGAAGTTGAAGACCTTGTCGCCGGCACGCGCAACCACGCGCTTGCCCACGAGCAGCTCGGCGATCTCGTCCGAGTTGAGCCTTTCGGCCCCGCTTGCGAGCGCCTCTTCGAGCGCCGTGCCGGCGCTCGCGCTTGTTGCGGCCATGAGCGTGCAGCACGCCGCGATGACAAGAGTTGTCGGGTAAGTCATGGTTCTACTCCTTGCTGGTCCATCCCGCCCGGCATTCAGGCACGCCGGACCAGCACAGCTTGCCCCCGGCAACGTCGGAAAGCTTGATTTCCGGATGACAATTCCTGACACTTCCATGATATCTGCCCGAAAGGCGTGACGTCATGGCGTATCGTTTCGGCGAGTTCACGCTCGATCGCTCGGCCGGACTTCGGGCGGGGGACGCGCCTGTGGCGCTTGAGCCGCAGGCGCTCCGGTTGCTGGAATTCCTGATCGAGCACCGCGCGCGGGTCGTGACCAAGCAAGACCTGATCGAGGAGATATGGCAGGGCCGGGCGATCACCGACGCGGCGCTGGCAACGCGCATCCGGGCGGTTCGGCGGGCGCTCGGGGATGACGCGGCGCAGCAGGCCTATATCCGCACCTATCCCAAGCGCGGCTTCCAGTTCGTGGCCCCGGTTCGGGACGCGAATTCCGCGATCCGCCTGCCAAGGCTCAAAGCGCTCGCACTTGTGGCGGTTTTTGCACTCGCGTTATTCGGCGCGTGGTTCGTGCTTCGGGTTCCCGGTGTCGACGGCAGCACGGTCGGCAGGCCGTCGGTCGCGGTGCTGCGGTTCGATAATCTCGGGGAGGGGGCTGGCGACCGGTCCTTCGCAGATGGCCTGACCGAGGACCTGACCGCGCACTTGTCGCGCTACAAGGAATTGTTCGTCATTTCCGCCGGGACGGTCTTTACCTACGGCGACGGGGCGCTTCGCCCGCTCGATGCCTCCCGCGAGTTCGGAGTCTCTTACGTCGCGCGCGGAAGCGTACGGCGGGATGGCGGGCGCATACGGGTCACCAGCGAGCTGATCGAGATCGCCACAGGCCACACCCTGTGGGCCGAGCGCTACGACCGGGCGCTGACGGACATATTCGCCGTGCAGGACGATATCAGCCGCTCGATCGCGGGCACCCTTGTCCCGCAAATCTTGAAGGATGGCGGACAGCGCGCCACCAGGGTGCCGACCGCAGACATGGGCGCCTGGGAACTCTACCTCGAGGCGCGTCTCCGGCAGGGCCGCTACAGCCGCGCCGATCAATCGGAGGCGGTGCGTCTTGCCCGGCGTGCGGTGGCCAAGGATCCCGGTTTCGCCGCGGCGCATTCGCTGATGGCGCGGGCGCTCGGGACACTGTTCTTCTTTGGCTGGACGGAAGAACCCGGCGACACCATGGCCGAGGCGCGGGCCGCCGCGAGGCGCGCAATCGCGCTCGACGACAGCGATCCGCAGGCCTATGCCGCGCTTGGCTATATCCAGCGCTTTGCCGGGCAGGCGGAGCCCGCGATCGCCAATCTGGAGCGCGCCGTCGCGCTCAACCCCAACGACGCCCGCATCCGGCTGGAATTGGCCCACACGCTCGATTGGTTCCGCCTACAGGAGCGTGCGCTGCCGCAGATCGAGCTTGCCATCCGGCTCAGCCCGCGCGACCCGCTGATCCAGAACATGTATTTCTACAAGGGACACATCCTGTTCCACCTCGGCAGGCACGACGATGCGCTCGCGGCGGCGCGGCAGCTTGGCAGCGTCGCAAGCAGCGACACCTGGCGGGTTTTCCACCACCTGCTGCGCGCCGCGAACCTCGCGCAAATCGACAGGGCGGAGGACGCAGCGGCGGCCATCGCGGATGCGCTGGCGGTCAATCCGTCACTGTCGCTCTCGGCGATGCGCGCACAATTCGAAAAGAGCCGCAACCACCCGGAAAACCGCCGCGCCTGGCTGGCCGCGCTCGAGCGGGCGGGGCTGCCGCCATAGCCCGATCAGCTTTCCTCGAGCACCGTCTCGAATCCCTCGAATTCCGGCGGGCCCAACAGCGCGTCCTGCGTGGTCCGGTTGCCCGCGTCCTTGTGCGCGGCACGAAAGGCGTCGGATTTCGTCCATGCCTCGAACGCCGCGCGGCTCTCCCAGATGACATGGCTGGAATAGAGCCGGTGGCCGTCGCCCTCGGGCCCCTTCAGCAGGCGAAACTCGCGAAAGCCGGGGACGCTGGCCAGATGACTTTCGCGCTTGGCCCACATCCTTTCGAAACCGTCCTCGAAGCCCGGCTTTACGCGGAACCGGTTCATGGCGATGAATGTCATGTCGTGCCCTTCCTTGTATCGGTGTGAAAGGCTGGCTTGGGCCGCGCGTGCGAGCGCTCCCGGCTCGCCCTGCGATCATAGCGCCCCGGCGCGCACTGGCAAGCCGCGCTCAGAGCGCCGCTACGATGCTGCGCAGTGCGTCGATATTGGCTTCCCGCACCCCGTCCTCGCGAAAGCCGCGATCGGCGGAGGTGACCACGATCACCGCGTCGCGGGTGCGGTCGATATAGATATACTGGCCATAGATGCCGTGGGCATAGAATTCGCCCTCGCGCGCGTCGGCGGGCATCCACCAGTGCAGCCCGTATTGCAACGCGCCCTCGGGCGTCGGTGCGCTCGGCACCGTCGAGGCGGCGATCCAGCCTGTGGGCACGATCTGCTGCCCGCCATAGCGGCCCATCTTCGCCACCATCAGCCCGAAGCGGGCATAGTCGCGCGTCGTCAGGTTGAGCCCGCCCAGCGCAAAGGCCACACCCTCGCCATCGGTGATGTAATCGGGCTCCGCCTCGAGCCCCAACGGCGCGATGATCCGCTCCGACAGCAGGCCTGGCAGGGCGCGCCCGGTGGCCCCCCGCAGCGCCATCGCCAGCGCGTGCGTGTCGATGGAGACGTATTTCCACCGCGTCCCCGGTGGCGCGGCGCGCGCGCTCAGCCCGGCGGCGAATCCGTCCATGGAGCCGCCAAGCGCCAGCACACGGCCCATGCGGTTGATGTCGGAATCGTAGTCCAGATAATCCTCGTCAAACTCCAGCCCGCTCGTCATCTGCAGAAGCTGCCGCAGCGTCACCCCGTCATAGGCGCTGCCTGCCAGGCGTGGCGCGTAGCGCGTCACCGGATCGTCCAGCGAGTCGATCTCGCCGCGTTCAAGCGAAATCCCGATGAGCGCGGCAAGAAAACTCTTTGCCACGGACCAGCTTATCCGCCGATCCTGCGCGGTGGTGCCGAGGTGATAGCTCTCATGCGTGATGCGGCCGTTATGCAGCACAAGGAGCGAGGTCACGTTGCGCGTCTCGACCCAATCGATCACATCGGCGGGCAGGGTCATCTCCCGGCCTTGCGGCAGGTCCGATACCGGCCCGTCCCCACGCGGCACGGGCACGGTGAGAAACGCGCGCTCCATTCCCGAGAAATTCGCGACGATCTTTTCCTCGGAAAACAACGTGTTGACGGCGATGAGCCGCGTGATTTCTTCGCGCTTCCACAGCCCCAGAACCACTAGCGCCAGGACGAGGGCCAAAAGGACTCGACCCGCCCATTTCAAGATCCTGCGCATACCGTCCCTCCTGTTTCCCCGCAGCAAAGCCAGCGCGGCGCGCGAATGCAAGCCTGACGAGGCGGCGTGCACGCCGCCCGCTATCTCCTGAGATCGAGCACCTCGTCGAGCGCCGCCCGCGTGGTGCGGAAGCGGTTGGCGGGGTGGTCCGGATCGGGTCGTCCAAACGAGATCGCGCACAGGATCAGCCGCGTTTCCGGCAGGTCGAAATGCGCGCGGACGAATGGCGCATAGGCTGCCACCGAGGCCTGCGCGATACTGCCCACGCCCAGCGCCGTCGCCGCCAGCATGAAGGCGGTTACGAACCCGCCCGTGTCCATCGCGCCGTAGGGGCCCAGCGCGGCCTCGGAATGCACGATGGCCACGTGCGGCGCGCCGAAAAGGCGATAGTTCTCCATGCTTTGCTCGGCCCGCGCGGCGCGATCCTCGCGGGCGATACCCACCGCCTCGTAGAGTTGCAGCCCGCATTCGCGGCGCCGTGCGCCATGCGCGCCCGGATAGCGCTCGGGCCACGGCAGGTCGGGGCTTGGCGTGTCATTGCGCACGGCGTCAAGCAACGCGCGGCGGAACCGCTCGGTCTCCCCCCCGCGCGTCACCGTCACCTGCCAGGGCTGCGCGTTGCACCACGAGGGCGCGCGGCCCGCCGCCTGCACGATGCGCGCGATCACCTCGTCCTCCACCGGGTCGGACAGGAAGGCCCGGCAGGAATGACGCGCGTCCAGCAGGCCGCGCAGCGTGTCGAATTGGTCTGTCATGCGGGATCCTCTGTGCCCGGCCGGGTGTCCGAGAGGCGACCGCCCCCGGGCCACGGGTTCTCGGGATCGAACATAGGCATGGATTGCCCGGCGATCCATGCCCGACCGGCGATGACATCGCTCGTCGCGCCGTCGGCATGGGCGCGGATGATCCTGATCGCCAGGGATGTGTGCATCAGAACCCGCCCTGTTCGAGCGCCACCAGGTAGCCGATCCCGCCGGCCACCGCCGCGCCGATCACCACGGCGACCGCGATCTTCCACGCCGACCACGGCCGCTCGCCCTGCACCCGGCCGGTGCGGGCGTTGACTACGAACCTGTAGGTTCGTCCCCTGAACCTGTAGGCTGCGAGCCAGACCGGCAGCAGGATATGCTTGAAGGTGGTGTCCCGCACCTCGGTGTCGATGTCATGGATGCGTTGCCGGTCGCCGCCGATATCGAACCGAACGTCCCGGGCGATGATCGCGTCCATCTTGTCGCGCGCCTGCGCGAATCCTTGTTCTAGATCAACGCTGTACCCCTCGGCGCGAAACCCCGCGAGGTACTCCGGCGCGTAAGGAACCAGTGCCGACAGGTCCCACGGCTCCAGCGCGTCGGTATAGCGTTTCGGCAAGGCGGTGGACGCCAGCACCAGCACATCGTCGAAAAACCGCGCCACCCGCCCCGACACCGTCCTCCACCGAACCTTAGCAATTTGAATTTGCTGACGTTTTCCGTTTCTCGTGACAGTGCGTGTCTGGTAATAGACGGTGCCACGCTCGCCGCGGTACTGTGACTTGGTGTCGGCGTCGAAGGTCCAGTAGGGCACGTAAATGCCGTGCATCTTCCGGCCCTTGCGGGCGTAGTCCTGCAACCCGTTCGGCGCGAACCACAGCCGCCCCAGCCAGTCGGTCATCGCCTTGCGGGCCTGCTCTTCGCCCAGCGAAAAAGGCAACAATGCCCGTGGCTTGATATGCCGGTGTGTGCCGGTATCGGTGACCACCGGCGAGGCGCAGAACGGGCATTCGGTGGCGTGGGTGTCGGTGCCCAGCTCCACTTGCGCGCCGCAGCTTGTGCAGGTGGTGACGCGGGTGTCCTCCATTTCCTGCGCGGGGAGTTGGTCGCGCAAGGCGGCGGCGAAATCCAGCTCCCTGATACCGCCCTGCCAGGGGCCGCCGGTCTCGATCCCGGCGACGTCGCCGCAGTGATCGCAGATTAGCCGGTCGCCGCCCGGATCATAGCGGTAATCCGCCCCGCAGCTTGCGCAGGGGAAGCGGTGTTTGATCTCAACAGGGGCAGGTGACGGGGTATCTGACATGAGGCTTTCAGAGGATTTATGAAATAATTCCAGGGTGATACGGCGTGAAGCTCAAGCGCCCATGACGCGCGCCGAGGCCGCGTAGAGCAATCACAACCATGTCGTCAGCCCGCCATCACCACGCATCAACAGTAGGCGCGCGGCAGTGAACTCGTGCAGGGTAATGGTCGCGCGGCGGCGCATCTGCTCAGGCGCCCGGCGGCGGGGGCGGCATGACGGTGAAGAGCTGCGCCAGTTCGGCAACGTCCTCGGCGCGCTTCCAGCCGTCCTGCCCGGCGGTCCAGACGAGCGTGTCGCGCGTCAGGCCGCCCTCGGTCACCATGCGCCCCAACCGTGCCTTGGAATAGGGGCCGTGAGTCTGGCCGCCCTCGGCGATGTGCCAGACATGTTCGACAGGCGGGGGCGGCGGGGCTGCCGGCGCCTGTTCTTGTGCGGGACGTGCGCCCCATGGCCCCTGATCGGCCATCTGCTGCGCCATCGCCATGCCCATTCCCATGCCAAGACCCGCGCCAATGCCGCCGCCTCCACTCGGGTTCTTGGCCGCCGCGGTCATCGCCTCGGCAGTCGAATACTGGGTGAAGCGCGACAGGTCGCCCGCGATCCCCATCGAGGTGCGCTTGTCGAGCGCTGCTTCAACACTGGGCGGCAATGATATGTTTTCAATGTAAAATTCTGGTATTTCCAACCCGTATTCCGACACGATTCCGGTGATCTCACCGGCCACCAGTTTGCCCAGGTCACGCGTGTTGGCCGCCATGTCGAGCACCGGGATGCCGCTTCCTGCGATGATGCGGCTGAACGCCTGCACGATGATGTTGCGGATCTGGAAGCTGATCTCGTCCATGGTGAACTCGCCGTCGGTGCCGACAATTTCGGAGAGGAACTTCGCCGGTTCGGAGACGCGCACGGTATACGTGCCATAGGCGCGGATGCGGGTGGGGCCGAATTCCGGGTCGCGCAGCATGATCGGGTTCTTGGTGCCCCATTTCAGATTGGTGAAGCGCGTCGTGGCGATGAAGTAGATTTCTGACTTGAAGGGCGAGCGAAAGCCATGATCCCAGTGCTGGAGCGAGGTCATCACCGGCATGTTGTTGGTTTCCAGCATGTAGAGACCGGGGGTGAAAACGTCCGCCAACTGCCCCTCGTGGACGAACACGGCGGCCTGCCCCTCGCGCACGGTGAGCTTGGCGCCGTACTTGATCTCGTGGCCCTCGCGCTCGAACCGCCAGACCATCGTGTCGCGCGTGTCGTCGGTCCAGTGGATGACGTCGATGAACTGGCCGGAGAGGAAATCGAAGATGGGCATATGGGAAGGCTCCTTTGCGAACGGGTCAGACCGGCCCCGCCTGCCATTCATCCAGCAGGCGGCGGAGGATGGGGCGGGCTTCGTCGGCGGTCATGCCGGGGGAGAGGTCTGGATGGTAAAGCAGGCGCAGCAGCATTTCGTCATGGGTGGTCAGCCACGCGAACTCGTCATCGTCGTTGAAGATCGAGGGTCGTGCTCGGGGACTGTCATTGGCGAGGCCGAGCCCCTGCGCCAGCTCCTCGTGGAAGCACGATTCGCGCATGAGTTGCGGGTGCTCGGCGCGGACCCATGCAATCGCGCGGTCGTAGGAATAGGGATTGCCGCGGTCGGAGAAGGCCACGACGAGGCAATGGATGCTGCGCGGCATGTCGCGAAAGACGCCAAGGGTTGCCGCGTCGATATCGGGGGCGATGCGGCGGACGCGGGCGAGACCATCGGCGCGGTCGTCCTCGCCCATGACCAGAACGTGGAAGTTGGCCCCGCGGCGCACCATCGAGATCGGATGGCGCGCTGCGTCTGCTAGCCGCTCGGTATAGTCGTCGAGCGTGGCGCGATCCGCCGAGCGCTGTTCCTCGGGCACCGAGGTGCCGAATTCCATCCCGATGCGTACCGGCGACGTCCATTTCCGCAGGCCCCCCGCGCGGCCCGAGGACGAGCGAAATCCGGCACCGGGCGCGTATTCGTCGAAGAATACGATACGCTCGAAATTGCGCATCAGGTCGGTGTCGGTAAAGGGCGTGTCGGGCCCGCCGCCATCGACGCGCAGGAGGCCACGACCCTTGAGATCGCGCTCGATGCGCGCGTAATGAGCGACGAGCGCCTTGCTGCGGGCAGACGGGCCGTCGTCGCCTTGGGCGGGCGGGCGCGGGGCGGAGGGTGCGGGCGCATCAGGCACCGGCATGTCGCAGGCCGATAGCGCCAGCGCCAGCACCAGCCCTGCGAGGACGCGCAACCCTTGTCCCGCCGTCATCGCCGCCTCAGCCCTTCGGCACGGCGGTTGCGGCGGTGTCGCCCACCCCGTCGCCCCGCGACTTGGCCGAGGCGAGCGTGTCGCGCAGTTCGGCCTCCATTTTCTTGAGGTCTTCCTCCGCACGGGCGCGTTTCGCCTTGCCCTCGTCGGCGATGGCAAGGCTCTCCTCGATGGTGCCGATGAGATCGGCATTGGCCTGTTTCACCGCCTCGATGTCGAAAACGCCGCGCTCCATCTCCTGCCGGATCATCTTGTTGCTCTCGCGCAGGTTGGCGGCGTTGGCGGTCAGCAGCTCGTTGGTGAGGTCGTTGGCGTCGCGCACCGCCGCCGCGGCCTCGGCCGAGCGTTGTATGGTGACCGCTTGCGCCAGTTGGGTTTCCCACAGCGGCACGGTGTTGACGAGGGTGGAGTTGATCTTGGTGACAAGCGACTTGTCGTTTTCCTGCACCAGCCGGATCGAGGGCAGCGATTGCATGGTCACCTGGCGGGTGAGTTTCAGGTCGTGCACCCGGCGTGCGAGGTCGTCGCGGGCGGCGCGCAGGTCGCGCAACTCCTGTGCCTTCATCACCTGGTCGTTTTCCGGCGCGGCCTCCATCTCGACCTCCTTGGCCGGGATGTCCTTGTCGTCCAGCTCCTTGAGCTTGGCCTCGCCCGCCGCGATGTAGAGCGCCAGTTCGTCGTAGAAGGCGAGCGTCTTCTCGTAGAGCATGTCGAGCGACTTTATGTCCTTCAGCAGGGTATGCTCGTGGCCCAGCAGGCTCTCGGTGATGCGGTCGATCTGGCCCTGCACCTCTTCGTAGCGGGCGGTGAACTTGGCGAACGGGGCGGCGCGGCCCAGCAGTTTTTCCCACCAGGACCGATCGCGGCGCACGTCCAGCTCGGAGACGGAAAAACCCCGGATCGTGGTGACGATGCCGCGCAAGGAGTCACCCGCCGGGCCCACGTCCTTGTTGCGCACGCCCTGCAGCATGGATTGCGAGATTTCCTGCAATTCCGCCTGCGCCGCCGAGCCGAAAGAGACGATGGACTGCGTGTCGGCCATGTCGATCTCGGCCATGCGGCGCGCGATCTCGGCGCTCTGGGTTGCATCGGCCTTTTCCAGCGGAACGATGGCATTGGCGTCCGTGGGTTCGGGCAGCACCGCGCGGCTCACGGATTCGACATCGGCGAGCACGGCCTCGGCCTTTTGACGGGTGGCGTCTGACATGGGGGATCCTCTTAAGCTGTCTCTGTGGTCTCAAGATGCACGCCCTCGCGCTCGAGCCGGTCGCGCAGCACCTCGATCTCGATATCGAGATCGGTGCTGCTGTCGGCCATGAGCGCGCGGGTCTTGGCGGTGAAATTCTGTTCGAGGTCCGAAAGCAGCACGAGGTATTTCTCGCGCGCCTGCGGGTTCGGGGCGCGGGTGGCGAGATCGGCGTATTTTGCCGAGGCGTCGCGCGCGCCCATCAGGTAGACGCTGAGGTACTTGCGTGCCGCCGTAAGGTCGCGCGGGTCGTCCTCGACGGTGCGCAGCATGTCGCGCACCGTGACCTGGAACCGCTCCAACCGCGCCTCGATGTCGCGGTCGCGGGTGGCGGCGATGGCCTGGGTCATGGCGCGCAGGTAGTCCTCGGCTCGGTCCACCACGCGCGCCACGCGGTCGCTCTGAAAGCTGTCGATGCCCTCGGCGGACTTGTCGCGCAGCGGGTCGGGGCCGAAGGCCAGCAGGTGCAGGGCCGCTCCCGCCACTGCGTAGATCGCAGGCTCGGCTACGCCGCCGCCCGCGGCATGGGCGACCACGGCCAGCCCCGTGCCGGTTAGGGCCGCGCCGAAGATCTTGCGCGGGATGGCGGGCCGACGGGCGATGCGGCGCGCATCATAGGCTTCCTCGGCGCGCAGCCCCTCGCGGGTGAGCCAGGCCGCCAGCAGCAGAATCCCGAGGGCGACGAGGTTGAGCGCCATCTCGACCGGACCGCCGAAAAAGGCACGAAAGGCCAGCGGCAGGGGCGCGAGGAACAGCATGTTGACGCGGCCGCCGACGCGTGTGCGCCGCGCCCCGCGATAGCCGCCGCGTGGGGACGGGGCCGGGGCGGTGTCGCTCTGGTCGGGGCTGTGTCTGCCGCCGTAGCGCTGCGCCATCACACGCCCCCCGCCACCGCCACGAAGGCGATGAGCGCCACCAGCAGGAAGAACGCCAGTTTCTGTAACCCGGTATCGCTCATGCACCCTCTCATGCCGCCCTGCGGCAAACTTAGGCGATGGGGGGCGGGGGCGCTAGGGGGAAGATTGCCGGACCGGCCTCAGCCGCGTGCGGCCTGGCGGTCCGGTTTCGCCTTCTTCTTTTCGCCCACCACCTTTTCTGCAAGATCGCGGGCGATGGCGAAGGCGCCGCGGACACGGTCGGCCTCGCCCTTCCAGTCGCGGCGCACGACGATCTTGTTGTCGCGGACCTTGGCCAGCCCCTTCTGGTCCTGGATGAATTCCACCAGCCCCTGCGGCGAGGCGAACTTGTCGTTGTGGAACTGGATCGTCGCACCCTTGGGCCCGCCGTCGAGCTTGGCGATGCCCGCGCGCTTGCACATCGCCTTGATGCGCATGACCAGCATGAGCAGGTTGACCTCGCGGGGCAGGGGGCCGAAGCGGTCGATCATCTCGGCGGCGAAGCCTTCGAGATCGACCTTGCTCTCCATCCCGCTGAGGCGGCGGTAGAGGCCGAGACGCACGTCGAGATCGGGCACGTAATCCTCGGGGATGAGGACCGGCACGCCAAGGTTGATTTGCGGCGCCCATTGGCCGTCGTCGTCGGGCAGGCCCGTGGCCTCGCCCGAGCGGATGCGCGCGATCGCCTCTTCCAGCATGGACTGATAAAGTTCGAACCCGACGTCGCGCATCTGGCCCGACTGTTCCTCGCCCAACAGATTGCCCGCGCCGCGGATGTCAAGATCCTGGGAGGCCAGCGTGAAGCCTGCGCCGAGCGTGTCGAGGCTGCTGAGCACGCGCAGGCGTTTCTCTGCCCCCGGTGTCAGCGGCACGCGCGGCTTGGTCGTGAGGTAGGCATAGGCGCGGGCCTTGGAACGGCCCACCCGGCCACGGATCTGGTAGAGTTGCGCCAGCCCGAACATGTCGGCCCGGTGGATGATCATGGTGTTGGCGGTGGGGATGTCGAGCCCGGATTCGACGATGGTGGTGGCCAGCAGCACGTCGTACTTGCCGTCGTAAAAGGCGTTCATCCGCTGGTCCAGTTCTCCAGCCGCCATCTGACCGTGGGCCACGACATAGGAAACCTCGGGCACCTGATTGGCGAGGAAATCCTCGATCTCGGGCAAATCCTTGATGCGGGGCACCACGAAGAAGGACTGCCCGCCCCGGTAATGCTCGCGCAAGAGCGCCTCGCGCACGGTGACGGTGTCAAACTCGGACACGTAGGTGCGGATCGACAGGCGATCCACCGGCGGCGTGCCGATGATCGACAGATCGCGAACCCCGGAGAGCGACAATTGCAGCGTGCGCGGGATCGGGGTGGCGGTGAGCGTCAGAACATGCACATCCGAGCGCATCTGCTTGAGCCGCTCCTTGTGCGCCACGCCGAAGCGCTGTTCCTCGTCGATGATGAGCAGGCCGAGGTTCTGGAACCGAACGTTTTTTGCGAGGAGCGCGTGGGTGCCCACCACGATATCGGCGGTGCCCTTTGCCATCGCCTCGCGGGTGCGGGTGGCGTCGCGTTGCGAGACGAACCGCGAGAGAGCATGAACCGACAGCGGGAACCCGCGGAACCGCTCGGCGAATTCCTTGTAGTGTTGGCGCGCGAGCAGGGTGGTGGGCGCGATCACCGCGACCTGCTGCCCCGCCATCGCGGCGGCAAAGGCCGCGCGCATCGCCACCTCGGTCTTGCCGAAACCCACGTCGCCGCAGATGAGCCGGTCCATCGGGCGGCCTGCCTCGAGATCGGAGAGCACATCCTCGATGGCGCGAAGCTGGTCCTCGGTTTCCTGATAGGGGAAGCGTGCGGCGAAGGCCTCCCACGCGTGGGGCTCGGCGGCGATGACGGGGGCGCGGCGCAATTCGCGCTCGGCGGCCACGCGGATGAGCCGATCGGCCATCTCGCGGATGCGCTGTTTGAGCTTGGCCTTCTTGGCCTGCCACGCGCCACCGCCAAGACGGTCGAGCAGGCCCTCTTCGTGACCGTAGCGCGACAGCAGTTCGATATTCTCGACTGGCAGGTAGAGCCTTGATCCTTCGGCATATTCCAGCACGAGGCATTCATGTGCCGCGCCTGCTGCGGTGACCACCTCAAGCCCCAGATAGCGGCCGATCCCGTGATCCACATGCACGACAAGGTCGCCCTGCGACAGCGCCTGTGCCTCGGTCAGGAAATTCTCGGCCCGCCGCTTGCGCCGAGCGCCGCGGATGAGCCGGTCGCCCAGCACGTCCTGTTCGGAGATCACGGTGATCGACGGCGCCTCGAAGCCCTGTTCGAGCGGCCAGACCGCGAGGTGCAGCCCGTGGCGGCCCAGCCCGCCCGCGTCGCGGATACCGGTCGCGCCGATCAGCCCCTCGTCGGACAAGAGCCCCTCGATGCGTTCACGCGCGCCCTCGGACCAGCACGCGACGAGCACCGGTCCGGCCTCCATACGGTCCTCGATATGGTCTTTCAGGACGCTGAAAAGGTTTACCTTTTCCTGCTGCCGTTCGGGGGCAAAATTGCGCCCGATGCGGCCGCCCGCGTCGATCACGCCCGGCCCCGTGGGCCGTGGCAGCGCCGAGAACTGCAGCACCCGCCGTGCGCCGGTCGCGTCCTGCCATGCGTCGTCGTCGAGGTACAGTTCCTGGGGTGGCACCGGGTGATAGACCGCTTCGCCGCGCGCCTTCTGGCCCTGAGCGTGGCAGCGCGCCTCGTACTGGTCCCGAACCGCCTCCCACCGCGCGGCGCGGGCGGCGTCGGCCTGATCGTCGAGGGTGATGGCGGCATCGGGGAGGTAGTCGAACAGCGTCTCGAGCCGCTCGTGAAAGAGCGGCAGCCAGTGCTCGGCGCCGGCCGGTTTGCGCCCCGCACTGACGGATTCATAGAGTGGGTCGTCGGCCACGCCCGTGCCGAAGGCGATGCGGTAATTCTGCCGGAAGCGGCGGATTGCGGCCTCGTCCAGGATCACCTCGGAGACGGGGGCAAGCTCGACGCGGGCAAGCTTTTCGGTGGTGCGCTGCGAGGCGGGATCGAAACGGCGCACCCCGTCGAGCACGTCGCCGAAGAGGTCGAGCCGCACCGGCCCCGCCTCGCCGGGCGGGTAGATGTCGATGATGCCGCCACGCAGGGCGTAATCGCCAGGCTCTGTCACGGTGGGGGCCTGCACGAAGCCCATGCGCACGAGGAAGTCGCGCAACGCCTTTTCGTCGATGCGCTCGCCCACCTCCGCCGCGAAGGCGCTCTCGCGCAGGACATCGCGTGCGGGGAGGCGCTGTGTTGCGGCGTTGAGCGTGGTCAGAAGCACGAATCGCTGCGGCATTCCGTGTACCAGCCCCGCCAGCGTCGCCATCCGCGCCGCCGAAATCTCGGCATTGGGCGAGATACGGTCATAGGGCAGGCAATCCCAGCCGGGAAAGCGGATCACCGGCATGTCGGGGGCGAAGAAGGCGAGCGCCGCGGCCATCGCCGCCATCCGCTTGTCGTCGCGTGCGACGTGGATCACGGGCCCCTCGCGCGCCGACACCTCGCCCAGCACGAGCCGCGCGTCGTACCCCTCGGGCGCGCCGCCCACGGTGATATGGCTGGCTGCTCCCATGCCGATCAGCCGAGCGCGCCGATGGCCATGTTCTGGTACATGCCCCACATGGCGGTGACGAAGATCGACGCCATGCCGACCATTTGCACCGCGAGGCGGTGCCGCGACAGACGCGCGATCAGGGCCTCGCCACGCAGTGCCTCGTCGCGGATGCGGCGCGCGGTGCGCAACGACAGCAAGCCCACCCCGGTGAGCGGGAAGGCCAGCATGAAGACGGCCTGCGAGAACTCGTTGCCGTAGACGAAGCCGAGGATCGCGAGCGAGGACAGTGCGAAGGCGGCGATCCCCGCGAGCAGCGTGCCCGACTGGTTCGCCACGTAGAGCAGCCGCCCGGTATTTATACGCACCATGTCCTCGAAATCCTCCATCGCCGTTTCGCCCTGACCGCGCCGCGCGCGGATCGCCATGTCCCAGGGCACGCCCAAGACCCAATGGCTGACGGTCGACCATGTCACCGCCAGCGCGATCCAGAACCAGAGGTTGCTGAAGGAGCGCAGGTCGATCAACTCGAAAACATTGTCAAGAAGGGTCAAGGCCGCGCCTCTGTCACTGTATTGCCCGCCCTCTTAGCGCTCGTGCGCGGCAATTCCTACCCTTGAGATGGTGGAATTTCCGTGCAAATGAGGCAGGGTTCCGAATGCCAAACCCCGCGGAGAGCCCGCCATGACCCCTGTTCAGGCCCCCTATCCCGCTAACCGCCCGCGGCGCCTGCGCGCGAGCGGCGCGCTGCGCGACCTCGTGGCCGAGACCACGCTCAGCCCTGCCGACCTGATCTGGCCCGTTTTCGTGCGCGATGGCGAGGGGGTGGAAGAGCCGGTGGCCTCGATGCCCGGCGTGATGCGCCGCTCGATCGACAAGGTGGTGGAGGCCGCGCGCGAGGCGGCTGATCTCGGCATCCCGGCGATGTGCCTGTTTCCCTATACATCGGCAGAGCACCGCACCGCCGATTGCGCCGAGGCGTGGAACCCCGACAACCTCAGCAACCGCGCCACCCGCGCCATCAAGGCCGCGGTGCCGGAGATTGCGGTGATGACCGACGTGGCGCTCGACCCCTATTCGGATACCGGCCATGACGGGTTTGTCGTGGATGGACGGATCGTCAACGACGCTACCGTCGAGGCGCTGGTGAAACAGGCGCTGGCGCAGGCAGAGGCGGGGGCCGACATCCTGGGGCCATCCGACATGATGGATGGGCGTGTGGGCGCGATGCGTGGGGCGCTGGAATCCGCGGGACATTGGGACGTGGCGATCATGTCCTACGCCGCCAAGTACGCCTCGGCCTTCTACGGCCCGTTTCGCGATGCGGTCGGGGCGTCCGCCGCGCTCAAGGGCGACAAGAAGACCTATCAGATGGACCCGGCCAACAGTGACGAGGCGCTGCGCATGGTGGCGCGCGACCTGGCCGAGGGGGCGGACATGGTGATGGTCAAGCCGGGGTTGCCCTATCTCGACATCTGCCGTCGGGTGAAGGAGCGCTTTGGCGCACCAACTTTTGCCTACCAGGTGTCAGGCGAATACGCGATGATCCGCGCTGCCGCGCTCAACGGCTGGATCGACGGCGAGCGCGCAATGATGGAGAGCCTCGCCTGTTTCAAGCGCGCGGGTTGCGACGGCATCCTGAGCTATTTTGCCCCCGCTGCCGCGCGGCTGATGGCGGCCCGCTGATATCTGCGCGGTATCTTGCGCAGAACCGCAATCCTTGGTGACATTGGTGGCCGGCTCGACTATATTGAGTGGCAAGAGTCCGGCTAGGCGAAACGACCGGGCGCAATCAGACGCAATCGAGGCGGGCAAACACATGAGCAATCTCACAAGACGCGGATTCACCCTCGGCGCACTGGCTGGCATGCCGGTTCTTGCAGCATGCGGCAACGGGGTTGGCAGCTCTGGCGGCGCAAAGATCGACGCGCGCGTGAACGCAACGCTGTCGCACATGTATTCCAACTATCCCGGCACGCGCGATCTGGCCGACAAGGCGACCGGCATTCTTGTCATGCCGGTGGTGACCGAGGGGGGGATATTCGTGGGCGGCGGCTATGGCCGCGGGGCGCTGCGGATCGACAACGTCACGGTGGACTACTACTCGGCCACCAAGGGCAGCGTCGGGCTACAATTCGGCGCGCAGCAGTTCGCACATGTGCTGTTTTTCATGACCGAAGAGGCGCTGGAAAGGTTCCGGCGGTCGTCAGGCTGGGCCGCGGGCGGCGATATCGAGTATGTCTTCAACGACCGTGGCGAGAACCTGCGGGCCGAGACCACGACCTCCACCGCGCCGGTGGTGGCGGTGATCTTCGGACAGGCGGGGCTGATGGCCGGCGTTTCGCTCGAGGGCATGAAATACACCCGTATCATCCCCTGAGCGGGGGATGGCCGGGGGGCTGGACAGAACTTGACCCTCTGGTGTTCCCCGCGCGGCTAGTCGCTTCACACCCGACGTCCACTCAATACCAGTCATCCCTCCCCGGAGCCCCGCCTTGCACGCGCCGCGTTTGCATTGGCGAGGTTTCTTGCTATGGGGCGGGCAGGTTTCATTCAACTCCGGGACAGACACGCCATGAGCAGCATCATCGACATTCACGCCCGCGAAATCCTCGACAGCCGGGGCAACCCGACGGTGGAGGTCGAGGTCATCCTGGAGGACGGCACCATGGGCCGCGCCGCGGTGCCTTCGGGGGCCTCGACCGGCGCGCACGAGGCGGTGGAGAAACGCGACGGCGATCCGGCGCGCTATGGCGGCAAGGGCGTGCTGGAGGCCTGCGCGAGCGTCAACGGCGAAATCGCCGAGGCGCTCTTGGGCATGGACGCGACCGAGCAGGTGGCGGTGGACGAGACAATGATCGAGCTTGATGGCACCGCCAACAAGGGGCGGCTGGGCGCCAACGCGATCCTCGGCGTCTCGCTCGCCTGTGCCAAGGCGGCTGCCGATTACAGCGCGCAGCCCCTCTATCGCTACGTGGGGGGCACCTCGGCGCGGGTGCTGCCCGTGCCGATGATGAACATCATCAATGGCGGCGAGCATGCCGACAACCCCATCGACATCCAGGAATTCATGATCATGCCGGTGAGCGCCGGCACGATCCGCGAGGCGGTGCGCATGGGTGCAGAGGTGTTCCACACGCTCAAGAAGGAACTGAACGCCGCCGGGCTCGCCACCGGGGTGGGCGACGAGGGTGGCTTTGCCCCGGCGCTGTCGGGCACGCGCGATGCGCTGGATTTCATCCTGCGGTCCATCGAGAAGGCGGGCTATGCCCCCGGCGAGGATATCCACCTCGCCCTCGATTGCGCCGCGACCGAGTATTACAAGGGCGGCAAGTACGAGATGGCGGGCGAGGAGGTGAGCCTCACGAGCCAGGAGAACGTCGCCTATCTTCAGGCGCTCTGCGCCGACTATCCGATCATCTCGATCGAGGACGGCATGGCCGAAGACGACTGGGACGGCTGGAAGGCGCTAACCGACGCCATCGGCGACAAGGTGCAACTGGTGGGCGATGACCTGTTCGTGACCAACCCCGCGCGGCTGGCCGAGGGCATCGAACGCGGCGCGGCCAATTCCATGCTGGTCAAGGTCAACCAGATCGGCACGCTGACCGAGACGCTGCAGGCGGTCGAGATGGCGCATCGCGCGTGCATGACCAACGTGATGTCGCACCGCTCGGGCGAGACCGAGGACGCGACCATCGCCGACCTCGCCGTGGCCACCAATTGCGGGCAGATCAAGACCGGCAGCCTCGCGCGGTCGGACCGGCTGGCGAAGTACAACCAGCTCATTCGCATCGAGGAGATGCTGGGCGAGAGTGCGCGCTATGCCGGGTCGTCGATCCTGAAGTAAGCGGCGGGAGGCGTGTCGCTGGCAGGAAGACGACCGGATTTCTGTCAGGACTCCGGTCGCGCGTATGGGGGCTCAAGTAATTTCCGGGGGCGGGTGAAACCCTAGCCCGTCCCGCTCTGCGTCAGGTTATTCAACCTACACGAAGACTCCCAACAATCCGCGATTGTCCGTGGGATCAAACGCTGCCCGGCGCATGGGGGGGGCGTCTTCAAGTCGCCCGCTCTGTCCGCCGTTTGCACCAGCGCGGACGATTCCGAGCGGACGCGCTGCGGGGCCGCCACGCTGGCGAAGTCGTGCGCCAGCGTGGCGTGGCGCTCAGGCCCTGCGGCGGCGGCTGCGGCTGCCTGCGCGGCCGCCCGAGCGCACCTCTTCGCCGGGCTTCGGCGGGGCCTTGTTGAACTTGATCCAGTTGCCGCCGTGGGGGTCGTTGGCCATCAGGAAATTCGCGGCGTGGATCGCCTCCATCTCCTTGCCCGCGCGCGCCTTGGTCGATCCCAGCCCGAACAACTGGCAGAAGGTCTCGTCGTCCATATCGTCGGGGATCACCAGTCCGGTCGCGGCGACCTCGGCCTTCTTGGCCTCGATCTCGGCCTGTTTCACCGGCAGCGCGATCGGGTTCATGATGGCGCTTGTCATCCCCGCCTCGATCGCCATCGGCAGGAAGGCATTGTTGATGCCGTGCCGGTTGGGTAGCCCGAAAGAGATGTTGGATGCACCGCAGGTGGTGTTTACGCCCAGTTCCTCGCGCAGGCGGCGCACCAGCGTGAACACCTGACGTCCGGCGGTGCCCATCGCGCCCACCGGCATGACCAGCGGATCGACCACGATGTCATGAGCCGGGATGCCGAAATCGGCGGCGCGCTCGACGATCTTCTTGGCGACGGCAAAGCGCACGTCCGGATCCTCGGAAATGCCGGTGTCGTCGTTGGAAATGGCCACAACCGGAACGTTGTATTTCTTGACCAGCGGCAGCACGTATTCCAACCGCTCTTCCTCGCCGGTTACCGAGTTCAGGAGCGGGCGGCCGTGCGCGGCCTGAAGCCCGGCTTCCAGCGCCGCGGGAACAGAGCTGTCGATGCACAGCGGCAGATCGACCAGCCCCTGCACCAGCTCGACGATGGCCGTCATCAGCGGCGGCTCGGTCTCGTTAGGGTTGGGGTTGGAGTTGTATACCACGCCCGCGTTGATATCGAGCACGGTGGCGCCCGCTGCGGCCTGCGCCACGGCGTCGGATTCCACGGTGGAATAGTCGCCCGCCTCCAGCTCGGCGGCGAGCTTCTTTCGGCCGGTGGGGTTGATGCGTTCGCCAATGACGCAGAACGGCTCGTCAAAGCCGATCACGGCGGTCCTGGTCTTGCTCTCGACGATGGTGCGGGTCATGTCTTATCCTTGTTGCGCAGCCGGGGTGCCCGAGGCACCGCCGTTGTCGATCACCCATTGGGCGTTGGTCTTGATCCCGCCCAGCGGGAAGAAATGCACGCGCTCGATCAGGCAATCGGGATCGGCGGCCTTGTGGGCGGCCAGCGCGGCGAGAACCTCTGTCGGCTCGTAGGGCAGCAGAAGCTTGGAGACATCCATTGCGCGTTTCTGAAGCACTTTCAAGGACGGACCGACGCCGCAGGCGATGGCGAACTTGATCAGCGTCTGAAGTTTGGCGGGTCCGGCGATGCCGATATGAATAGGCATGGTGATGCCCGCTTCGCGCAGGGCATCGGCCCAGGCGATGATCGGCTTCGAGTCAAAGGCGAACTGCGTCGCGATGGCCATTTCGGCATCTGTGGTCTCGGAGAATTTCTGCTTCCAGCGCAGCGCCTCCTCGACGTTCTTGCGGCTGCCATTGGGGTCGATATCCTTGTTGCCCTCGGGGTGGCCCGCAACATGCAGCCGCTTGAAACCCGCGCGGTCAAACGCGCCCGCCTCCAGAAGCTGCATGGAGGAATGGAAATCGCCATGTGGCTTTTCCACGCCACCGGCGAGCAACAGCGCCTGGTCGACGCCCGCCTCGCCCTGATAGCGGGCGATCCAGTCCTCGAGCGTTGCCTGGTCCTTGATGATGCGCGCCGGGAAATGCGGCATCACCGGATAACCCTCGCGCGCCACGCGGCGTGCGGTGGCGACCATGTCCTCGATGGGCGTGCCCTCGATATGGGCGATGTAGACGCGCGTGCCCTCTGGCAGAAGGTCACGGAAATTCTCGACCTTCTCGGCGGTGCGCGGCATCACCTCGATCGAGTAGCCCTCGAGAAACGCCTCGACCTGCCGGTTCACGGGCGGCTTTGCGGAGGTCGCGGTGTCACGCTTCCTGAAATTCAAAAGAGCCATCGCGGCCTCCCATAGCGATGCGGGTCGCATTCACGCCCAGCCATCATTGCCGATGAGCGCCTTGAGACGCTCGGTGTCGTAAAGGGCGTCGAGCCGGGCGGCCTCGCTTTGCGCGACCTCGTCGGGATCGCCCTCCACCGGGTAGGCATCGCCCTTGCGCCACTCGGCGAGATAGTCGTCCGTCCCCGCCGCCCCCGTCTTCATGGCCGCGCGGTCGATGGCCTGCTCGAAACGCTCGGGCAGTTGCACCTTGGACCCGCGCCGACCCTTGCCGACGATGACCTGCGCGGGAATATCGCGCCAGTAAACGATGGTGACATCAACCATGACCGATTCCCCTTCCGTGGGCTCTGTCTAATTCACGCCGGGGGCGCGGCAGTGCAGGATTTCGACTTAACAGCGACGTGGAGCGACGCGCCCAACCTAGTCATGCCGCGCGCGCCCCGCCACCGTCCGGCTTTGGAATAATTCTCAAGATCATGTTGGTGCGGCGCGAGCAGGTCACGCACGAAAACGGGCGGCACCATAGGTGCCGCCCGTTTAGTCTCTCCACTGCAATTGCAGAGATGCGCCTCAGGCCTCGGCTTCGGCTTCTTCTTCGGTTTCGGCTGCGACTTCTTCGGTCTCGTCCTCTTCATCCTCCTGGCTCTTGAGCGCGGAGGGGGCGGAGATGTTGCAGATCACGAAATCGCGGTCGATGGTCGGCTTGGCGCCCGCGGGCAGATCGACCATCGAGATGGTCATCGTATCGCCGATATTCTCCATCTTCGTCAGGTCCACGACGATTCTCTCGGGAATGTCGCCCGCCGTCACCACGACCTCGATCTCCGGGCGCACGATGGTCAGCACGCCGCCCTTGCGCAGCGCCTTGCACTCTTCCTCGCCCTCGAAATCGACATGGATGAACAGGTTGATCTTGGTGGTGCGGCGCAGGCGCATGAAATCGACATGCGTCGGCAGGTCCTTGACCACGTCGCGCTGAACGTCGCGGCAGATTACGCGCACGTCCTCATGGCCATCGACCTTGAGGTTGAACAGGGTAGACTTGAATCGGCCCTTTTTGAGGCGTCGGATCAGTTCGTTATAGGGCATCTGTATGGGCAACGGATCCAGGTCGCCCCCGAAAACGATCCCCGGAACCAGGTGTGCGCGGCGCACGGCACGAGCGGCGCCCTTGCCTGTCCCCGTGCGTTCCTGGGCGTGAAGATCAGGAATTTCTCCAGCCATATTGTCTCTCCTTGGCAAAAGGCGGGGTGCCTCCAAGGCTGTCACCCCGCGTGAAGCCGCGCTGATAGCCGACCACGGCCCCGTTGAAAAGAGCAAAATGCCCCGGTGCCGGGCTTCACCATTCCACGAGCACTCATGTCGTGACCCTCGCCGTGCCTCACTCCCAGTCCCCGGCAAAATCCTTCGGGATCATCAGCACGTCGCGGTCCAGATCGTGCACGTCACGCCGCCCGCACAGCCCCATCGAGGTGTCGAGCTCCTTGGCTATCACCTCCAACGCACGGGTCACGCCCGCCTCGCCCATCGCCCCCAGCCCGTAGGTAAAGGCGCGCCCGATATAGGCACCGCGCGCGCCCAGGCTGAGCGCCTTGAGCACGTCCTGGCCCGATCGGATGCCGCTGTCGAGATGCACCTCGATCTTGTCGCCCACGGCATCCATGATCGCGGGCAGGGCGCGGATGGACGATAGCGCGCCGTCAAGCTGCCGCCCACCGTGGTTCGACACGATGATCGCGTCCGCGCCCACGTTGAGCGCCTCCGCCGCGTCGCGCGGATCCATGATCCCCTTGATGATGAGCGGGCCGTCCCACATTTTGCGGAATTGCCGGATGCGGTCCCAGTCGAGCGCCTGGTCGAACGCCTCTGTCGTCCATGCAGAGAGCGACGAGGGATCGGTCACGCCCTTGGCATGGCCCACGATGTTGCCGAAGCTGCGCCGCTTGGTCCCCAGCATGCCGAGGCCCCACTGCACCTTGGTCATCATATTCGCCACGCTCGCGGGCGTCAGCTTGGGTGGTGCGGACAGGCCGTTTTTCAGATCCTTGTGCCGCTGACCAAGCATTTGCAGATCGACCGTGATCATCGCCGCCGAGCATTTCGCGTCACGCGCACGGTCAAAGAGGCGCTGCATGAAATCGTCATCCTTGAGCGTGTAGACTTGGAACCAGAAGGGTTTGGTCGTATGCGCGGCGACATCCTCGATGGAACAGATCGACATGGTCGACAGCGTGAACGGCACGCCGAATTTCTCCGCCGCGCGCGCCGCCTTGATCTCGCCATCGGCGCATTGCATCCCGGTCAGCCCCACCGGCGCGAGCGCCACCGGCATCGACACGTCCTGCCCGATCATGGTCGATGCGAGGTTGCGCCCGGTCATGTCGATGGCGACGCGCTGTTTGAGCAGAAGACGCGAGAAATCAGAGGTGTTTTCGCGAAAGGTTTGCTCGGTCCAACTCCCCGATTCTGCGTAATCGTAGAACATCCGCGGTACGCGGCGGCGGTAGAGGGGTTTGAAATCGTCTATGCATGTAATGACGGGCATGGGCGGCACTCCGGGAATTGGTCAGGTATCCTTACCGCCTGACGCGCCGCCGCGCAATCGACAGGTTTGCCGCAGGGGTCCGGTCCCCGGGCATGCAACATCGACGAGCAGGTGAAAGGCGGGTGCGCGCGCATGAACGCGGCACGCTTCTTCGTGCGCCGCGCCTCAGGCGAGCATTACCATCGGGTCCCCACGTTCGTGACGATTGGCGGCAACCGACCCGCGCTCATCGCGGCGGAAACTTTGTGATCTGCCGCGTGTTTATATGGAGTGCGACCGGCAGGCGCGAAACAGGTTGAGAGTGTCGTCGCGGATCGTGGTATCGACGTCGAGCAGCCCCAGAACCGAGTGAAAGAAATTGTCATGAGAGACGTCCTCGCCGGCGACCTCGCGGACGCAATCGTATCGCATTCCAGTGTCTTGACGGAACCTCTCGGACAGCCATAGCAGCATGGGCACCTCGGTCTGCTCCGTCGGGGCGAACCAATAGGGAAGCGCATGCAGGTAGAGGCCGTTTTCGCCCAGAGATTCGCCGTGGTCCGACGCGAACAACAAGGCAGGGTCCACCTCTTCGAGCCCGTCGAGATAGTCGATGATCTTTGCCATGATGAGATCGGTATAGGCGATCGCGTTGTCATAGGCATTGACCACCGCTTCGGCGCTGCAATTGGCCACGTCCGGGCGGCGGCAATCGGGCAGGTAGCGGGCGAACTCGCGCGGATAGCGTTCGTAATAGGACGGACCGTGGTTGCCGATCTGGTGCAGCACGATCACCGTATCATGCGTGATCGTGCCCGACCGCTCCGCCAGTTTCTCGAGCAGGATACCGTCATTGCACTGCACCTCGGTACAATACGGGCTGTCGGCGACGTGATTGTAATTCGTGTAGGGCACCCTCTCGGCTACCCCCATGTCGCCGGTGTTGGCATCCCACCATTCAACGTCAAACCCGGCGCGTTTCAGAACGTCGAGCAGATTCTCGGTGTTGGTGGCCTTCTCATAGGTAAAATTCTCGCGGGTATACGGAGAAAACATGCACGGAAGCGAGATCACCGTGGAGGTGCCGCAGGCCGCGACATCGGCAATCGGCAGCACATCTCGCCGGGCCAGTTCGGGCGTCGTGTTGCGAGTATAGCCGCTTAGACCCCAGTTGGCGTCGCGCAGCGTCTCGCCCACCATCAGCACCAACAGCCTGGGACGGTCGGCTGTGTCGCTGCCCTCCGCCTTTCGCGCATCGAGCGCGATCGGTCTGAAAGGCAGGTTCTGCGTGGTCCACACCACGCCGGCATAGTCGATCGCGCTGCGGACGGGGCCGATCGGGTGCAGCACCTTGCGCAGCCCCGGTGACTGCTTGAGCGAAAAGCTGTAAAATTGGTAATTCGGTGCCGCTATAGCCGCGAAGACGAGGCCGCAGAGCACGAGTGCCCCGCTATGCAAAAGGGCCGCGCGCCGCATCGGCAGATACCTAACTCGCAGTAATAGCAAGACCGCGGAGGGGATCACGGCGAAGGTCAGCAGGTAACGCAACATCGGCCAGGAAAAGAGGCTGTGCGCTTCGCGGGCAGTGGTGAGGGCGATGTTCTGGATCATCACCTCGTCGATCACGATGCCCATGGTATCGTTAAAATATGACGCTCCCGCGGCGATGAAGATATTGGCGATCAGGACGGGCTTGAGCGTCCAGCGATTGCAAAGCGCCAAAAGATAGACCATCCCCAGTGCGAAGATACCCACCACAAACAGTGCAAAAAGTGGCTCGTCCTCCGGCATTTGCGCATAACTTCGGGTCCAGAACGCCCTATTGAACGCGGCAAGCAGCCAGGCATTGGCAAGCAGAACGATTATCAGCGCGTCTACGCGGGGTCGCGCGTTCCAGAGCCGCGCAAAACGGCGTGGGGGATGCATCATCGGAGTTTCCTTTGTTTGATGCCATCCGCTCCCTGAATGGTTGGGAGAAGAGAAATCGGAAACGTTGCATGCAAAGTTTTGAATGCCAATTCGGGCGGAATGTCAATTAGCGAGGGGGGCGCTACGCGCGCGGTGCGCCATATCCCGCCCACACGGGACGGACAGACAAAAGCCCCGGACCTGGGACCTGGTCCGGGGCTTTCTCAGATCGGTGATGCGGTTATCTCAGGCCAGCATCACCATCGGGTTCTCGAGGTTCTCGACGATCTGTTTGAGCAGGTCCGCGCCCATCGCGCCGTCGATGACCCGGTGATCCACCGACAGCGTGACCGACATGACCGTGGCCACGGTCAGCTCGCCATCCGCGCCCACCACCGGCTTCTTCAGCCCCGCGCCAACGGCGAGGATCGCGCCATGCGGCGGGTTGATGACAGCGTCGAAATTCTCGATCCCGAACATCCCGAGATTGGAGATGGCGAAGGTGCCGCCCTGATACTCCTGTGGTGCCAGCTTGCGGTCTCGGGCACGCTTGGCGAGGTCCTTCATCTCGGCCGACAGCGCCGAGAGCGATTTCATCTCGGCATCCTTGAGCACGGGCGTGAACAGGCCCCCCTCGATGGCCACGGCTACGGCGACGTCAGAAGGCTTGAGCTTGAGCACCTTGTCGCCGGCCCAGACGGCATTGGCATCTGGCACCGCTTGCAGCGCCAATGCGCAGGCCTTGATGATGAAGTCGTTGACCGACAGCTTGACGCCGCGCGGCTCGAGCTGCTTGTTGAGATCGGCGCGGAACTTCATCAGCGCGTCGAGGCGGATCTCGCGGCGCAGGTAGAAATGCGGCACGGTCTGCTTGGCCTCGGTGAGACGCGCGGCGATGGTCTTGCGCATCCCGTCGAGCTTGACCTCCTCGAACTCGCGGCCCTCGTACATGGCCATGACGGCATCCGGGGACGGGCCGGAGGGCGCTGCCGGGGCAGGGGCCTTGTCCGCAGGTTTGGCGGCCTCCTTGGCGGGGGCGGCGGCGGGTTTGGCCCCCTCCACATCCGCGCGCACGATACGGCCATGCGGGCCCGAGCCCTTGATCTGCGCCAGGTCGAGCCCCTTCTCTGCCGCGATCCGGCGGGCGAGGGGCGAGGCGAAGATGCGCTCGCCTTTCTCGTCCTTGGGTGCTGCGGGGGCCGGGGTATCGGATTGCGCGACAGGCTCTGCAGCCTTGCCCTTGCCGGAGCCCTCGCCGCCCGCTTTCTCGTCCTTTTCGGGCTCTGCCGCCGCGTCCGCTTCCGGGGCGCTCGCGCTGCCCGATGCGATATCGTCCGCGCTCTCACCCTCTTCCAGCAGCACGGCGATGGGGGTGTTCACCTTTACCCCCTCGCTGCCTTCCTCGACGAGGATCTTGCCGATGGTGCCTTCGTCCACGGCCTCGAATTCCATCGTGGCCTTGTCGGTCTCGATCTCGGCCAGCAGGTCGCCCGCGTTGACGGTATCGCCCTCTTTCACCAGCCATTTGGCCAGCGTGCCCTCTTCCATCGTTGGTGAGAGGGCGGGCATCAGGATTTCGGTCGGCATCGCGTCTCTCCCTTACCGGTAGGTCACTTGGCGCACGGCATCGATCACCTCTTTGGTAGAGGTCAGCGCCAGCTTTTCCAGATTGGCCGCATAGGGCATCGGCACGTCCTTGCCGGTGCAGTTGATGACCGGCGCGTCAAGATAGTCGAAGGCCTGCTGCATCAGCACCGAAGAGATGTAGCTGCCGATAGAGGGCACCGGCCAGCCTTCCTCCACCGTCACGCATCGGTTGGTCTTCATCACCGAGGCGATCACCGTGTCGGTGTCCATCGGGCGCAGGGTACGCAGGTCGATCACCTCGGCCTCGATCCCGTCTTCGGCCAGCTTTTCGGCTGCCTCCAGCGCGTAGGTCATACCAATGCCGAAGCTGACGATCGTCACGTCAGCCCCCTCGCGCCAGATCTTGGCCTTGCCGAAGGGGATGGTGAAATCATCCATCTTGGGCACCTCGAAGGACTTGCCATAGAGGATCTCGTTCTCGAGGAAGATGACCGGGTTTGGGTCGCGGATGGCACTTTTCAGCAGGCCCTTGGCGCAGGCCGCCGAATAGGGCTGCACAACGCGCAGCCCGGGTACTTGGGCGTACCATGCGGCGTAGTCCTGGCTGTGCTGTGCGCCGACGCGCGCTGCCGCCCCGTTGGGACCGCGAAACACGATCGGGCTGCCCATCTGCCCGCCCGACATGTAGAGCGTCTTGGCCGCCGAGTTGATGATCTGGTCGATCGCCTGCATGGCGAAGTTCCACGTCATGAACTCGACGATGGGGCGCAAACCGCCCCAGGACGCGCCCACGCCGATCCCGGCAAAGCCGTGCTCGGTGATGGGCGTGTCGATCACGCGCTTGGCGCCGAATTCATCGAGCAGGTTCTGGGTTATCTTGTAGGCGCCCTCGTACTCGGCCACCTCCTCGCCCATGATGAAGACGGTGTCGTCGCGGCGCATCTCCTCGGCCATGGCGGCATTCAATGCCTCGCGCACCGTCTTCTTTTCCATCTCGGTGCCCTCGGGCCAGTCTGGGCTGGCATCCGCCTTCGGCGCGGCGGGCGCCTTGGTCTCCGCCGGGGCGGATTTCGCCTCCGGCTCGGGGCTCTTCTCGGCGGCTTGCGGGGCAGGGGTGCTTGACGCGGTGTCGATATCGTCCGCGCTCTCGCCTTCCTCCAGCAGCACGGCGATGGGGGTGTTGACCTTCACGCCCTCGGTACCTTCTTCAACGAGGATCTTGCCGATGGTGCCCTCGTCCACGGCCTCGAATTCCATCGTCGCCTTGTCGGTTTCGATCTCGGCCATGATGTCACCGGCGTTGACGGTGTCGCCTTCCTTGACCAGCCATTTCGCGAGCGTGCCTTCTTCCATCGTCGGCGAGAGGGCGGGCATCAGAATTTCGGTTGCCATTGTCGTCTCTCCTCCTCAGGCGTTCTGCGGCGTCACGTCGGCGATGATATCGGTCCACAATTCCTCGACCGCGGGCTCGGGGCTGTCCTTGGCGAAATCGGCGGACTTGTTGACGACATCCTTGATCTCCTTGTCGATCGCCTTGAGGTCTTCCTCAGAGGCATGACCGCCCGAGATCAGCAATTCGCGCACGTGCTCGATGGCGTCCTTTTCCTCGCGCATCTTCTGCACCTCTTCGCGGGTGCGGTATTTCGCGGGGTCGGACATCGAATGGCCACGATAGCGGTAGGTCTTGATCTCCAGGATATACGGCCCCTTGCCGGCGCGGCAGTGCTTGACCGCCTTATCGCCCGCCGCCTTGACGGCAAGAACATCCATCCCGTCCACCGCCTCGCCGGGGATGCCGAAGGCCGCGCCCCGGGTGTAGATGTCGGGCGTGGAGGTCGAACGTTTCTGCGACGTGCCCATGGCATACTGGTTGTTCTCGATTACGAACACCACCGGCAGGCTCCACAGAGAGGCCATGTTGAAGGTTTCGTAGACCTGTCCCTGGTTGGCCGCACCGTCGCCGAAATAGGTGAAGGTCACGCGATCGTTTTCGAGGTACTTGTCGGCGAAGGCGAGCCCCGCGCCAAGCGGCACGTTGGCCCCCACGATGCCGTGGCCGCCGAAAAACTGCTTGTCGGTGGAAAACATGTGCATCGAGCCGCCCTTGCCGCGGCTGTAGCCGCCTTCGCGACCCGTCAATTCGGCCATCACGCCCTTCGGGTCCATCCCGCAGGCCAGCATGTGGCCGTGATCGCGGTAGGTGGTGATGCGTTTGTCGCCCTCCTCGGCGGCGGCCTCGAGGCCCACGACGACCGCTTCCTGACCGATATAGAGGTGACAGAATCCGCCGATCAGCCCCATGCCGTAGAGCTGGCCCGCCTTTTCCTCGAATCGGCGGATCAGGAGCATGTCGCGATAATAGGTCTTGAGCTCGTCGGCGGAAACGTTTGGTTTCGATGCGCTTTTCCGGGGGGCCATACGGTGCTCCTCCTTGGTGGCGGAAATGGTTTAGCGTTAAACAATCTCATACAACAATCGCGCTTTCGTGGCGAGACCGAATTTTCCGGAGGGGGCAGGACGGCGTGGGTCCGCGTTTAGCGGATCACGATCTCGTCGCCGCGCAGCAGGCCCAGCACGTCGCGCGCCTGCTCATCAAGAAGGTCGAGATCGAGGTATTCATCCGACAGCCGTTTGGTGAGGTTCTCCATCCGCGCCACTTCCGCTTCCAACTCGGCAAGCTGGCGGGCAAGCTGGGCGTTCTGCGCCTCGATCTCGGCGCGGCGAAACAGCCCGTAATCACCTTGAACCGCAGCATAGGCGAAATACACGCCCAAAAAGAACGCGACAGTCAGCCCTGCCAGGGCACCCCAGGGACGGCTCTTGGACTCCATGCTCGGCTCCTCGGTGCGCGGTCTCGGGCCACGCTTTGCCGAACAACAATGCCACAGGTGGCCATGCTTGTGAATCCCCTTTCCTCGGGCCGCGCCGATGCTTAGCCTTCTTGCGAGGAGGATCGCCGCCATGCCCGACAGCCCCGCCCGCGCGTGCCTTGCCACCCACGAGGTCACCAACCAGCCCGCGCTGCGCGGCGATCTCGACCTGTGGGCGGGCGACCCGGCGCTCGCAACCCACGCCGGGGCGGCGGGCGCCGACGCGGCGCGGCTGGCCGATTTCGGCGCCGGTATCGGCACGGCGGCGATGCGCGCAGTTGGGCGCGACGCCAATCGCCATCCACCCGAATTCGTGCCGTTCGACGCGGGCGGGCGGCGGCTCGACGCGGTGCACTTTCACCCCGCCTATCATGATCTGATGCGCGTCGGCATCGGCGCGGGCTATGCCGCGATCCCGTGGGAGGCGGCGGCGGGCGGGCACGCCACCCATGCCGCGATGGTCTATCTGATGAGCCAGGTGGAGCCGGGCGTGTGCTGCCCGATGACCATGACCTATGCCGCGATTCCCGCGCTCAAGGCCGACAAGGCGCTGTTCTCGGATTGGGTGCCCAAGCTCACCGCGCGGCTCTACGATCCCGCGCCGCGTCCGCTGCGGGCCAAGGGTGGCGCGACGATGGGCATGGCGATGACGGAAAAGCAGGGCGGTTCGGACGTGCGCGCCAACGCCACCACCGCCACGCCAGAGGGCGCGTATTACCGCCTCACCGGGCACAAGTGGTTCTGCTCCGCGCCAATGTCCGACGGGTTCCTGACGCTGGCACAGGCGGAGGGGGGGCTCTCCTGTTTTCTGGTCCCGCGCTGGCTTGAGGAGGGACGAAACGCCATCCATATCCAGCGGCTCAAGGACAAACTCGGCAACCGTGCCAACGCCTCGGTCGAGATCGAGTATCACGGCGCGATCGCGCATCGGTTGGGCGAGGAGGGCGCGGGCGTGCGCACCATCATCGAGATGGTGCACCACACGCGGCTTGACACCGCGATGGCCCCCGCCGGGCTGATGCGCGCCGCGCTGTCGGAGGCGCATTACTGGGCCTGCCACCGCTCCGCCTTTCAGAAACGGCTGATCGACCAGCCGCTGATGCGCGCCGTGCTGGCCGATCTCGCGCTCGACTGGGAGGGCACGCTGGCGTTGGGGATGCACGTCGCGCGTGCCTTCGACGGGCGCGGACCCGAGGCGCGCGCCTTTTCCCGGCTCGGCGTGGCGCTTGCGAAATTCCTCGGCAACAAGCTCTGCCCCGGCGTGGTTTATGAGGCGATGGAGTGCCTGGGCGGCATGGGGTATGTCGAGGACACCCCACTGCCGCTGCTCTACCGCGAGGCACCGCTCAACTCGATCTGGGAGGGCTCGGGCAACGTGATCTGTCTCGACATCCTGCGCACGCTGGCCCGTGAGCCCGCGGCAGGCGAGGCGCTGAGCGCCGAACTGGCCACGGTGTCGGGACAGGATCGCCGCTTCGATGCGGCGATGCGCGCGCATATGGAGACCTTCCCCAAACCCCCCGAGGAAGCGCAGGCGCGCTGGTATGCCGAGAGCCTCGCCACCCTGCTCACCGCCTCGGTGCTGATGCGTCACGCGCCCGATGCAGTCGCCGGGGCCTATATCGCCACGCGGTTGAGCAATCCGCGCGGCCGTGTTGCCGGGGCCGTGGGCGGGATCGACCCGAGCCCGGTACTAGCGCGGCTGGGCAGCGCAAGAGAGGCATGACGCTTTCGCTTCTGGCCTTCGGCGTGGTGATCGCGCTCAACAACCTTGCGCTGTCGCTCACGCTCGGGGCGCTGGACGGGCGGCGGCATTGGCGGCGCATCCTCTCGGTGTTCGCGGTGTTCGAGTTCACCGTGCCGCTGATCGGCGTCTGGCTGGGCCGCGAGATCGCGCAGGCGGTGGCCACCGATCTCGGCTGGCTCGGTCCGGTGATCCTTGCCGGGCTGGGGATCACGACGCTGCTGTCGTTGCGCGCGGACCGGCGCGACCGTGCCCATCTGGTGCGCGCGATGACGAGCTGGCGGGGCCTCGCCGCGCTCTCGGCGGGGCTGTCTACCGACAACCTGATGGTGGGCTTCGGCCTCGGGCTGGGAGGTGTGTCGCCGCTGGCGCTGGCCACCACGATCATGGTCTGCTCGGTCAGCTTCGCGGCGATCGGGCTGCAGGTCGGCCACCGCGTCAGCCGCGATTACGAGCGCCCGGCGCTGGCGGTGTCGGGCATCGCGCTGATCGGGCTGGCGGCGGCCTCGGCACTGGGCTGGCTCTGAGCGCGCCGAATTCATATTCGATTCGTGATATGTGTTTGATGGAGATCAAGGCCCGCAGGGATGGCGCGGCCTAGGCTGCCCCCGTGAAAGAGCGATTCCAAAGTCACCTTAATCACCGGAGCATCCCATGCGCAAAATCCTCACCGCCGCCGCCCTCGGCCTTGCCACCTTCGCCGCGCCCGCCGCGCAGGCCTCTGACGCCGCGCGGCTCGTCACCATCCTCACCAGCGACGAGCCGCAGACGCAGCTCATGAGCATGGTGCTGACAATGCAATCCATGCAGGCCGGGGCAGGGGCCTACGTGCTCCTGTGTGGCCCGGCGGGCGATCTCGCGCTGAAGGACGCGCCCGAGGCCGCCACCGCCCCGCAGCCGCCCAAGGGCATGAGCCCGCAGGCCCTCATGCAGAGGATCATGGCGCAGGGCGGCACGGTCGAGGTGTGCGCCATCTACCTGCCGGGCAAGGGCGTCGGGGCCGAGGCCCTGCTCGACGGCATCGGTGCGGCCAAGCCGCCTGCGGTGGCGGCGCGCCTGCTGGCCGATGATACGCGGATCATGTCGTTCTGAGAAGTTGGCGAAGCGGGGCAGCCCGATCGGCAGCCCCGCCTTCGTGGGTGGTGTTGGGGTGGAACCGACGTTGGTCTCCTTGCCCCTGCGCGGCTAACCCGAACGCACGCTCCGCCCCTCACGCCTCGGCCTTCTTCTCCCACTTGCCCGATTCTTCGGACCAGTACTGTGCCGCACAGCCCGCACCGGTCAGCGCGCGCCACTGCCCGCGCGCGGTGTCCTTCGCGGTCTCGTCATTGCCGTCAAAGAGGATGCAGACCCGCTCCAGCGCCTGCACCTCCTGCGGCGCCACCTCGGCCCCGTCCACCGCCATCAGGCAGGCCGCGCCGTTGGGATGCTCGGTGCCGGTTGTCAGCAAGACCGGTTGCATCGCGTCATGCGGCCCGCCCGCGCGCCCGTGCGGCAAAAAACCATCCTCCGGCCCCAGCCAGAGCCGTTCGTCAAGCCAGTCCAACCGCGCCGGATCGCACCCACGCACCGCGACGCGCCACCCCGCCGCCAGCGCCTTTTCCAGCAGCAGCGGCAGGGTCTGCTCCAGCGGACGGCGCGTCAGGTGATAGAAATAGGCCGCCCCCATCAGCCGTCCTCGAAGCGGTCGCGCACCAGTCGGTCGAGGGTTAGCACTCCCCAGCCGCTCGCGCCCTCGGGGGCGTGGGCGCTCTCGGCCTTGACGCTCGCCATGCCGGCGATGTCGAGATGCACCCAGGGCGTGCCATCCTCGATGAACCGGTGCAGGAACTCGGCCGCCGTGATCGTGCCCGCGGGCCGCCCGCCCACGTTCTTGACATCGGCGATGCGGCTCTTGAGCGCCTTGGCATATCCCTTGCCCAGCGGCAGCCGCCACAGCCCCTCACCCTCGGTGCGGGCGGCGCGCAGCACCGCCTCGCACAGCGCATCGTCGTTGCTGAGCGCTGCCGCGTTCTCGTGGCCGAGCGCGATGATCGCCGCCCCGGTGAGGGTAGCAAGGTCGATCACGGCGCAGGGCTTGTAGGTCTGTTGCGCGTACCACAGCACGTCCGCCAGCACGAGGCGCCCCTCGGCATCGGTGTTGATAACCTCGACCGTGTCGCCCTTCATCGAGGTGACGACATCGCCGGGGCGCACCGCGTTGCCCGAGGGCATGTTTTCCACCAGCCCCACGAGGCCGACGACATTGGCCTTGGCACCGCGCCCCGCGAGCGCGCGCATGACGCCGGTGACGACGCCCGCGCCGCCCATGTCCATGGTCATGTCCTCCATGCCCGCCGCCGGCTTGATCGAGATGCCGCCGGTGTCGAACACCACCCCCTTGCCGACCAGCGCGAGCGGTGCCGCGTCGCCGCCGCCCTGCCACTCCATCACCGCCAGGTGCGAGGGGCTCGTGCTGCCTTGTCCCACGCACAGAAGCGCGCCCATCCCGAGCCGCTCCATCTCTGCCTCGTCCAGCACGGTCACCTTGACCCCCAGCGCCGACAGCGCCTCGATCTCGGCGACAAAGGCGGTGGTGGTCAGGTGGTTGGCCGGGGCGTTCACCAGGTCGCGGGTGAGGAACACGCCCTCCGCCACCTCGCGCAGCGGCGAGAATGCCGCCTCGGCGGCCCCGGGGTCGCGGACCATGACGATGATGTCTTCCTGCACCGCGATGTCGCCGGTCTTGTGCGCGGCGAAATCATAGGCCCGCAGCACCGCGCCGAGCGCCACCTCCGCAGGCCGCTTGAGGGTGCCGCCCAGCAGGGTGAGCGGCTTGTCGCCCTTGGCACGACCAAGCGCCACACCCGCGCGGCGGCTCGTCTCGGCATCGGCGTTGCGCGGCAGCACCACCACGTCGAGCGCCCGCGCCGCCAGCCCAGAGGGCCAGTCGAGGGTGAGGACATCGCCCGCTTCCTTGCCGTCGAGCGCGCCGCCCTCGATCAGCCGCGCGAGTGCGCCCCGCGTCAGACGATTGACCCGCCGCCCGCCGGGATCGAGCTTGCCATCCGGGGTCACGATGACGGCCACGCGGCCCTCGGCGGTGGCGATGGCATCAAGGTCGGTCTCGACAAAGCGGACAGAGGCGGGAGAGGTCATTCGGCGGGGCTCCTTTTCACGGTTCACGCCAGACCTAGCGCGCTCTGCCGCCGATGGCCAGTTAGCAGTTTTCCCCCGTCACCAATTCCGCTAGGTTGCCCGGCAAGACTGCTGTCGCGGGGGGGAGAAGTGACCAGATTCGACAGATACATGCTGTCGCAATTGATGGTGTTGTTCGGTTTCTTCGCGCTCGTTCTGGTGTCGATCTTCTGGATCAACAAGGCGGTGCGCATGTTCGACAAGCTCATCGGGGATGGCCAGCCCGCATGGGTCTTCTTCGAGTTCACCGCGCTTACCCTGCCGGCGGTGATCGGCAGCATGCTGCCCATCGCCGCCTTTGCCGCAGCCGTCTACGTGGTGCACCGTCTTTCCGCCGACAGCGAACTCGCGGTGGTGCAGGCCACCGGTTATTCGCCGTGGCGGCTGGCGCGGGCGGTTGTGGTGTTCGGGCTGATCGTGGCGCTGATGATGTCAATACTCGCCCACCTGCTCATTCCCAACAGCCTGAGCCAGCTGCGCATGCGCGAGGACGAGGTGTCCCGCAATGTGACCGCCCAGCTTCTGACCGCGGGCGAGTTCCTGCACCCGGCGCCGGGTGTTACCTTCTATACCCGCGAGATCACGCCGGAGGGCGAGTTGCGCGACGTGTTCCTGTCGGATCGGCGCAATCCCGGTAGCGCGGTGACCTACACCTCGTCCCGCGCCTACCTGGTGCAGGATCCGGCGGGCACGCGGCTGGTGATGGTGGCGGGGCTGGCACAAAACATGCAGCAGTCGGGCCAAAAGCTCTTTACCACGCATTTCGAGGATTTCTCTCACGATATCAGCAGCCTTGTCAGCCGTGACGCGATCAACCTCAACAAGCTGGCCTTTGCCGGAACGCCCGAGCTGCTGCGCGACCCGCAGGCGGTGGCGGCGCGCACGGGGGCAGCACCCGGCGCGGTCATGGCAGAGCTCCACGGGCGTTTCACGGCGGCGCTGATGTGCCTCGTGGCGGCGCTTGTCGGATTCGCCACACTGCTGGTTGGCGCATTCAGCCGCTTCGGTGTGTGGCGGCAGGTGCTGGTGGCCTTCGGCCTGCTGGTGGGACTCAAGCTGATCGAGAGCGCGGTGCTGGCACCGGTTCTGGTGACCGCGGCACTCTGGCCGCTGCTCTACCTGCCGTCGCTGGGGGGGCTGGCACTGGCGGCGGGGATTTTATGGCTGGCGCAGCGCCCCGGTGTATGGCGGCGTATCGTGAACGCGATCTGGCCGTGGTGGCGGCGGGCGAGGGGGGCGGGCGCATGATCCTGCACGCCTATCTCGCGCGACGCTTCGTGACGAATTTCGCCGGGGTGGCGCTGTCACTGGGGGTGGTGCTTGCCCTGATCGAACTGATCGACAAGCTGGGCGATTTTCCCGACCGGCCCGTCGGCGACGTGCTGGGGTTGGTGGCTCTCAAGATGCCCTGGGCCAACTATGAAATTCTGCCGCTGGTCGTGATCCTTGCTTCGGTGGCGCTGTTCCTGCGGCTCGCGCGCTCGTCCGAGCTGGTGGTGGTGCGTGCCTCGGGGCGCTCGGCGCTTGGCGGGCTGATGGCGCCGGTCGCGGTCACGCTGGTGCTGGGGCTGCTGGCGGTAGCGGTGGGCAACCCGATCGTCGCCGCGACCTCCAAGCGCGATCACGATCTCTCGAACCGTTATCGCGGGATCGAGACTGCGGCACTCGCAGTCGCGGCCGAGGGTCTGTGGCTTCGGCAGGGCGACGCCGACGGGCAAACAGTGATCTTTGCCGAGCGCGCGAGCGCCGACCTTGGCACGCTGCACGCGCCGACATTTGTCGAGTTCGCGCCGGATGGCGCGCCTGCGCGCCGTATCAGCGCCGCAAGCGCCCGGCTGGGCGCGGGGGCCTGGCACCTGGAGGACGTGAAGATCTGGACGTTGGACCGTGGCAGCAACCCCGAGGCCGAAGCGCAACGCATGTCGGCGCTCGAGCTGCCCTCGGATCTCACTCAGGATCGCATTCTCGACAGCTTCGGACGGCCCCGTTACATCCCGGTCTGGGATCTCCCCGGCTTTATCGCGCAGCTCGAGGCAGCGGGCTTCTCGGCGCGGCGCTACGCGGTCTGGTTCCAGAGCGAACTGGCACGCCCGGTCTTTCTGGTGGCGCTGGTGCTGATGTCGGCGGCGTTCACCATCGGCCATGTGCGCGGTGCCAATGTCGGGTTGCGGGTGCTGACCGCGGTCATTGTCGGGTTCGGGCTGCATTACGTGCGCAATTTCGCGCAGATACTGGGTGAGAACGGACAGATACCGGTGGCGCTGGCGGCGTGGGTGCCGCCGGTGGCGGCGCTGTTCCTGGCGGTCGGCCTGATCCTGCACCTGGAGGATGGCTGATGCGGGCGCTGCGGCTGATCCTCGCGCTCGTGGGCGCGCTCCTCACCGGGGCGGAGCCGTTCGCCGCGCAGGACCTGCCGCCCGATCCGGCGATGCTGGTGGCCGATGATGTGATGCTGGGCACCGACAACCGGCTCATCGCGCGCGGCAATGTCGAGGCGTTCCACGACGGGCGGCGGCTCACCGCGCGCGAGATCGTCTACGACCGCGCAACGGATCGGCTCGAGATTACCGGGCCGCTGTCACTAACCGAGGACGAGGGTGAGACGGTGGTGGTCGCCGACAGCGCGTCGCTCGACCGCGACCTCGTCAATGGCATCCTGCGCGGCGCCCGAATGGTGATGCAGGACCAGCTCCAGCTCGCCGCGCATCGGATGCGGCGCACGGACGCGCGCGTCACCGAGCTTTACAAGGCTTCAGTCACGTCCTGCCGGATCTGCGAGACCGGGCGCCCGCCGCTTTGGCAGATCCGCGCCCGGCGGATGATCCACGACAGCGAGAAGCGGCGGCTCTATTTCTACGACGCGCAACTGCGCGTGCTCGACACGCCGGTCCTCTACCTGCCGCGGCTGCGGATGCCCGACGGCTCGGTGGATCGCGCCACCGGGTTTCTCACGCCCGAGTTCGTCAACTCCACCCTGCTTGGCAGCGGCGTGCGGGTTCCCTATTTCATCGTTCTGGACGATCACCGCGACCTGACCGTGGCTCCGTTCTGGGCAACCGACTCGCGCCGGATAGAGCTGCGTTACCGACAGGCGTTCCGAAACGGCGATATCGAGATCAATACCGCGCTTTCTGACGACGATTTCAACCCGCGCTCGACCCGCGGCTACCTGTTTGCTACCGGTCGGTTCGGGCTGCCGCGCGATTTCTTTCTCCGCTTCGATCTCGAACTGGCGAGCGACGATACCTTTCTGCTCGATCACGGATTCTCCACCAAGAACCGCCTGCGAAGCGGCGTCTCGATCGAGCGCGCGCGGCGCGACGAGTACACCCGCCTCGCGCTCGACCATTTCCAGAGCCTGCGCGTAAACGAGAGCGATTCCACCTTGCCCAGCATCGTCGCCGACGGCGAATATACCCGGCGCATATTTCCGTCGCGGCTGGGGGGCGAGCTGAGCCTTACGGCGCTCGCGCACAGCCATTACCGAACGTCCAGCCTGCGCACCGACGGTCCGGATTTCGACATCTTCGCCGATGGTCACGACGTGACCCGTTTTACCACCGAGGCCAATTGGCAGCGACAATGGGCGCTGTCCTCGGGGGTGCTTGCCACGGTCGAGACGGGGCTCGCGCTCGATCATTTCGAGATCGCCCAGATCGGGGTGACGGCACGCAGCCAGGCCACCGAGATCACGCCGAGCGCTGCCGTTCGCCTGCGCTGGCCGCTGATGAAGACGACGCGCGGAGGCGTGGCTCACGTGATCGAGCCGGTGGCCCAGCTTGCCTGGTCGGGCGGCTCGAACCCGGACATTCCCTTCGAGGAAAGCACCGCGGTCGAGTTCGACGAGGGCAACCTGTTCAACATCTCACGATTTCCATCGTCCGGTCGCCGCGAGCGCGGGGTGAGCGGCGCTGTCGGGCTGAGCTATGCGCGGGTGTCGCCCGAGGGCTGGGAGGGACGGCTGGCGTTGGGCCACGTGATCCGCGACGAGCGCCTGCTCGAGCCCACGGGCGCCCCCAGCTTCACCCGCTCCTCGGGCCTGCGCGACCGCCGGTCGGATCTGCTCGTGGCCGCACAGTACCGCAACCAGTCGGGGCTTGTCGTGACCGGGCGCAGCCTCTTTGACGACGTGTTCGACACCACCAAGGCCGAGGCACGGGTCAGTTGGCAGAATGCCCGCACCGATCTTGGCGCGACCTATACATGGCTGCCCTCCGATCCCGCTGAGCAACGCCCCTCGACCGTGTCGGAGTGGTCCTTCGACGGGCACCACCGCTTTGCCGATAACTGGACGGCCAGCGCCGAGTGGCGTTATGACGCGGCCACCGATCGCAGCATCCAGGCGGGGGCGGGGATCACCTACACCAACGAATGCGTGGACATCACCCTTTCGGTCTCGCGCCGCTTCACCTCCTCGACTATCCTTGAACCCGAGACCAACATCGGTTTTATCGTGGGGCTGCGGGGTTTTTCCGCCGCTTCGCGCGACAAGAGTTTCACTCGCACATGCAGGAAATGATGAGAATGACCCCGAGCCACCGCCCCGCGCCCTTCCTCCTCGCCGCGCTGTGCCTTGCCGTGCTGGTCGCGGTGGGGCTACTGCCATCCGGTCCGGCCCGCGCGCAGAACCTCTTCGCGCCGGTCATTCTCGTCAATGACAGCGCCATCACCCGCTACGAGCTTCAGCAGCGCGCGCGCATGCTGACGCTGTTCCGCGCGCCCGGCGACCCGGCGCAGCTCGCCCGCGAGCAGCTTATCGAGGAACGTATCAAGCTCGAAGTCGCGAATGGCATGGGCATCTCCCTGAGCGAGGATGCGTTGCGCACGGGCATAGAGGAATTCGCCGGCCGTGCCGGGATGAACGCCGAGCAACTGATCGCCGCGCTGGCACAATCGGGCGTGTCGGAGCAGTCGCTGACCGAATTCGTGCGCGCTGGTGTCACCTGGCGCGAGGTCACCGCCGCGCGCTTTGCGGGGCGCGTCTCGGTCAGCCAGGAAGAGATTGACCGCGCCACGCGGGCGCTGTCGGGCGGCGCGTCCGTGCGGGTGCTGTTGTCCGAGATCGTGCTGCCGGTAACCAGCGTCGAGGACGCCGAGGACAAGCAGCGGCTTGCCGCGCGCATCGCCACCGCCAATAGCGAAGGGGCCTTTGCCCGGTTTGCCCGTCAGCATTCGGCGGCGCCGACCGCGGGGCGCGGGGGGCGGCTCGGCTGGCAGGCGGTGTCTGACCTGCCGCAGGCGCTCCGACAGGTGGCGCTCGGTCTCGCGCCCGGCGAGGTGTCCGAGCCGCTCCCCGTCGAGGGCGGGCTGGCGCTTATCTACATGCGCGACATCCGCGAGGGCTCGGCACCAAAGCCGGAATATTCCGCGATCGAGTACGCCAGCTATTACATCCCCGGCGGGCGCAGCGAACAGGCGCTGTCGCACGCAGCCGGCGTGCGCGCCCGGGTCGATACCTGCGACGATCTCTACGGCGTGGCGCAGGATCAACCGCCCGAGGTTCTCGACCGCGTGAGCAAGGCGCCCGAAGAGATCCCCGCCGACATCGCCGCCGAACTTGCGCTGCTCGACCCCGGCGAAAGCTCGACGCGGCTGACCCGTTCGAACGGGCAGACGTTGATGTTCCTGATGCTGTGCGGGCGCACGCCCAAGCTCGATGACGAGCAACCCTCGATCGAGAACCTGACCAACTTCATCCGCAACCAGCGCATCCAGTCGCTGGCCGATGGCTATCTCCAACAGCTCTTGGCCGAGGCGCGGATCGTCGAGCCGTGATCGCGCTCACCTGCGGAGAGCCCGCGGGCATTGGCCCCGAGATCGCCGCAGGCGCCTGGCAAAAGCTGCGCGGGCGCGTGCCGTTCTTCCTGATCGGCGACCCGGCGCACCTGCCCGAGGACACTCCGCTTGCGGTGATCGACGCGCCGGGGGACGCCGCGCGCGCCTGCGGTGACGCGCTGCCGGTACTGCCCCATCCCTTCGCCGGGGCGCGCGTGCCGGGGGTGCCGCAACCGGCACAGGCGCAGGCCGTCATCGACGTGATCGCCCGCGGCGTCGATCTGGTGCAGGCAGGCGCGGCATCGGCGCTCTGCACCGCGCCTATCCACAAGCAGGCGTTGCAAGAGGGGGCGGGGTTCGGTTTCCCGGGCCATACCGAGTATCTTGCCCATCTCGCAGGGGGCGCCCGCGTGGCGATGATGCTCGCGGGGCCCAGCCTTCGCGTGGTGCCCGCGACCATCCATATTCCCCTTGCAGAGGTGCCAGGCGCGCTCACCGCCGACCGGCTCGAAGAGGCGATCCGCATCACGCACGCCGCGCTCATCCGCGATTTCGGCATCCCGGAGCCGCGGCTCGCCGTGGCGGGGCTCAATCCGCACGCCGGCGAGGGCGGGCGTATGGGCCGCGAGGAAATCGAGATGATCGCGCCCTTGCTCGACCGGCTGCGCACCGAGGGGATGGATCTGCGCGGCCCCATGTCTGCCGACACGATGTTCCACGCGGCGGCGCGGGCGCGCTATGACGCGGCCATCGCCATGTATCACGATCAGGCACTCATTCCCATCAAGACGCTGGATTTCGACCGCGGCGTGAACGTGACGCTGGGCCTGCCCTTCGTGCGGACCTCTCCCGATCACGGCACCGCGCTCG
This sequence comes from Roseovarius sp. B-10, assembly GCF_056859295.1. NCBI lineage: Bacteria > Pseudomonadati > Pseudomonadota > Alphaproteobacteria > Rhodobacterales > Roseobacteraceae > Roseovarius > Roseovarius sp. B-10. The sequence goes on along the minus strand of NZ_JBSXOE010000032.1, from coordinate 49,349 downwards.
ACATCGCCGGGCACGGGGTGGCCGATCCTACCTCGCTCGTCGCGGCGCTGGAAATGGCCGACCGGCTGGCGCGGGCGCGCGCGACATGAGCGGATTGGACGCGCTACCGCCGCTTTCTCAGGTGATCGCGGCGCATGGCCTCTCGGCGCGCAAATCTCTCGGGCAGAACTTCCTGCTCGATCTCAACCTCACGTCCAAGATCGCCCGCCAGGCGGGTGACCTCAGCGCCTGCGACGTGCTCGAGGTGGGGCCCGGCCCCGGCGGGCTCACCCGTGGCCTTTTGATGGAGGGCGCGCGCCACGTCCTCGCGGTGGAAAAGGACCCGCGCTGCCTGCCTGCCCTGGCCCAGATTGCCGAGGCCGCGCCAGGCCGGCTTACCGTGCTGGAGGGAGACGCGCTTGACATCGATCCGTTGGCGCATCTCACGCCGCCCATCCGCGTGGTCGCGAACCTGCCCTACAATGTGGGCACCGAGTTGCTGGTGCGCTGGCTCACGCCCAAGGAATGGCCGCCCGTGTGGGAGACGCTGACCCTGATGTTCCAGCGCGAGGTCGCCCAGCGGATCGTCGCCGCGCCGGGGTCCAAGGCCTATGGACGGCTGGCGCTGCTGGCGCAGTGGCGCACGGATGCGCGGATCGTCATGCACCTGCCGCCCAGCGCCTTCATCCCGCCGCCCAAGGTGTCGAGCGCGGTGGTGCACCTCACTGCGTTGCCCGCGCCGCGCTACCCTGCGGATGCGCGCATCCTCGAACGCCTGGTGGCGCGCGCCTTCAACCAGCGGCGCAAGATGCTGCGCGCGGCGCTCAAGGGGGCGGCCCCCGATATCGAGGACCGGCTTCTGGCCGCCGGTATCTCGCCCACAGATCGGGCCGAGACTGTTGATCTCGAACGGTTCTGCGCTCTGGCCCGGTTGATGCCGGGGGCAAAGCCCGAGTAGAGCATGTTGCTCAAGAGCGGGAACCGGTTTTGAGCTCCTCGAACATACGAAATCAAGGGGTTGGAGCGTGCCGCGGGAAGGCGATTGAACGCAAGACGCCGCAAGGGCTGCCGCGCCCTATTTCTGTGCCAGCGCCCAGGCGCAAATTGGAAAATCCGGCTCGTCGGTCAGGTCGTCGGTTTCGGGGTCGTAGGGTGGCGGCCATGGACCTTCGAGGTTTCGCAGCGCGGCGGCGCGGTTGCCCCATTGCCGGGCGGTGATCCTGCGCGCGTCGAATCCGGCCTCGATGAGCAGGTTCTTCAACCCCCGCGCGCTCCAGCGCGAGCAATCCACCGGGTCGCCGTGATACGGGATGAAGAACGGTACAGCGAGCCAGAACCAGCCTTCCTCGCGCAGCATCTCGCGCACGTGGCGCGTGGCGGCATAGGGCCGGTCGAGGTGCTCCCACACCTGGTTGGCGAGGATCAGGTCGAATTGCTGCACTGCGCCGGCGGCATCATGAAACGCGCCCTCGCAGATGTCGTGGCGCGGATAGCGAAAGCGCGTGTAGCTGCGAAAGGCGAAGCGCCGCCCGAACTTGCCCGAAATCTCGGCGGCATCGAGTGTTTCCGGCTCCAGCGCCTCGATCCAGCGGCGGGTGGCTTTCTGCATGACGATGCGGTTCAGACTGGCCACGCGGCGGGGCTCCTTACGGGGTCCGGGCGTTTACCCTGCCCGAGCCATGCACAGCGCGCAAGCCGCTACTCGTCATCCACCACCGAGAAGAGATGCGGCACCGCCGGGCAGGGCGCCAGCGCGTTGCCCACCACGTCGCTCAGCCGCGCCTGGTGCAGGAACACGTAGACATGCGCGCTTAGCCCCTCCCAGAGCCGGTTCGACAGCGATTGTGCGCGGCTGCCGCTCGCCCCGCCCGACGCACCCGCCCCCTTGTGCAGCGCGTCGACCGTCTCGTCCACCGCCGCCAGCACCTCGGCCACGCGAATTTCCGAGGTCGGGCGCGCCAGCCGGTAGCCGCCGCCGGGGCCACGCACCGATTCAACCAGCCCCGCGCGGCGCAGCTTGACGAAGAGCTGTTCGAGATAGGGCAACGAGATATCCTGTCGCCGCGATACTTCGCCCAGCGTGACCACCTCACCCTCGGGCTGAAGCGCGATATCGACCAGCGCAACCATCGCGTAGCGCCCCTTGGTGCTGAGTTTCATGGCCCTTCCTCCTCGATACGGAGCGACACAGATTGACCTTGGACGGCGCAGGGCTTATCTCGGCCTTCAGCCGCATCGGTGTCGATGATCCCGCTTGCCTAGAGCGCGGCGTCGGTTCCGTCAAGAAATTCGCCTGCGCAGGACAGTGACATAAAAAGAGAGCATAAATGCCCGAGGTAATCTTTCCCGGCCCCGAGGGCCGTCTCGAAGGCCGGTATCACCCGCAGCGCGACCGCGATGCGCCTATTGCCATCGTCCTGCACCCGCACCCGCAATTCGGCGGCACGATGAACAACAAGGTCGTCTACAACCTGCATTACGCCTTTTACAAGATGGGCTTTACCGTCATGCGCTTCAACTTTCGGGGTGTCGGGCGGAGCCAGGGCGAATACGATCAGGGTGTTGGCGAGCTTAGCGATGCCGCCTCGGCGCTTGACTACCTGCAATCCATGAACGCCAATTCCAAGCATTGCTGGGTCGCGGGCTTTTCCTTCGGCGCGTGGATCGGGATGCAATTGCTGATGCGGCGGCCCGAGATCACCGGCTTCGTCTCTGTGGCGCCCCCCGCCAACATGTACGATTTCTCCTTCCTCGCGCCCTGCCCAGCGTCGGGTCTCGTCATCAACGGCACCGCCGACCGCGTGGCCCCGCCCGCCGATACGACCCATCTCGTTGCCAAGCTCAAGGAGCAGCAGGGCATCACCATCACCCATGAGGAAATCGAGGGCGCGGATCATTTCTTCCGCGATCCCTACATGGAGACGATGGTCGAGACCGTTACCGACTACGTCAAGCGCCGCCTGACCGAAACCACCCGCTGAGGCCGCATCATGGGCGTGACAGAAGACCTTGCCGACGAACTGGCCCGTGACGTCATCAAGGCGATCGACGCCACCGGCGACGAGGATATCGTGGGCGAGATCACCAAGGTGCTCGGCGCGTCCTCGCAGACCGCCGAAGAGGCCTTCCTCACCGCATTGCGCGTGCGCCGCGCCAATCTCAAGGCCCGCGCGATCCTGATGGAGCGGCTGCGCCGCTTCAAGGCCGAGAAAGACGCTGCGACCGATACCGGGGCGGGCGGCTAGCCCGGCTTTCGGAACATCGGCCAATAGCGATCCGGCGCGTCCCTCGCATCCCTGATCTTTTCCTTTGGCTCGGTGCTCTCGGCGCTAGCCATCACCGACGTGTTCGCGGTGCTGGCCATCGCGATCCTGCTGTCGGGGGCGGCGATGCTGCTTCTGGCCGACAACGTCAACGCCTTTCTTCAGAACAACCGCATGTACGAGGTGCTGGGCCTGTTCATCCTGCTGATCGTCGGGGGGGGTCTTGTTGAGCGAGGCGGCGCAGGCGGCGGCGCATGCCACGCATGACGATACTCTTGCGCTCAGGTTCTTCGGCTACGAGGTGGTGTCGATGTCCAAGACCACCTTCTATTTGTCTATTTGTCGGTGGTGGTGCTGTTCGTGGTCGAGATTGTGCAGTCACGCTATCGCCGCAAGCTCGACGTCGAACGGCCGGCGCTGGCGGCGCGCCGGTGACGCGCCGCGCTCCCGGTCAGGGGATCAGCCGCCGGACATAGCCGGGCAGGGCAAAGGCCGCCTTGTGCACCTCGGGGGTGTAGTAGTCCGGCGCGAACCCGGCAGCATCGAGCCGCCCCTGTAGCACGTCGAGCGGCGTGTCGCGCGCGGTACCGTCGGTGCCCCAGCCAAAGGCCATCGGCCCGCCCGCATAGGTGGGGATTGTGGCCAGGTAACAGGTCGCATCGGCAAAGAGCGCGCGAAAGGCGCGCATGGTGTTGGTCAGCTCCTCGCCCTGCAGGAAGGGCACGCCGTTCTGCGTCACGAGGATACCGTCCTCGGCGAGCGCGCGTTTCGCGTGGCCGTAGAACGTCTCGGTAAAGAGCACCTCGCCCGGCCCGATGGGATCGGTGGAATCGACGATGATGACGTCATAGCCGCCCTTGGTCTGCCGGATGAACTCGGCCCCGTCGGCGATCACCAATTCCAGCCGCGGGTCGTCAAAGGCGCCCGCGCTCAGCATCGGCAGGTATTCCTTGGAAAAATCCACCACGCCCGCATCGATCTCGACCATCGTGACATGTTCGACGCTGTCGTGCCGCAGCACCTCGCGCGCCATGCCGCCATCACCGCCGCCGATGATGAGCACGCGCCGCGCCGCGCCGTGGGCGAGGATAGGCACATGGGTCAGCATCTCGTGGTAGATGAAATTGTCGCCCTCGGTGGTCTGCACCACGTCGTCGAGCGTCAGCACGCGGCCAAAGGTGCCGTTCATGAACACCTTCAGCCGCTGATGGTCGGTCTTGCTGTCATACAGCATCTCGTCCACGCGCAGGGATTGCGCGTAGTCGGGATGCAGGTTCTCGCGCGTCCAGTCGCTCATGCCGCGACACCGGCCTCGCTTACGAGACCCTCACCACGCTTGAGTTCGCGCACGCGGACATCGGCGGTGCCGAAGGCCGATTTCAAAACGTCCACGGCCAGCCACGGCCGGGCGTCGCCGCACATGAACACGTCGAACGCGCCATAGCCGATCTCGGGCCAAGTGTGCACCGAGATGTGGCTTTCGGCCAGCACCGCCACGCCCGAGACGCCCTGCGGCGAGAACTTGTGCGTATGGATGTGCAAGAGCGTCGCCCCGCAGGTGTCCACGCAGTCACGGAACGCCTGTTGGATGCGGCCCTCGTCGTCGAGCCCGTGGCCGTTCACCACCTCGATGATGAGATGCGTGCCCGCAAACACGGTGCCGTCGCGCCGGATGAAGTGATCCTCGCGGTCCTCGTCCAGCACGTCGCGGGCGAAAATGGTGTGATCGTTCGCGGGGGTGATCCCGCGGGCGGTGTCTTCCTCTTGGGCGCCTGTCTCCAGACCGATCCCCAGTTGGAAGAGGTTGGCGTCTTTCATGGCGCTCCCCTTCTTACCAGTAGATTGAATCCAGTCGGTCCCTTAGCGCCCCCCCGGAAGACATCCGAAGTTGGGATCGGTCCCGATCAAGTGAGGGGCACATAGGGCTGCGCCTTGAGTCGTGCAAGCCATTTCTGCCAAGTGTGCGAAATAAATTTGACCTGCGGCCCCGTGGCCCATGCCGCGCGGGGGTGAGACTTGAAAGAACGGTGGGGTAAATTAATACCGTAATTGTAACAGATTGAAATATAGTATTTAATTAAGAGCGTGGGCCATTGACGTGGCGCAAAACCCGCGTATAACCCGCCCATCGACCGGCCCGGCCATGCCCGAGGTCCGGACATCACTGGAATAACAGCAAGGTTCTGCCCGAAATGAAGACGTTTTCCGCAAAACCGGCAGATATCGAGAAGAGCTGGATCGTGATCGACGCCGAGGGCGTCGTTCTGGGCCGCCTCGCCTCGATCATCGCCATGCGCCTGCGAGGCAAGCACAAGCCGAGCTTTACCCCGCACATGGACATGGGTGACAACGTGATTGTCATCAATGCCGACAAGGTGCAGCTCACCGGCAACAAGCGCAACAAGCCCAACTATTGGCACACCGGCCACCCCGGTGGGATCAAGAGCCGCACCACCGGCGAAATCCTCGAGGGCAAGTATCCCGAGCGTGTGGTGATGCAGGCCGTCAAGCGGATGCTGCCTGGCAACCGGCTGAGCCGCCGCCAGATGACCAATCTGCGCGTCTATGCCGGCACCGAGCATCCCCATGAAGCCCAGAACCCCGAGGTTCTGGACGTCAAGAACATGAACTCCAAGAATACGCGGGTGGCTTACTGATGGCTGAAGAAATCAAATCCCTCGAAGGTCTCGAAGCCGTCGCAGGCGAGGTGACCGCGTCCCCCGAGGCCGTTGAGACGCCGCGCGAGCCGGTGCGCGACGCGCTCGGTCGCTCCTACGCCACGGGCAAGCGCAAGGACGCCGTGGCCCGCGTCTGGATCAAGCCCGGCTCGGGCAAGGTTGTCGTCAACGGTAAACCGATCAACGATTATTTTGCACGCCCCGTGCTCCAGATGATCCTCAAGCAGCCGTTCACCGTGTCGGGCACCGAGGACCAGTTCGACGTGATGGCGACGGTCAAGGGCGGCGGCCTGTCTGGCCAGGCGGGCGCCGTCAAGCATGGCGTATCCAAGGCGCTCCAGCTTTACGATCCGTCCCTGCGCGGTGCGCTCAAGGCTGCCGGCTTCCTCACCCGCGACAGCCGCGTGGTCGAGCGCAAGAAGTACGGCAAGGCCAAGGCGCGCAAGAGCTTCCAGTTCTCCAAGCGCTGATCGTCGGCAACTGCCAGATCAATGGAAGGGTCGCCCCCAGGGGCGGCCCTTTGCATTTCGTGGTGCGGACGAGGTTAGCTACGCGCGGTAAACGCCTCAGCCCAGCGCCTTGTGCATCTTGCAGCGCGTCAGGATCACGCCTCTTCGCTCGACCCGCTCCTCCATCACCACGTGCCAACCGCTCTTCAGGAAGAAGGGGCGGGCAACCAAACTAGCCTCGGTTGTAAGTCGCTTTGCGCCACGGTCTTTGGCCCACCGTTCTGCTTCACGCAGGAGTGCGCGCCCCACGCCTATCCCGGTTGCTGATGGCAGAACGAATGCGAGTTCGATGTAGCCCGTTGGGTCGACAGTGAAGAAGCCGACCGGCTCGCCATCCATCTCCGCGACAAACCCCGTCAGGGTCTCCAGTCGTTTTTTCCAGCGATCAAGATCAATCGTCTCTCCGCCCCACGCGAGCCGCTGTTCGTAGTTGTAGGCTCCTCTTGTGCCTTCATGGACCGCGCAGAAGAAGATGCGAGCAACAGCACGATAATCTCCAGCGACCAAAGGCCTGATATCTACACGATCGCCCATATCTTCCTCTCTCACCGGCGCTGTCGTCTTTGTAGCGGGGGAACCAACTTCCAACATACACTACTCCCGAAGATTTTTCGGAAGCCTCTGTTCGACATGGTTTCGTAGTCGCGAGGGCCGCCGCGCGAGCATGCACCGCGAAACGCAAAGTGCTGGCCTCCGGGGCGGGGTCAAGGGGTCCGTTCACGGCTGCGTCAACAGGTGCGATTTAGGTTCACTCACCGTGATGCCGGTGCATACTCCGGCCCCAGGGCTCGATCCCGCGGAGAGGACCGGGCGTGAGGAGAAACCATGACCGGCACCGTCAAATTCCTGCACCATCCCACGTCGCAGCCCTGCCGGGCGGTACATCAGCTCATGCTGGAGACGGGCGTTCCCTTCGACGAGGTAATCGTCAACCTGATGGATGGCGAGAACGAGACCGAGGACTTCAAGACCACCTACAACCCCACCGGGCAGGTGCCGATCCTCGTGGATGGCGATTTCACCCTGTGGGAAAGCGCCGCCATCGGCTTCTACCTCTCCGGACGGTTCGATCTTCCGGGCAACTGGCTGGGCCGTGACGTGCGGCAGCGGGCCTTGATCCAGCAATACACACATTTTCATTCCACCATGCTGCGGCGCGGGGCGGGGGCGTTTTTCTACACGCGCTTCGCAGAATGCATCTGGGGTCCGCGCGACTATTCCGCCGAGATCGCCATGGGCCGCTACATGCTGGCACAATCCATGCCGATCGTTGAGACTTGGCTGGAGCGCCACACCCACCTCTGCGGCGACGAGATCAGCTTTGCCGATCTGCTGGCGTTTCACGAATTCGTCTCGCACGAGGCCGGCGCGATCATCCCGGCGGAGGAGTGGGCACGCTTTCCCCGCATCCGCACCTGGTTCGAGCGGCTACAGGAGCGGCCGCACGCCAAGGCCGTGAGCGGCATGATCATGGAGGTGGGCGCGATGCGCCAGGCCGGGCACATGATCCCCATGACTCGCCGCACCTCGCTCGCCAAGGGCACCGCCGTCAAGCCCGGCCTGCCGGGCTAAAGCCCGCGCGCGGCAGGCGTCGCGCGGGCCGGTTTCTCCTTGCGTGTGCCCTTGCCCACCCATAGAAGGGCCGCGATCTTGACCGCCGCGGACGCCTCCGCGGCCCGATGCATAGGAAAGGACGAACATGCAGGTCACCGAAACCCTCAACGAAGGTCTCAAGCGCAGCTACAAGATGGTGCTATCGGCGCAGGCTCTCGAAGACAAGGTCACTTCCAAGCTCAAGGAAGCGCAACCCGAGATCGAGCTCAAGGGGTTCCGCAAGGGCAAGGTGCCGCTGCCGCTTTTGAAAAAGCAGTTCGGCCAGCGGATCCTCGGCGAGGCGATGCAGGAAAGCGTCGATGACGCGATGAAGGCGCATTTCGCCGAGAAAGGCGAGCGCCCGGCCTTTGAGCCCGACGTGAAGATGGCCAACGAAGAGTGGAAAGAAGGCGACGACGTCGAGATCGAGATGACCTACGAGGCGCTGCCGGAAATCCCGGAGGTCGATCTCGGCACGCTCAAGCTCGAACGGATGGTCGTCAAGGCCGACGACGCGGCCGTGGACGAGGCCCTCAAGAACCTTGCCGAGAGCGCGCAGGACTTCAAGGACCGCAAGAAGGGCACCAAGGCCAAGGACGGTGACCAGGTGGTGGTCGATTTCGTCGGCAAGGTCGATGGCGAGCCGTTCGAGGGCGGGGCCGCGGAGGATTATCCGCTCACGCTCGGCTCGGGCAGCTTCATCCCCGGCTTCGAGGAGCAGCTCGTCGGCGTCAAGGCGGGCGAGGAGAAGGCCGTAACGGTGACCTTCCCCGAGGAGTACCAGGCCGAGCATCTGGCGGGCAAGGAAGCGGTGTTCGACTGCACGGTAAAGGCCGTGAAGGAGCCCGTCGCCGCCGAGATCGACGACGAACTGGCGCAGAAATACGGCGCCGAGGACCTTGCCGGGCTCAAGCAGCAGATCGGCGAGCGGCTCGAGCAGGAATATGCCGGCGCCGCGCGCGCGATCCTCAAGCGTAACGTGCTCGACGCGCTCGACGAGAAGGTGACCTTCGAGTTGCCGCCGACGATGGTCGAGACCGAGGCCAAGCAGATCGCGCACCAACTCTGGCACGAGGAAAACCCCGAGCACGAGGGCCACGACCATCCCGATATCGAACCGACCGAGGAGCATACGAAGCTCGCTGAGCGGCGCGTGCGGCTCGGGCTTCTGCTGGCCGAGCTGGGTCAGAAGGCCGAGGTCGAGGTGACCGATGCCGAGATGACGCAGGCGGTGATGAACCAGGCGCGGCAATACCCCGGCCAGGAGCGGGAATTCTTTGAATTCGTGCAGAACAACCCGCAGATGCGCCAGCAGATGCGCGCACCGATCTTCGAGGACAAGGTGATCGACTACGTGGTCGAACTGGCCGAGGTCTCTGACAAGGAAGTGTCCAAGGAAGATCTCGAGAAGGCGATCGAGGAGATGAACGACGAGTAAGCCCTACAGGGCAAGACCGTCGCCAAGCGATCAAAGGGCCGCCCCGGGGAGATTGGGGCGGCCCTCTTCGTTCGATCACCCGGCCCGGCGCCTGCGCCGGGCGGGCCAGGCCCGATGGGGGTCAGGCACCGACTTGCGAGTGAGAACGAATCTTGTCGGCGAGCGCCGCCTTGAGCTTCAGCGCGGCGATGCGTTCGTCAACGTTGCGTGCCGCGGCGATCTGCTCGTCGCAATAGGTCTCGAGCGCGGACTTGCGCGGTACGTGCGCAGCGATCGCGGGCAGGGCGAGCGCCTCGTCGTCGGTGAGGAATACCTCGCCCTCGATCCCCGCCACCTCGCGGATGCTTGCGGCCCGCTCTTCCGTGCAGTCAAGAAGCCCGGCCAGCGCCGCAGCCTTGCCCATCTGCACGGTCTTGCCGACGTAGTCGTAGGGCGCGTTGCCCGAGCGCTTGAGCACCCGGTCCATCACCGGGTCGATCACCGTGACCACGTCGCTGATGCCCGAACGCATGGCGTATTCCACCGCGCCCAGCATCAACTCGGACGTGGCGTAGGTGACCGAGCCACGAGACCGCCCGCGCCCGAGCCGCTCTGTATCGACGCAAAAGCGCGTGGATTCCCACAAGGTTGCGCTGCGTAGCGGCGGCTCGCCGTCGAGGATCGCGTGGAACACGTCCGACAGCATGTGCGGCCCTGTGGTTTGCAGCGCGCGCACGCACGCCACGACATTGCCTGCCTCGTCGAGCCCGATGACATAGGCTGGATCGAGCGCGTCGAACTGATCTTCCTCGCGCCCGTCTGTAATGGTCACGTCCCATCCCAGCCGCCCGGCAAAGACCCGGGCGCGCAATCGGAACATCTGGTCGAGAACCATCGGAAACTTGTGCTTGTTGAGTGCGTCAACGATCAGTATCATAGTGTTCATCCCCTTGAGTTGGCCGTATGAAAGTCGCGAACGTGAGTGACGCGGCTGCAGCCTTGAGATTAGGGGAAGCTGTGGGGAACGCTATTGGGGAAATCCCGTATGGAATCGCCTCAGCCGGGGTAAATGAGCCCCATCGAGATCGCGCGACCGACCGCTTGTGCCGTGGTGAGCGCGTATAGCTTGTGGCGCGCCGAGCGCAGGTGAACCTCGACCGTGCGGTGAGAAATCGTAAGGATATCAGCGATATCCTGCTGCGACTTGCCCTCAGCCGTCCATTGCAGGATCTCGCGTTCGCGCATTGACATCGACGGGCCGCGCAACAGGCTCGAGAAACTGTCCGAACTAATCACAAGGTCGTGCACATGTACCGAAAGCGCCTGCCAGACGTGCAGGTTCTCGCGGCAAAGCGCCTTCCATTCCGTCTTGGAGCCACCGCAGGTCAGGCTCAGCCCGCCGATGTCGCCATAGGGGCCACGCACCGGGATCGTGACGCCCTGGTCGGAGATGCCGAAATCATGGGCGGAGCGAAACACCGTGAGATAGTCGAGATCGCGCTCCAGCCGCGACCAGTCCACCGGTGCGATCGAGCGGCGCGCGCTGTGCAGGGTAGGGTCGATGCGGTGAAAGCCCTGGGTGGCGTAATGCTCTTGCCAATCCTTGCCGTAGGTGACGTGACCAATAACCGAGCGATTGATCGGGTTCATTCCGGCATAGGCGACGTGATCGACACCGAAGCGGTCGCGTATCTCGTGCAGAAAGGCGTCGAAATCCTGCGCGGCATCGGGCAATTCGGCGAGGTCGATAAGCCCGGCCTGGTCGAATGCGTCACCCATCATGGTGCCTCCCGCCGCGGCGCGCGCCGCTTCTCAGAACCGTTCTCTCCCTGGAAACACGCTACCGCATCAACCGTACTGGGTCATGACACATGATCGTGCCCCGCCCGAGGTAATCCCATGGTTGTGCCCTGCCAGGCTATGTCAAGATAAAAGCGAGCACATACGAACATTTCCAACGCTAGCATGGGATGAAGGCGCGTGTCGAGCGATCCGCCAAAATGACAAACGCACCGCGCGGGCTGGCCGCGCGGTGCGTCTTGACGTCTGCGTGCCGGTGGCGGATCAGGCGCTCTCGTCTTCCGAGGTGGCGGCTCCGGGGGCGTCGTCGTCCGAGGCGGCACCACCGATATCGTCGAACAGTTCCGCGATTTCGAAATCCGCTGCGGCCTCTTCCTCGGCGGCAGCGTCCTGGATCGTCCGTCCCGAGGCCTGAAGCTCGGCTTCCTCGGGCGAACGCGCCACGTTGAGCGTGATCGTCGCCATCACCTCGGGGTGGAGGTGAATCTCGACCTCGTGCAGGCCGAGTGTCTTGATCGGCTGGCGGATGATCGCCTGCTTGCGGTCGATGGTAAAGCCCTCGGCGATGGCGACATCGGCCACGTCACGGGTGCTGACCGAGCCGTAAAGGTTGCCGCCGTCCGAGGCCTGGCGAATCACGATGAAGCGCTGGCCGTCGAGCTTCTCGGAGAGCGACTCGGCTTCCTTGCGGGTCTCGAGGTTCTGCGCTTCGAGTTGCGCCTTGCGCTCCTCGAAATCGGCGATGTTGCGCTCGGACGCCGACAGCGCCTTGCCCTGCGGCAGCAGGTAGTTGCGTGCGAAGCCGGGTCTGACCTCGACGACATCGCCCATCTGGCCAAGCTTGGCGACGCGTTCCAGAAGGATCACTTGCATGGTCTCGCCTCCTTATTTCACGGCGTAGGGAAGAAGCGCGAGGAAGCGCGCACGCTTGATCGCACGCGATAGCTCGCGCTGCTTCTTGGCCGACACGGCGGTGATGCGCGACGGCACGATCTTGCCGCGCTCGGAAATGTAGCGCTGAAGCAGGCGCGTGTCCTTGTAGTCGATCTTCGGCGCGTTCTCGCCCGAGAAGGGGCAGACCTTGCGGCGGCGGAAAAACGGTTTCGTAGCCATTACTTATCGTCCTTTTCTCAGGTGGTGGATCAACGGCGCTCGCGGCGCTCGCCGCGTTCCTCGCGCTTTTGCATCTGCACCGACGGCCCTTCTTCGTGGGCATCGACCTTGATGGTCAGCACGCGCATCACGTCGTCGTGCAGACGCATCAGGCGCTCCATTTCCTGCACGGCGGCGGCCGGTGCGTCGGTCCTGAGATAGGCGTAGTGGCCCTTGCGGTTCTTGTTGATCTTGTAGGCCATCGTCTTGACGCCCCAGTACTCGGTATCGAGGGCCTTGCCCCCGTTATCGGCGAGAATGGTGCTGAAATGCTCGATGAGCCCCTCTGCCTGCGCGTTGGAAAGATCCTGGCGCGCGATCATCACATGCTCGTAAAGCGGCATGTCGTCTCCACTTCTGTCAAGGCGCATTTCATAGGGCGGGCGATACCCTTTCGCTGCCCGTCCACGAGAGTCTGCGCGGTCCATAACGTTTGCGAAAGGTTGGCGGCGTATACCGTGCTGCATCCGTGCCTGCAAGGGCGATCGCGCCGGATCCGGTCTTGGCCCCCGGGTTGCCCAATTCCGGGCACGATTGCCGCGCATAATGGGTCTGTCGAGGGAAGGAGAGGATCATGGTTGCGCATTCCGATTTCGATTGCGATCTCGCAGGTCCGCCCCTGCGCGGCGGCGATCCCGGCATTCCCGTTCGTGACGGGGGGCGCGGCTTGGTGCGGATCGTGCTGCGTTTGGCGGGCGCGGGGCTCATCGCGGCGGCACTTGGACTCTGGGTGCTGCCGACGCACGGCGCCGATCCCGCTATGATGCTTATCAAGCTTTTGTTCTCGATAGGTCTTTTCTGGTCCGGGGCGCTCTGTCTCCACGCCGCGCGCCTGCCCGACAGGCGCCCCGAGGTGCAAATCGACCGTACCGCGCGCGAGTTGCGTGTGCTAACCCGGGGTCACGGCGGCGTACATCACGTGTCGGTGCACCCGCTCGACGATCTGCCCGAGCTGTCCCTGCGTGACGGGTTGCTGAGCGCGCGCGACCGCAGTGGGCGGCTCGTTGTGTCGCTCCATGTGGCGGGCAGGTACCGCGAACGGCTCCTGCGCGAGGCGCTCGCCGCCGCACGCTGACCGTTGGCAGGCCGCGGCGAGTGTTCGCCTGTCCACAGGGGTTGTTTGAAACTGTGCTATTGTTCTCCGCCACGAATGATCCAATCTCCTGCGTATCGCTTGACGATTGCAGGATTGGAGTTTTTTGCACATGAGACCGACTCTCTTCGCCGCCGCTACCTCGGCCGCGTTCGCACTTGCCGCCTCCGTGGCCCATGCCGCGCCCGAGACCTACGAACTCGACCCCGCCCACAGCCAAGTCGTGTTCACCTACAACCACCTTGGCTTCTCGACGACCACGGGGATGTTCTCGGGTTTCGAGGGTGAAATCCAGTTCGACGAGGACGACCCGGCCAATTCCTCGGTCAGCGTTTCCATGCCGGTGATGTCGATGTTCACCGGCTGGGAAGCACGCGAGGAGCATTTCATGTCCGATGACTTCTTCGGTGCGGAGGCGGGCGACATGGTCACCTTCACTTCGACCGGTATCGAAGTGACGGGCGAGAACACCGCGATCATCACCGGTGATCTGACCATGAACGGCGTCACCAAATCGGTTGATCTCGACACGGTGATGAATCAAAAGGCCGACGCCCACCCGATGGAGAACCGCCCCTGGGTCGGGTTCGACGCCACGACCACGCTCACGCGCACCGATTTCGGGCTCGGCAAGTTCGCGCCCTATGTCAGCGACGAGGTGCAAGTCGAGATCTCGATCGAGGCGGGCAAGCCGGAATAAGCCTTGCGCTCACCGCTCACACGAATGCCGGGCCGTCCGCATCGCGGGCGGCCCCTTTGCGTCTGTCAGGTGCCGTAGGCACGACGCGCACCCGTCACCTCTGCCACCGCCTCGAGCAGGATATCGGCCACGGTATCGCAGTCCTGTCGTGTCAGCCGCGCGGGCAGGCGCACGTCGCAGGCCCGCATCAGCATCGCCCGCGTGCGCGGCAGGTCGGGCGCGGGTCCGGGCAGAAAACCCCAGTTCCAGAAGGCGCGCGCGTTGTCCGTGCTCTGCCCGAACACCTGCACCTTGACACCGCGCGCAGCGGCATTCTCGGCAAAATCGCGGGCTTCCGCGTCGCTCAGCCCGACGAGGTTGAACTGGATCGAATCGGGCGCACGCACCTCGCCGTCGAGCGGGGCAGGTACCGACAGGTGCGGCGACGAGTCGAGCCGCCCGGCCACGTGATCGTGGTTGGCGCGGCCCGCCTGAACGCGGCGCGGGACCTCTGGCAGTTGTGCCCGGATGATCGCCGCCGACAGGTTCGACAGGCGCAGGTTGTAGAGCGGCAGCCGGTTCTGCCAGCGGGCAAAGGCCGCGTCGAGCGCTTCATCGGGGCCGTCCATGTGCTTGGCCCAATTGTGTTCGTAGGCGCCGGACATGATCACCGCACGCGCCACGAGGTCGGCATCGTCGGTGATCAGAATGCCGCCCTCGCCCGCGTTCACCAGCTTGTAGGACTGAAAGCTGAAACAGCCCACCCGTCCTATCGTGCCGATCTTTCGCCCGCGCCACAGCGTGCCCAGCGAATGCGCCGCGTCCTCGATCACCGGCACGCCGCGCGCCTCTGCCAGCGCCATGATCGCGTCCATGTCGGAGGTGTGGCCGCGCATGTGGCTGACGATCACCGCCTGGACACCCTCGAGCCGCGCCTCGAAATCGGCGATGTCGACCCGGTAATCCTCGCCCACCTCGCACAGCACCGGCACGCAATCGGCATGGACCACCGAGGAGGGCACCGCGGCAAAGGTGAAACCGGGGATCAGCACCCTTGCCCCCCGGGGCAGCCCCAGCGCCTTGAGCGACAGGAACAGCGCCGCCGAGCACGACGACACGGCGAGCGCATAGGATGTGCCCATCATCTCCGCGAATTCGCGCTCGAGCAGTGTCACCGGCGCGTTTCGCGGAGCGGTGTAGCGAAACAGGTCGCCGGAGAGGAGCAGCCGCTCGATCTCGGCGCGCGCGGCTTCGGGGATCGGCTCGGCGTCGTGGACATTCGGGGCTTGCGTCATGTGTTCGGCTTTCCTGAAAGTGACCTTCGGCTTTCCCGAACATATAGGCCCGAATTGTGACGGTTTGTCAAAGCCCGTCAGAGCCCAAGCCGGTCGCGCAGCGCGAACCAGCTCATTGCCAGCACCAGGAGCGGGCTGCGCAGTGCCGTGCCGCCGGGAAAGGCGGGGCAGGGCACGCGAGTCATGCAGTCGAATCCATCCGATTGCCCGCGCACCGCCTCGGCCATCAGCCGCCCCGCGAGCGTCGCCATACCCACCCCGTGGCCCGAATAGCCCGAGGCCGACAGGATATTGGGCGCGACCCTCGCCAGATACGGCATCCGCTTCATGGTGATGGCCAGCGTCCCGCCCCAGGCATAGTCGAGCGGCACCTCCGCCAGATGCGGAAATATCTCGAGCATGGGCCGCCGCACCGTGGCGCGGATGTCGCGCGGAAAGCGGTAGCCATAGCTCTCACCACCGCCAAACAGAAGCCGCTTGTCATGGCTGAGACGGAAATAGTTCACCACGAATTTCGTGTCCGCCACCGCCACGTCGCGGGTCAGCACGCGCGCGGCGTCCTCTCCCAGCGGCTTGGTCGCGACGATGAAATTGTTGATCGGCATGACGCGCGTGGCCACCCGCCGGTCCAGCCCGCCGAGATAGCCGTTGCAGGCCAGCACCACGTGATCCGCCTCGACATGGCCCGCATCGGTGGCCACGCGGGCCTTGGCCCCGCGCCGGATGTCGTGCACCTGCGCGCCCTCATGGATACGCACCCCCGCCGCCTGCGCCGCCCGCGCCAGCCCCAAGGCAAAGGCCAGCGGGTGCAGATGCGCGGCGCCCATGTCCAGCGTGCCACCGTGATAGGTGGGCGAGGGGCAGAGCGCGTGCATCGCCTCGCGGTCCAGCGTCTCGATCTGCTCATAGCCGTAGCGCGCGGCGAGATGGGCGGCATAGGCATGTTCCTCGTCCATCTCGCGCGGGGTGAAACTGGCGTGCGCCACGCCCGGCTTGAGGTGACAGTCGATGCCGTGGCGCGCCACCAGCCCTTTGACGAGGTCCTTGGCCTCCTCTCCCAGCCGCCACAGATGGCTTGCGTCATCCGCACCCACCAGCCGCTCCAGCGCGGTCTGTTCCATCCGCTGCCCGCTGCCCAATTGTCCGCCATTGCGCCCCGACGCGCCAAAGCCCACGCGCTGCGCCTCGAGCAGCACCACGTCGTGCCCTGCCTCGGCCAGGTGCAGCGCCGCAGACAGCCCGGTATAGCCCGCGCCCACAACGCAGACATCGGCCCGCGCCGCGCCGCGCAGGGGCGGGAACGGCGGCAGCGGCTCGGTCGTGGCGGCGTACCAGCTTGGCGGATACTCCCCCCGCCGGTCGTTGGCATGGAGCAGGTTCATGGCTTCATCTCTCCCGAAATACTCACCTTCCGCGCCCCGGGGCTCAGACGTTGAGTAGCAGGTGCTCGCGTTCCCACGGACTGATGACTTGCAGGAATTCCTCGTACTCTGTGCGCTTCACGATGGCATAGACACGGGCAAACTCGGGCCCGAGGATGTCGTGCAGCGCCGTGGCCTCCTCGAAGAGGGTCAGCGCCTCGCCCATCACGTTGGGAATGTCGGACTCGCCGGAATAGGCATCGCCCTTGAATTGCTTGTCGGGCCACTCCTCGTTCAGGATGCCCAGCAGGCCGCAGGAAAGGCTCGCGGCGATGCCAAGATAGGGGTTGCAGTCCATCCCGGCCATCCGGTTCTCGACCCGCCGCGCGTCGGGGCCCGAGAGCGGCACGCGGATCCCGGTGGTGCGATTGTCGCGTCCCCAGGCGAGGTTGATGGGCGCGGCATGATCCTTGACGTAGCGGCGATAGGAATTGACGTAAGGTGCCAGCACCGCGATGGCCGAAGGCAGGTGTTTCTGCAAGCCGCCGATGAAGTGAAAGAACAGGTCGGTCTCACCGCCCTGCGGCCCGGCAAAGAGGTTGCGCCCGGTTTCGATATCGAGGATCGAATGGTGGACATGCATGGCGCTACCCGGCTCGTCCTCGATCGGCTTGGCCATGAAGGTGGCAAAGCAGTCGTGCTTCAGCGCCGCCTCGCGAATCAACCGCTTGAAGTAGAACACCTCGTCGGCGAGCTTGATCGGATCGCCGTGCCGCAGGTTGATCTCGAGTTGCCCGGCACCGCCCTCCTGCGTGATGCCATCGATCTCGAAGCCCTGCGCCTCGGCGAAATCGTAGATGTCGTCGATCACCGGGCCGAATTCATCGACGGCGGTCATCGAATAGGCCTGTCGTGCCGCCGCCGGGCGACCGGAGCGGCCCATCATCGGCTTGATCGCCTGGGCGGGGTCGAGGTTGCGCGCCACGAGGAAGAATTCCATCTCGGGCGCGACCACGGGCTTCCAGCCGCGCGCGTGATACATCTCGACCACACGGCGCAGCACGTTGCGCGGGCTGAACGGGATCGGCGCGCCCTCGCGGTCAAACGCATCGTGGATCACCTGTATCGTCCAGTCCGCCGTCCACGGCGCGGCCGACGCGGTGGACATGTCGGGGCGCAGGATCATGTCGCGCTCGATAAAACCTTCGTCGCCCGCGGCTTCGCCCCAGTCGCCGGTGATGGTCTGGTAAAAGATCGAATCTGGCAGGTGGAAATAGTCTTGCCGGGCGAATTTCGTCGCTGGAACGGCCTTGCCGCGGGCGATTCCGGGCAGGTCCGAGATGATGCATTCAACTTCGTCGAGGCGGCGGTTCTCCAGATAGGCTTGCGCCGCCTCGGGAAGCCCTTTGACGAACTCTTTCAAATCAGCCATCTCAGCCGCCTTTCGTGAAAATGTCGGCGATGGTCTGCGCCATCGCGTCCGTGTCGGTCGGTGTGTCGAGCCGGGCGCGCGCATGATCGCGCAGCGGATCGGGAACCACGCCGATGGCGCGGTGCTCGATCAGACGGTCCATCATGGTGGCATTGAACTCGGGGTGCGGCTGAACGCTGAAGATGCGCGGACCGTATCGCAGCGCGGCGATGTCACAGCCCTCGGCGCGGCCCACTACCTCCGAGCCCGGCGGGGCCGCGATTATCTGGTCCTGGTGCCAGGCGTTGAGGGTGTAGGGGCGGCCGTCAATCTCGTAGGTCGTGGCGCCCACGCGCCAGCCGTCGGGGTGCTTGACCACCTTGCCGCCCAGCGCCTGCGCGATCACCTGGTGGCCGAAGCACACACCCACGAGCGGCAGATCCGCCGCGCGGATGTCGCGGATGAGTTGCTCCAGCGGTGGCAGCCACGGATGATCCTCGTAGACGCCGTGTTTTGATCCGGTGACGAGCCAGCCGTCGGCGGCGTGCGGTCCGTCAGGGAATTCTTCATCGACCACGTTGTACGGTTCGAAGTCGAATCCGTGCCCCTCCAGCAGCCGCGCGAACATGGCGTCGTAATCGCCCAGTTCACCCAGCACGATGTCGGGGGCGTGGCCGGTTTTCAGGATGCCGATCTTCATTTGGGTGTCCGTTGTTTGATCAAATCTTGGCGGTGGGCTTTCCCGAACCCTACACCGTTTCGAGATAGACCTTCCAGTGATCCTCTGCGGCCATCTGGTCGATGCGCGCGTGTTCCTGGCGCTTGGTCATCACCAGGTTGGCGATCAGATCGGCGGGGAAGATGCGGGCGATCAGCGGATCGGCCTCGAACAGGTCGATGGCGCTCTCCCAGTCGGCGGCAAGCTGCGGCAGGTCTGCCTCGTAGGCGTTGCCGGCGATCGGGTCGGGGGGCGTCATCGCGTCGTCGATGCCGGTGATTGCAGCACCAAGGATGGCGGCAAAGGTCAGGTAGGGGTTGATGTCGCCACCCGCCACGCGGTGCTCGATCCGGCGTGCGGCGCCCGCGCCACCGGGGATGCGCAGCGCGGCGGTGCGGTTCTCATACCCCCAGCCCGCGCCGGTGGGCGCATGCGCGCCGGGCACGAGACGGGCGTAGCTGTTGGCGTGCGGCGCGAAGATGAGCGTCGAGGCGGGCATCGCCGCGAGGCACCCTGCCACCGCGCTGCGCAGCACATCGGAGCCGCGTGGCGTGCCGTCGTCGAACACGTTGTTCCCGTCGCGGTCCAGCACCGAGAAATGCATGTGCATGCCGTTGCCGCTATCGGCGTCGAAGGGCTTGGCCATGAACGTGGCGACATAGCCGTGCCGTCGCGCAAGCCCGGTGATGAGGGTCTTGAACAGCCAGGTATCATCGGCGGCGCGCAGCGCGGATTGGTGGTGGAGGGTCAATTCGAACTGTCCGATCCCGGCCTCCGAGATCGCCGATTCCACCGGGATGCCCATCGCGTCGCCCGCCGCATAAAGCGCCGAGAGGAATTCGTCGAACGCGTCCATCTGCCCCAAGCTGAGGATGCCGGGCGCCTTCATGCGCCGCCCGGAACGTGGATCGCGAATTGTTTTCAACGACTTGCCGGATGGATCGACCAACGTGAACTCAAGCTCTGTAGCGGCGAACACCTCCCATCCGCGGGCGGCATAGCGCGCCAGAACAGCCGAGAGCGCGTGGCGCGGGTCGCCCGCGAAGGGCGTGCCGTCCTCGTAATGCATCACCATCGGCACCAGCGCCTGCGGCTCTTCCAGCCAGGGCAGGGGCACGGCACCACGGTCGGTCGCGAACAGGCGCCCGTCAATGTCGCCGCTGTCGAAAACCAGCGGCGAGCCCTCGATATCGGCACCGAAAATATCGAGATTCAAGGCACTTAGTGGCATACGCAGGCTACCGTCGTCGAGCTTGTCGGCAAAGCTTGCGGGCAGGCGCTTGCCGCGCATCCTGCCGTTGAGGTCGCACGCGGCCACGCGGAAGGTCTGGAACTGTGAGAGGTCCATCGGGGAGGTCCTGAACGGGGTTTTGGCGAGCCTATCGCGGGGCAGGGGGCTTGCCAAGGATAATTTGATCAAAAAAATGCCAAGCGGCACCGGGGCGAACCTGTAGGCTCGAGAGGCGAACCGCAAGGTTCGTGCCGCGCAGCGCACGGGGAAGGTGTGAAGGGATTTGCGCAACGGAATGGGTGTGGAAATGTCATCCTCGGGCTTGACCCGAGGACCTCCCGGTCAAGAGATCCTCGGGTCAAGCCCGAGGACGACGTTAATCCAGCGAACGCTGCCAGCGGTTCTCGAGCTTCTCGATGGCGGCGATGCGGTCGGCGGTCTTGGGGTGGCTCATCAGCCACGCGGGCATCGGGCCGCCCGCGCCCGAGGTCAGCGCCTCGAGCTTCTGAAACAGCGATTTCTGCGGCTCGGTGCCGATCCCCGCCTTGGTCAGAAGTGCTGCGGCGTAGGCGTCGGCCTCGTGTTCGTCGCCGCGCGACAGCCGCGCGGCCAGAAGCGACGTGATACCGTTGGCGATCCACACGCCAATGCCGGGCAGGAAACGCGACAGGATCATCGCCAGCGCCGTGCGCAGGGCGTTCTGCCCGGAAAAGTCGATCATCCGCCGCCGCGCGTGGCCCAAGGCAACGTGGCCAAGCTCGTGCGCGATCACGCTGGCCATTTCCTCGGCCGAGACCTCGCCGGTCTGGAACTTGCGGTAGAAGCCGCGGGTGATGAAGATGCGCCCGTCGGGGGCGGCGAGCCCGTTCACCGGGTCGATCTCGTAGAGATGCACGCGCACGCGCGGCAGGTCGAGCGCGCGGGCGAGGCGGTCGAACACCGACTTGAGCCGCGGGTCGGCCAACTCGGTCGAGCGCGCGTCAAGCTCGCGCGTGGTGCGCCAGACCGAGAAGCGATACATCGCGAGCGCGTAGAGAAGCGCCAGAAGGATCGGCGTGAATTTCAACATGATCCGAGATATGGGGCAGCGGGGCGCCGCTGGCAAGCGGCGGGACGGGCTGGACCGCGCGAGGGGGCTCGCGTAACGAGGGGCCACATCCCATCCAAGGAGCGTCTGCCATGAGCGTCCAGGTCTATATCTTTCTCGCGCTGGCGATCCTCGCCGAGACGGCGGGCACCACGGCATTGCAGGCCAGCCAGCAATTCACCCGGCTGTGGCCGTCGGTGCTGGTGGTGGTCGCCTACGCGATCAGTTTCTACCTCCTGGCGCTGACGCTCAAATACATGCCGGTGGGCGTGGTCTATGCCATCTGGTCGGGGCTGGGCATCGTGTTCATCGCCGCCATCGGCTACGTGATCTTCGGGCAGAAGCTGGACGCGCCCGCGATGATCGGCACCGCGATGATTCTCGCCGGGATCGTGGTGATCCAGCTCTTCTCCAAGGTGGCGCCGCATTGACGGGTGGTTGTCGCGCTGCCGGCAGGAACGGTGGTCGGAGTGTGCCACGCATCGACCGGCAGCCGAGGCGTGCAAGCATGTGTTGATCCGCGCATTGACGCGAGTCCCCCATGTTCCGCCAACGCCGTAGCGCCGATCCAGGAGTGACCGGGGTCGCTCGGCGGTCCTGAAAAGGGTGGAAATGCGCCGCTTGGGGCGCTATCCCGGCTTGCGTAACCGATGCGGAGGCGTGCGATGCGCGACACCATCACCGAGCGCTGCGCGGCCAGGGGGCTGAGGATGACCGGGCAGCGGCGCGTGATCGCCCGCGTGCTGGAGATTTCCGACGATCACCCCGATGTCGAGGAACTGCACGCCCGCGCCACCGCCCGCGACCCGAAGATCTCCATCGCCACGGTGTATCGCACGGTCAAGCTGCTGGAGGAGGCGGGTATCCTCGACAAGCTGGAGTTCGGCGACGGGCGCGCGCGCTACGAGGATGCCGAGCGCGCCCATCACGATCATCTCATCGACGTCAATTCCGGCGACGTGATCGAGTTCGTCGATCCCGATATCGAGGCCCTGCAGGAGCGCATCGCCGAGAAGCTGGGCTATCGGCTTGTGGGGCACCGGCTGGAGCTTTACGGCGTGCCGCGCAAGGACAAGGAGTAGCGCGGAACATGGACCGGGTGATGCGGCTGGCGCTGGGCAGCGTGCTGGTGGGGCTTGCGGTGCTCTCGCTCAAGGTGGTGGCGTGGCGCGTGACCGGCTCGGTGGCGCTCATGTCCGACGCGCTCGAAAGCGTGGTCAACGTGGCCACCGCGCTGGCGGTGATCGCCGCCTTGCGGCTGGCGCGGCGTCCGGCGGATGCCAACCACCCGTTCGGCCATCACAAGGCCGAATTCTTCGCCGCGGTGCTGGAAGGCGTGCTGATCGTGCTGGCCGCGGTGTTCATCCTGCGCGAGGCGTGGGACGGGCTGGCGAGCCCGCGCGCGATCGACACGCCGTGGCTGGGGCTGGCGGTCAATGCGGGGGCGGGGCTCATCAACGCGGTATGGGCGTGGCTGCTGATCCGCGAGGGGCGGCGGCACCGCTCGCCGGCGCTGGCCGCCGACGGGCGGCACCTGATGACCGACGTGGTCTCGTCGGTGGGCGTGCTGGGTGGCGTGGCGCTGGCAGTGGCGACGGGGTGGTGGGTGCTCGACCCCGCGCTCGCGGTGCTGGTGGCGCTCAACATCCTGTGGTCGGGCTGGAGCGTGATCCGCGGCTCGCTGAGCGGGCTGATGGACGAGGCGGTGTCGGATGACGAGCTGGTGCGCATCCGCCGCATCATCGCCGAGAGCGCCGAGGGCGAGACCGCGCTGGAGGCGCATGATTTGCGCACGCGCCACGCCGGTCCGGTGACGTTCATCGAGTTTCACCTGGTGGTGCCGGGTGAAACCACGGTAGAGGCCGCCCACGCGCTGTGCGACCGGATCGAGGCGGCGCTGATGGGCGCGCTGCCCGATGCGCGGGTGACGATCCATGTCGAACCCGAGCACAAGGCCAAGCACAGCGGCATCGTCGTGTTGTCGTAGGGCAGTGGCTTTCGCCCCGTCGCGGGCTGTGCGAATAGGGGGGGATCGCCCCCGAGGAAAGGCCCCCGAGAATGGAAAACCTGCGCGGCAGCGTGCTGATGGTGCTGGCGATGGCCGGCTTCGCGCTGGAGGACATGTTCATCAAGCGGCTGGCCGGGGCCATGCCGGTGGGGCAGATCATCATGGTGCTGGGGCTGGGCGGCGCGGTGATATTCGCCGCGATCTGCCTGGGGCAGGGGCGGCGGCTGTTCTCGCGGGATTTGCTGGCGCGGCCGGTGATCCTGCGCAACACCGGAGAGATGGCGGGCACCATGTGTTTCGTCACCGCGATCGCGCTGACGCCGTTGTCGTCGGCCTCGGCGATTCTTCAGGCGACGCCGCTCGCCGTCACGCTGGGTGCGGCGCTGTTCCTGGGCGAGCCGGTGGGCTGGCGGCGGTGGTCGGCGATCCTGGTGGGGTTCGCGGGCGTGCTGATGGTGGTGCGCCCGGGGCTCGAAGGCTTTGCGCCCGCCTCGCTCTTTGCCGTGGGGGCGGTGGTCGGGCTGGCGGCGCGGGACCTGGCAACGCGGGCGGTGCCGGCGGCGATCTCGTCGATGCAGCTCTCGGCCTATGCCTTTGCCACGCTGGTGCCGACGGGCGCGATCCTTCTGGCGTTCGGGGACGGGCCGGTGGTGCCGGGGGGCGTGCAGATGCGTGACCTCGGGCTGGCGCTGGCCTGCGGCGTGGGGGCCTATTACGCCATCGTCGCGGCGATGCGGGTGGGCGAGGTGGCGGTGGTGACGCCGTTTCGCTACACGCGCCTGGTGTTCGCGCTGGGGATCGGGATGCTGGTCTTTGCCGAGCGGCCCGATACGTGGACGCTGATCGGCGCGGCGGTGATCGTGGCCTCGGGGCTTTACACGCTCATGCGCGAGGCACGGCTGGGGCGGCGGCGATAGGGAGGGTCTCAGAACGGCATCGGGTGCGCCCTGTGCGTCGCGTCGAGATCGGCCAGCACCTCGTCGCCCAGCGTCACGTCCGCCGCGCCCAGCGCCCGCTCGAGCTGATCCATGCGCGTCGCGCCGAAGATTGCCGAACACATGAAGGGCCGCGTCAGGCACCACGCCAGCGCCATCTGCACCGGGTCGAGCCCGTGCTTGCGCGCCACCTCCAGGTAGGCATCCACGGCGGCAAAGGCGCGCGGCACGCGGCGCCCGCCGAGATCGGTGTTGATCGTCATGCGTGACCCTGCGGGCAGCGCGCCGTCCTGGTACTTGCCCGTCAGCATCCCCGCCGCCAGCGGCGAGAACGCCAGCAGGCCGACATCCTCGTTGACGCTCAACTCCGCCAGGTCGGTGTCGTAGAGGCGGCACATCAGCGAATACTCGTTCTGGATCGAGGCCACGCGGGGCCCGCGCCCCGCCTCGGCCAGCCGCAGCCATTGTGCCGTGCCCCACGCGCTCTCGTTCGACAGTCCAAAGGCGCGGATGCGGCCCTTGTCGACCTCGCGTTGCAAGGCTTCCAGCGCCTCTTCCATGTGCGCGAGCGTCGCGGCGCGGTCCTGC
Organism: Roseovarius sp. B-10; assembly: GCF_056859295.1. Classification (NCBI taxonomy): domain Bacteria; kingdom Pseudomonadati; phylum Pseudomonadota; class Alphaproteobacteria; order Rhodobacterales; family Roseobacteraceae; genus Roseovarius; species Roseovarius sp. B-10. The sequence continues at coordinate 24,552 of NZ_JBSXOE010000032.1, read as the reverse complement.
CCCGAGGGGTCATAGCTCCAGTTCTGGCGGAACATGTAGCTGCCCCGGTTGGGCCAGTGGAATTGATACAGGTCGATGTAATCGGTGCGCAGCCGCCGCAGCGACCCCTCCACCGCCTCGGGTATGGTCGCCGCCGAGATCGGCGCGCCGTCGCGGGCGTGCCTGAACCCCGCGCCGGAATGCTTGGTGGCCAGCACCACCTCGTCCCGCCGCCCCGTCCGTGCGACCCAGTCGCCGATAATCTCCTCGGTGCGCCCGGTGGTTTCGGCTCGGACGGGCGCGGTGGGATACATCTCGGCGGTGTCGATGAAATTCACGCCCCGTTCCAGCGCCCGGTCGATCTGCGCGTGGCCCTCTTCGGCGGTGTTCTGCGCGCCCCAGGTCATCGAGCCGAGGCACAGCGCGCTCACCTCGATGCCGGTGCGGCCCAGCGGTCTTTTGTGCATGTCGGATGGTCCTGTCCCGTTTCGCGCGGAGCCTATTGCCCCCGTCTCACGGTGGCAAGTGGTGCGGCAGATGAGAAAGCTGACCAAAGCAATCGGGCTTCTTGACCCCATGCCGTCGGGGAGCTATCAATTCCAACAGAATTTGTCGGATTTAACGCGAAACAGGGGGATACTCATGACCGACCGGACCAAACCACGCAGCGTCACCGTGCGCCGCACCCTGACCCTCGGCACCGTTCTCGCGGGCATGACCGCGACCGGCGCCGCAGCGTCCGAGGACGGCTATACCCCTGTCGAGACCGAACAATCCGGTATCATCCTCGCGCAGGTCGAAGGCGAGGGCGAAGCCAGCGCCGCCGAAGGCGAAGGTGAAGCCAGCGCCGCTGAGGGCGAAGGAGAAGGTGAAGGTGAGGGGGAAGGTGAAGGCAGCGCCGGTGTTGCCGATCCCGAACAGCGCCTGCAGCGCGACCTGAGCTTCATGGAGGGCCACCTGCGCGCCGGTCTCGCGCTTTACGAGGCGGGCGATCTCGATGCCGCGCGCACCCATATGGGTCACCCGATCAAGGAGAAATACGACGCCGTCGCGGCCCCGCTCGCGGCGATGGACAAGGGCGCGCTGAAGGACCGGATCGGGGCCATTGCCGAGGCCGCCGAAACGGGCGCGCCGCTCGACGAGGTGCGTGCCGCTTTCGAGGCCGCCCGCGCCATGATGGAAGAGGTGCGCGCCACCATGTCCCCCGCCGATCAGGTCATGGGGCTGGCCGCGCTGACCCGCGTGGCGGGCGAGGAATACACCGTCGCCGTCGCGGGCGGCGAGGTGTCGAACCTGCACGAATACCAGGACGCATGGGGGTTCCTGCGCGTGGTCGAGAGCGAGGCGCGGCAGATGGCCGAGAGCGAAGATCCCGCCATCAAGGCGGCGGGGCTGGAAATCCTCGACCATCTAAAGGCCACCAACGCCGCCTTCGGCGATCTTCAGGGCGAGGGCGATTTCGAAATGGCCCCCTCGATCCTGATGGGGGCCGCGGCGCGGATCGAACTCACCGGCTTCGGGCTGGGCTGAGCGGATGATCCTCGTCATCGGTGACGTGCTCGATGCGGGCGAGGTGGCGGCGTTGCGGGACGCCGCCGCCAAGCTCGAATTCGGCGATGGCAAGACTACCGCGGGGCGCTATGCCCGCGACGTGAAGGCCAACCTGCAAGCGCAGCCCTCGAAAGGGCGCGAGGCGATTTTCGAAAAGGCCCGCCGCGCGCTCATGCGCCACGAGGTGTTTCTCGCCGCCGCGCGGCCCAAGCGCTTTGCCCGGCTGCTGCTGTCGCGCTACCGCACCGGCATGGAATACGGCCTCCACGTCGATGATCCGATCATGAATGGCAGCCGCACGGACCTCTCCTTTACCCTGCCGCTCTCGGATCCGGACGATTACGAGGGCGGCGGGCTGTGCATCGACGACGGGATCGAGGAACGGGTGATCCGCCTGAATGCCGGCGACGCGGTGCTCTATCCCACATCGGCGCTGCACCGGGTCGAGCCGGTGTCGGACGGTGAGCGGCTTGCCGTGGTCGGCTGGGTCACCAGCCGGGTGCGCGACGCGGCGCGGCGCGAGGTGCTCTACGATCTCGACGTGGCAACGCGAGAGGTCTTTGACGCGCAGGGCAAGACCCCGGCCTTCGACCGGCTGTTCAAGGCCAAGAGCAATCTCTACCGCATGTGGGCCGAGGACTGAACGCCGCCCGCGCCCCGCGGCGCTCAGACCGAAAGCCGCTTCCTGCCGATGCGGACCTCCGGCACGGCCCCCAGCGCCCCGGCCAGCGCCTTGAAGCGCGCCTGCGCCACCTCGCCGAACAGCGCCGAGGCGTCCGAGGCGAGATCGAGCCTCAGCACCTTGCGCCGCGGGTGCCAGCGCATCCGCGCGATATCGGTCTCGTCGGTCAGCCACAGCATCGCCGCCAACCGCAGCGCGCGCCCGAGGATCTCGGCCTCGTTGCGGTCGCGCTCGGAAATCAGCTCTTCCAGCGTGTCGAACCGCGTGCCCGCGCGGTTGTTGGAATAGCGGTGCAGCAGTGCCAGCCCGAGAAACACCCGCTCGGAATGCTTTAGTCCGCCGAGATTGGCGCGGGTGGCGTTGTCGAAACAATCCTCGGCGCGGTAGTCGGGATGGGCCCGCCAGCTCACATCGTGCAGCAGGCAGGCCGCCTTGACCAGCCGCAGCCGTTCGGGCCGTGCGGATTTGTAGAGCGGCGCGATGAAGCGATAGATCACCTGGCCGAAACCGGGCAGGCGCGCGTCCTTGGCCTCGGAAAAGCGGCATGCCTCGATCAACGGGTCGCGCACGCGCAGCGATTCCGGCATCTGTTCATAGAGCAGCCCCTCGCGGATACCGTAGCTCGACACCGCGATGTCATGCGGGCGAAAGCTGCGCACCACCTCGCGCAGCACCTCGGCGGCAAAGGGCACCAGCGCGATGCGCGCCGCCGACACGCCCGATTGCGCGCGCAACGCGTCCGCGTCGTGCTTGGCGATATGCTTGATGGTGGCGCGCAGGTCGGCGGCGGTCATGCGGTATTCGTGCAGAACGTGCAGCGGATAGCCGCGCCGCGCCATGTCGACGCGGGCGATCGCGCGCCACGAGCCCCCCACCAGGAACAGCCGGTTCTTCTGTTCACCGAGCCCGTCGCGCAGCCGCTCTACCGTTTCGCGGATCAGCGCCTTGCGCGCCTTCTTGCCACCCTTGAGATCGCGCAGCTTGAGCGGACCGAGCTTGGCACTGACGCAGCGCCCAACGCGGCCGCCGTCGATCTCGGCCAGTTCCATGGACGAGCCGCCCATGTCGCACACGAGGCCATAGGCCCCCGGCCAGCCCAGCAGCACCCCTTGCGCCGAGAGCCGTGCCTCTTCGGGGCCGTCGATGACAAAGAGCCGGATGCCTGTCTCGCGCTCCACCTCGGCGACGAAATCGGGGCCATCCTCGGCCTCGCGCACCGCCGCCGTCGCCACCGCGTTGAGCGGGCCGGTGCCCAGCCCGTCGGCCACATGCGCGAAACGCCTGAGCGCGTCGAGCGCGCGCGCGCGGCCTTGCGGATCCAGCCGCCCGGTCTCGGCCATGCCCGCGCCGAGGCCGCACATCACCTTCTCGTTGAAGAAATAGGCCGGGCTGCGCGCGGCACCGTCGAACACCACGAGACGCACCGAGTTGGAACCCACGTCCACCACACCCACGCGCGACAGCGCGCGCGCCTCGGGGCTGTCGAAGAGCGGGCGCCCGAAGGGGCGGTCGCTGTGCGCTGCGGGATCGTTCACGCCGTCCATCGTCTGCCTTGCCGGTCCCTGACGTGTCTAGGCCGCGGGCGCGCGCGGGTCAATCGTCGGTGTGGGTGAGGGTGGGCACGTCCGACGCCCCCGCCGAGCCGCGCCCCGACAGCGACGGGTTCTCCATGAAGAAGCGGTGACAGTTGAACGCGAATTCCCCCTCGGGGGTCGGTTCGCGCACGAAGCTGCCATCGGGCGCCATGACCCAGCTTTGCGCCACGTCGGCCATGTTGGCGGCCATGATCTGGCTGACGATCTGTGCCTTGACGGTGGGATTGGTGGTCTCCACCAGCGTCTCGACCCGGCGGTTGAGGTTGCGGCCCATCCAGTCGGCGGAAGAGATGAACACCCGTGCCTTCTTTGACGGCAGCCCGGCGCCGTTGCCGAAACAGACGATGCGCGAATGCTCCAGAAAGCGCCCGACGATGGATTTCACGCGGATATTCGACGACAGCCCCGCGATGCCGGGCCTCAGCCCGCAGATGCCGCGCACCACGAGGTCGATCTTCACCCCCGCCTCCGACGCGGCGTAAAGCGCGTCGATCACGTCCGGCTCGATCAGCGAGTTCATCTTGGCCCAGATTGCCGCCGGCTTGCCCGCGCGGGCGTGCTCGGCCTCGCGCCCGATCATGTCGAGCAGCCTTGGCTTCAGCGACTTGGGCGAGATCGAGATGTTCTCAAGCCCCTCCGGCTCGGCATAGCCCGACAGGTAGTTGAACACCTTGGTCGCGTCCCGCCCCAGCTTGGCGTCGCAGGTGAAAAAGCTCAAATCGGTATAGATGCGCGCGGTGATCGGGTGGTAATTGCCGGTGCCGTAATGGGTATAGGTCACGAGGGTGTCGCCCTCGCGCCGCACCACGGTGGAAATCTTGGCGTGGGTCTTCCAGTCGACAAAGCCATAGACGACATGCGCGCCCGACCGTTCCAGCCGCCGCGACTGCCGGATATTGGCGGCCTCGTCGAACCGCGCCTTGAGCTCCACCAGCGCGGTGACGGATTTGCCATCCTCGGCGGCCTCGCACAGCGCCTCGACGATGGGCGAGTTGCGCGACGTGCGGTAGAGCGTCTGCTTGATGGCGAGCACGTCGGGGTCGCGCGCGGCCTGTTGCAGGAACCGCACCACCATGTCGAATGTCTCGTAGGGGTGGTGCAACAGCATGTCCTTTTGCCGGATCGCGGCGAACATGTCGCCGCCGTGATCCTGCACCCGCTCGGGCACGCGCGGCGTGAACGGCGGCCAGAGCAGGTCGTGCCGCGCATCGAGCACCAGCTCCTTGAGATCGGCGAGCCCGATCATGCCATCCACCTCCACCACCTCGTCGGGGATGACGTGCAGCTCCTCCATGATCACCTCGCGCAGCGCCTCGGGCGCGCCCGAGGTGATCTTCATCCGCACCACCTCGCCGCGGCGGCGGCGCTTCAGCGCCACCTCGAACTCGCGCACCAGGTCTTCGGCCTCTTCCTCGACCTCGAGATCGCTGTCGCGCAACACGCGGAATGCGCAATGCCCCTTGTAGCGGTAGCCGGGGAACAGGCTGTCGAGATGCAACAGCAGCAATTCCTCCAGCGGCAGGAATCGGTGCGCTCCCTCGGGTGCGGGCAGCGCCACGAACCGGTCGATCTGCTGCGGGATCGGCAGCAGCGCCTGAAGCGGGCGCTTGTCCGAGATGCGCGACATCTGCAACGCCAGCACGTAGCCGAGATTGGGAATGAACGGGAACGGGTGCGCCGGGTCGATGGCCAGCGGCGACAGCACCGGAAACACCCGGTGCAGGAACATCTCGGCCAGGTACTCGCGGTCCGTGTCGTCGAGCACGTCATGGGTGAGGATCGAGATACGCTCGCCCTCCATCTCCGTGCGCAGCGTTTCGAACGCCTGTTGCTGCGCTTGCAGCAGCCTGCGGGCGTTCTCGTTGATCAGCACGAGCTGTTCGGCGGGCGTCAGCCCGTCGGCGGCGGGCGTGGTGTTGCCCGCCTTGGCCAATTCACGCAGGCCCGCCACGCGCACGTTGTAGAACTCGTCCAGGTTGGTGGCCGAGATCGACAGGAAGCGCAGACGCTCCAGCAGCGGCACGCGCGGGTTTTCCGCCTCTTCCAGAACCCGCCAGTTGAACCCGAGCCAGCTCAGCTCGCGGTTAAAGAACCGGCCCGGCCCGGCAATGTCCAGCCCCTCGGGCGTGACCGGTTCGGGGGCGGGGTTCCTGAGAAAATCAGCCTGAGTCATGCGGGCCTTATGGTGGCGGAGTGTAACACTCGGGTGACGGATGATGGCGTCAGTGACCGCGATTGTCCAGCACCTCGGCGGCGAGCTGCCGCGTGATCGCCCGCCCCGTGGCCAGCGCCCGCGCGTCGATCTCGGCGACGGTGGCGCGGGCGGCGTCGAACGTGCGCTCGATGCGCCGCGCGAGGTAGGGCACGCAATCGGGCGCGGGGGCAAGCTGCCGGTCGGCAAAGAGCTTGGCCAGCACCGCCGCCAGCAGCGCGTCGTCGGGCGGCCCCAGCCGCGCGAGCAGCATGGCCTCCATCCGGCTCGCCAGGTCGGGCAGGGCAAGGCCCCAATGCCGCGGCGGCGCGGCCGCGCTCACCAGCAGCGCGTGACCTTCCGCCAGAACCAGGTTGTGCAGGTGAAACAGCGCCGCCTCGGCCTCCGCGTGCCCGGCGATGCCATCGGCATCCTCCACCGCCACCGGCCCGGCGGCCAGCGCGTCGATATCGGCGCCGCCCAGGTCCCCCGCGGCCACGATCGGCGCACCCGTCAGCGCCGCCCAGACATGCACCAGGTGCGTCTTGCCCGCGCCGCGCGGCCCCGCCAGTACCAGTTTTCGCGCCGGCCAGTCGCGCCAGCCCTCGATCAGCGCCACCGCCTGCGCGTTGGCCGGCGAGACGAAGAAATCCTCGCGGCCCAGCGCCGTGCGCGCGGGCAGATCAAAGACCAGTTGCCGGGATGTCATCCGTCGCCCCGATCCTCGCCGCGCCCGTCCAACCCGCGATAGAGCCGGCCTTTCTGGTACTCCGCCACGGCGAACCGCGCGATCACCCCCAGCGCGGCGGCCACCGGCACCGCCACCAGCATGCCGACGAAGCCAAACAGCGTGCCGAAGGCCGACAGCGCAAAGATCAGCCACACCGGGTGCAGCCCCACCGACGAGCCGACAAGGCGCGGGGTCAGCAGGTTGCCCTCGATCACCTGCCCGGCGACGAAGATCGCCGCCACCAGCCCGATGCTCAGCCAGTCGCCCCAGAACTGGAACAGCGCCAGTCCCAGCGCCAGCGTGCCGCCAAAGATCGCGCCGACATAAGGAATGAACGTCACCAGCCCCGCCGCCGCCCCGACGACGAGGCCGAATTGCAGCCCCACCAGCATCAGCGCCACCGCGTAATAGGTGCCGAGGATCACCGAGACCGTGCCCATGCCCCGCACGAAACTCGCCAGCGTGGCGTCGATCTCGCACGCCAGCCGCCGGATGATCGGCGCGTGATCGCGCGGCAGCAGGTGGTCGATCCGCTCCACCATGTGATCCCAGTCATAGAGCAGGTAGACGGCAACCACCGGCGCCACCACCAGCAGCACCACCACGTTGACCAGCGACGCGGCCGAGCTGAGCGCGGTCTGCAAAAGCTGTCCGCCGCGCTCGCGCACCGTCTCGCCCAGCGATTGCAGCGCCTGCTGCAGCGTCGAGTCCGGCTCGTAGAGCGACGGCAGGTGCTTGCCGAGAAAGCCCTGCAAATCGCGCGCAAGCTGCGGCGCGGTGTCGAAGAGGGCGATCGCCTGCGCCACGATCGACGGGATGATGAGCAGCGCCACGATCACCAGTACCAGCACCGCCACCGCGGTGATCGTCGCCACGGCGAAGATGCGGCTCATCCCAATCCGTTCCAGCCGGTCGGCGACGGGGTCGAGGAAATACGCCACCGCCGCGCCCAGCACGAAGGGCAGCATCACGTCGCCCAGGAACCACAGCACCACGAACACCGCGATGGCCGCGATGCCCCAGTACTTGATCTGATCCCGGACCGGCAGGGCCATCGGCGTTCCTTCGGCTGCGTGTGCGCAACATCGCTTGTGACGCCGGGGGTTTCAAGAGCGCTCGGCGCGTCATCCCCCCGTCATCCTCGGGCTCGACCCGAGGACCTCTCGTACCCAGCGCCTCCGTCATCCTCGGGCTTGACCCGAGGACCTCATTCCTCAATCGCACCCCCATGCAAAGCCCCGCAAACCGCGCCCCTATCCAGGGATGGCAGCGCTGGCAAACAGCGCGCGCCGCCGCCGTCCGTTAACGTCGCGTCGCCCCACCGCCCGCCGCGCCCCGCGAACCGTGCGGTTCGTGCGCTGAACCTGCAGGTTCGGTGGTGCCGGGGCGGCGCGCGCGGCGTCTTGCCCCGCTTCGGCTTCTCGCCTAGAACCGCCGCGACATTCGCCCCCAAGCCACGAGGCCCGCCCATGCGTCTGAGCCGCTATTTCCTGCCCGTCCTCAAGGAGACGCCCGCCGAGGCGCAGATCGCCAGCCACCGGCTGATGCTGCGCGCCGGCATGATCAAGCAGGCGACGGCGGGCATCTATTCGTGGCTGCCTCTGGGCTTCAAGGTCTTGAGAAAGATCGAGAATATCGTCCATGAGGAACAGGCGCGCGCGGGTCACAACCCGATCCAGATGCCGATCCTGCAATCGGCTGACCTGTGGCGCGAGAGCGGCCGCTACGACGATTACGGCGCCGAAATGCTGCGCATGAAGGACCGGCACGGGCGCGACCTGCTCTATACGCCCACGGCCGAGGAACTGGTAACAGATATTTTTCGTTCCCACGTAGGCAGTTACAAGGACCTGCCCCTCACCCTCTACCAGATTCAGTGGAAATTCCGCGACGAGGTCCGCCCCCGGTTCGGCGTCATGCGCGGCCGCGAGTTCCTGATGAAGGACGGCTACAACTTTGATTTGACGAAAGAAGATGCGCTGCACGCCTATAATCGCCACCTCGTGAGCTACCTGCGCACCTACGAGCGGATGGGCCTTCAGGCGATCCCGATGCGGGCGGATTCCGGCCCCATTGGCGGCGACGACACCCACGAATTCCTCGTGCTGGCCGAAACCGGCGAGTCCGAGGTGTTCTACGACAGCGCCATCACCGACCTGAAATTCGGCGACCGCGAGATCGACTATGACGACCCGGCGCAGTGCCGCGCGGTGCTTGAGGAATTCACGTCGCGCTATGCCCGCACCGACGAGACCCATGACGAGGCGCTGTTCAACGATATCCCCGAGGACCGTCGCCGCGTCGCCCGTGGTATCGAGGTGGGACAGATTTTCTATTTCGGAACAAAGTATTCCGAGCCGATGGGTGCCACCGTGCAGGGCCCCGACGGCAAGCCCGTGCCGGTGCACATGGGCAGCCACGGCATCGGTGTGAGCCGCCTCGTGGGCGCGATCATCGAGGCGAGCCACGACGAGCGGGGCATCATCTGGCCCGAGGGCGTGACCCCCTTCCACGCGGGTATCGTGAACCTCAAGCAGGGCGACGCCGAGGCCGATGCCGCCTGCGAGGCGCTCTATGCCGCGATGACGGCGCTGGGGCTCGAGCCGCTCTACGACGATCGCGACGAGCGCGCGGGCGGCAAGTTTGCCACGATGGACTTGATCGGCCTGCCGTGGCGGATCACCGTGGGGCCGCGGGGGCTCAAGAACGGCGTGGTCGAACTCACCTCGCGGCGCACCGGCGAGAGCGAGGAACTGCCGCCCGAGGATGCGGTGCAACGGCTCGCCGATATCTATGCAGGGCACGTGCTGCGCCCGTGCTTCTGAGCGGCGCTTTGCCCCTTGACCTTGGCAGGCAAATTGCGCAAATCAGCGCCCACCGGGGCCGTAGCTCAGTTGGGAGAGCGCGTCGTTCGCAATGACGAGGTCAGGGGTTCGATTCCCCTCGGCTCCACCATCTCTTGCTTGATCTTTGAGATGTCCGCCAAGACCTTGAACGGACAGGCGATATCACCAGTTCGGAAACCGCGTCCCGCGAACGCTGCGAGGGTGTTGCCCTGACGTTGATTCAGATGCACGGGTTTGGAACGAACGGCCAACAACATTCTCCGGAACACCGAGGCGGCTGAATACCGGCGCCGTTATCCATTCGGTGATCACAAGACGAAGGCGTAAAGCACCACCCAGATCGACAGTGCGATGCCGCAGCTTAGCGTATAGACACCGTTCCACACCCATCCGACACGCAGCGCGCTGATGCCGGCGAAGGATCCGATCAACAGCGTCGTCGCGGTGAACGGCGAGCTGGCCCCGCTCAGCGCCCAGCCTGCTGCCAGTGCCACGACGATGGCGGGCGGGGCCACGCCAAGACTGTCCGCCCCGGGGATGAGCGGCGCGATCAGCGTCACGGCCAGGATCGGGTTCATCCCGACCTGCCCGGCCAGCGGGATGAGCCAGACAAAGCTTACGAGGATGACCCACGGGGGCAGCACCGAAAGGTCGAGCCCGGCACGCTGCATCAAGGGCCCCAGCAGGGCCGAGCCGACGGTGCCGATATACCCCGCCATCATCAGCAGTGTGAGTTCGCCGCGATACCCCGGCAGTTCCTTGGTCACGTAATCACCGACCCGCGTCGCCACCGACCGGACGGGCGCATGTGCCCAGTGCTGGATCAGCATCCAGACAAGTGCGATCACCGGCACGATAACCACCACCAGGCCGACGATCCGCACGTCCGTGACGGCAGACAGGGTAATGACGCTGACCACCAGGACCCCGAGCAGCGCGACCATCGGCAACATGGAGGCCCAGGAGCCACTCGGCTCGGGGCGTCGAGGCGTTACGCTCAGCCTTGGCTTGAACGCGGTATCCAGCCCCCAGCCGACCCCGGCCAGAAGCGCGGACGAAACCAGCCCCGGGACCATCGCCTGTGACCAGCTTGCCCCTGGCACGACGCTAACCGAGATCGCCATCGCAAAGGAAAGGGGCGACCACGGAAGCGTCGACACGAAGGCCCGTTGAATGGCCAGGAGCATCCGCCGGATACGGTGCCCGCGCACCTCTGCGTTTGGCTCGGATCCGGCATTTGCGAGCGCCAAGGCGCCCAAGAGCTGGATGGCACCGTAATTGAGCAGCAACGCGAATCCCTGACCGCCCACGGTCAGCGCGGCATAGCGCCGACCCGGCCGCTGGCCCGAGAGAAACCGGCCCGCCGCCTGCACCGCGGGCGAGGTCTGTGCGACATTGCGCAGGGTCGAGAGCGCCGAGAAGAAGGCCGCGATGAACGCCGCCGAACCCAGCCCGTCCAGAACCGTGCCCTGCCAGTCCGCCGTGCTGACCGCCAGCGCCAGCGTCAGGCCGAGCGCCACCGCGACAAATGCCTTGCGCGAAAACCGCACCTGCGCCGCGAAGATGCAGGCGACCATCACCACAAGCACAGGTTTCGCGGGCGCCATCCACGCCGCGACATGCCATTCGTGAAAGATGACAAGACAGGTGATCGCGATCAGCAGGAGACCGGTTAGAAGGTCGATCTTCTCTCGATTTCCATTGGTCATTTCCGAAATCGTCCCATAAGTTGCCAGACACTTGTGCCTGCTGCGCTGTCAGGCGGCAATACGCATGGGCAATCGCAGAGGTCGCGCCATCGCACGATGATATCCGCGAAGAGGATCGTAGTTGCTTGTTCCATGTTGTGTTGATGTTGACCTATTCTGTTCGGAGGTTGGAGCATTCGGGTAATCAGGAGCGGCCAGCGTTGCCCCCTTCAATTTCAAATTTCAAGCTGCGACACGACCGGAATCCCAGGAATGCGTGACGCAGGCTTTCGCCCGTTTGCTGTCGGCCGTGCACTTGCCATTTCCAGGCGAGACATATCTAAAGAGCGCCACCGTTCCTTGGCAGTTCAACAGAGGCAATTACGCCAAATCTTGACAGTGAAAGGGCTTGCGATGGCCTCTCTCCGAAGGTTCCTTCTGATCCTCATGGCCAGCATGTGCACCCTGACGAGTGCCGCGCAGGCGCAGCAGGGAACAGTGCCGGTCACCGTGATAACTGTTGCGCCACAAGATGTTACGCTAACCTCGCTTCTGCCGGGCCGTGTCGCCGCCTCTGCCGAAGCCGAGGTGCGCCCGCAGGTCAACGGCATCATCACCGAACGCCTGTTTGACGAGGGCGCGGATGTGACGGAAGGTGATCCACTCTATCAGATCGACCGGGCGACCTACGAAGCAACGGTCCGTCAGGCACGCGCGAGCGTGGCACAGGCCGAGGCGCAGTTGCGCGCTGCCGAACGCGAGGAGCGGCGTCTGGTCGAATTGCGGGCACGCAACGTGGCCAGCGAGCAGGCGCTCGACGAGGCCACGGCGACACGAGATAGTGCCGATGCGGCGCTCGAGCTGGCTCGCGCGCAGCTCAACTCTGCCGAGATCGAACTGTCGCGCACCACGATCCGGGCGCGCCTCTCGGGACGAATTGGGCTGGCGCAGACCTCGCAGGGCGCGCTGGTCACTGCAAGCCAGGCGCAGCCGCTGGCAGTGATCCGCAGGATCGACCCGGTTTACGTGGATGTAACGCAGTCCGCTGCCGATCTGCTCCGTTGGCGGCGTGGCGAGACGGAAGAGGAGCTGCGCGGGGCAGATGCGACGGTGCGGCTCATTCTGGCCGACGACTCGGAGTATTCCGAAACCGGGCATTTGAAAGCCGCCGAACCGAATGTCGATCCGCAGACCGGCGTGGTGACGCTGCGCATGCAGTTCGACAATCCCGAGCTTCTTCTCTTGCCCGGCATGTATGTGCAGGTCGAGATGCCGGTCGAGGTGGCCGAGGCGGTGTATCTCGTGCCACAGGAGGCCGTGGTGCGCGACCGTCGCGGGCGTCCGACCGCATGGGTCGTGAACGAAGAGAACGTGATCGAGGAGACGCCGCTCGGGATCGTGCAGGACCGAGGCAGCAACTGGGTGGTGGACGAAGGGCTCGACCCGGGCGACAGGCTGCTCGTCGCGGGCTTTCAGAAAACCGGGCCGGGGGCGACCGTTGCGCCCGAAGAGCGGGCAGAGTAACCGGGCAGGGGACGCAGGCACATGGCACGTTTCTTCATCGACCGCCCGGTCTTTGCCTGGGTCATATCGATCCTGATCATGGGGATCGGGGTGCTGGCGATCCGGCTCCTGCCGGTGGCGCAATACCCCGAGATTGCGCCACCTTCGGTCACCGTGTCCGCCAATTACCCGGGCGCCTCTGCCGAGACCGTGGCCAATACCGTCACGCAGATGATCGAGCAGCAGATGACCGGGCTCGACGGGCTGCGCTACTTCTCGTCGCGCTCGACCTCGCAGGGCAATACAGAGATCACCCTCACCTTCGAGACCGGGACCGACGCCGATATCGCGCAGGTGCAGGTGCAGAACAAGCTGGGCCAGGCCACGCCGCTCCTGCCGGAGATCGTGCAGCGGCAGGGCATCACGGTCGAAAAATCGTCGGCCGGGTTCCTGATGGTCGTGGGCATGATCTCGACCGATGGCACGCTCGACCAGGTTGATCTGTCGGATTACATGTCCACCAACCTCGTGGACGAGTTGAGCCGGGTCGAGGGGGTCGGCTCGGTGCGGGTGTTCGGCTCGGAATACGCGATGCGGATATGGCTCGACCCGTCCAGGCTGGCCGCGTTCGGGATGTCACCCTCCGACGTGGTAGCGGCGGTCTCGGCGCAGAATGCACAGATATCGGCGGGCGCATTCGGCGCGCGGCCCACGGTGGAGGGACAGCAGCTCAACGCCACGATCACCGCGCAATCGCTCCTGAATACGCCCGAGGATTTCCGCCAGATCGTGCTGCGCGCGGAAACGAATGGTGGTCTGGTGCTGCTTGACGATGTGGCCCGCGTCGAGATTGGCGCGCAGAATTATGCCACGACCGCGCGGTTCAACACCGATCCCGCGTCGGGCATGGCGATCACGCTGGCACCTGGCGCGAACGCTCTCGAGACGGCGCGCGCGGTCAAGAAACGCATGGCCGAGTTCGCCCGCTTCTTTCCCGAGGGTGTCGATTACGTGATCCCCTATGACACCACGCCGTTCGTGGAAATCTCGATCAAGGAGGTGGTCAAGACGCTGTTCGAAGCGATCGGACTGGTGTTCCTCGTGATGCTGCTGTTCCTGCAGAACCTGCGCGCAACCCTGATCCCGACGCTGGCGGTGCCGGTGGTTCTGCTGGGCACGTTCGGGGTGCTGGCGGTGGCGGGATTTTCGATCAACACACTGACAATGCTGGCGATGGTGCTGGCCATCGGCCTCTTGGTCGATGACGCCATCGTGGTGGTCGAAAACGTCGAGCGGATCATGGAGGAAGAGGGCCTGCCGCCGCGCGAGGCCACGCATAAATCCATGGGCCAGATTACCGGCGCGCTGGTCGGGATCGCGATGGTGCTGTCGGCGGTTTTCGTGCCGATGGCGTTCTTTCCGGGTTCCACGGGGGTGATCTATCAGCAGTTCGCGATCACCATTGTCTCGGCCATGGCGCTCTCGGTCGTGGTGGCGATCACGCTGACGCCCGCGCTTTGCGCCTCGCTGCTAAAGCCCAAGGGGCATGGTGCACGGCGCGGCCCGTTCGCGTGGTTCAACGCTGGTTTCAATGGGTTGATCTCGGGCTATGCCGGCACCGTGCGCTGGTCGGTACGCCGCCCCGTGCGGGTGTTCGTCGTTTACCTGGCACTGGCCCTTGGCATGGCGCTGATGTTCCTGCGCACGCCGACCGGGTTTCTGCCCGAGGAAGATCAGGGCATCCTTTTCACCCTCATCCAGACCCCGACCGGGGCGACCGCCGAACGCACGCTCGACGTGGTCAAGAAGGTGGAGGATTATTACCTCGAACAGGAATCCGAGGTGGTCGACTCGATGTTTGGCGTCGTCGGTTTCAGCTTCTCTGGAAACGGCCAGAACATGGGTCTTGCCTTCGTGCAGCTCAAGGACTGGGACCAGCGGACGGAACCGGGGCAGAGCGTGCAGGCGCTGGCGGGCCGGGCCTTTGGCGCGTTCAGTCAGATCCGCGACGCGCAGGTTTTTCCTGTCGTGCCGCCCTCGGTGATCGAGCTGGGCAACGTCTCCGGTTTCGATCTCTATCTGCAGGCGCGCGGCGGGCAGAGCCACGCCGATCTGATGGCGGCGCGCAACCGGCTGCTCGGCATGGCCGCGCAAAGCGATCTGATCGGCTCGGTCCGGCCTAACGGGCTGCAGGACGCGGCACAGTTCAACCTCGATATCGACTGGCGCAAGGCCGGGGCGATGGGGCTGACCCCTACCGATGTGGGCGAGTTGCTGCAAATCGCCTGGGCCGGAACCTATGTAAACGATTTCATCGACCAAGGCCGGATCAAGCGCGTCTATGTGCAGGGTGAGGCCGAGGCGCGCGCCACCCCAACCGATATCGAGAAATGGCGCGTGCGCAACGCAAGCGGCGGGCTTGTCCCGTTCTCGAATTTCGCCGAAGGTCGGTGGGATTACGGCGCGCAGGGGCTCTATCGCTACAACGGCATTCCCGCGGTGCAGTTGCAGGGCTCTCCCGCCCCCGGCGTCTCGACCGGCGAGGCGATGGCCGAGATGGAGCGGCTCGCCGCAGAGCTGGGCCCCGGGTTCGACCTGGCATGGACCGGCCTTTCGCTGGAAGAGCGCGATTCGGGCAATCAGGCACCGTTGCTTTATGCGCTGTCGCTCGCGGCGGTGTTCCTGTCGTTGGCCGCGCTTTACGAAAGCTGGTCGATCCCCTTTGCCGTCATGCTCGCCATGCCCATCGGCATCGTCGGTGCGCTCACCGGCGCGTGGCTGGGCGGGTTCGAGAACGGGGTGTTCTTCCAGGTGGGGCTGCTCACCGTCATCGGCCTGACGGGCAAGAACGCGATCCTGATCGTGGAGTTTGCCCGCGAACGGCACGAGGCCGGCGAACGGGTTATCGACGCGGTGGCCACAGCCGCGCGGCAGCGTTTCCGCCCGATCATCATGACCTCGATGGCATTCTCGCTTGGGGTTCTGCCGCTGGTGCTCAGTTCGGGCGCGGGCTCGGGCGGGCGCAACGCGATCGGCTCGGGCGTGCTCAGCGGGACGATCTCGGGCACCGTTCTGGGGGTGATCTTCGTACCGCTCTTCTTCGTGATCGTGACGCGCCTGTTTCGACGTGCCACGGGAACGAAGCGCTAGGAGAGGGCGGGGCAAGTCAATCCGAATATTGGTGAGCGATCCGCCGAAATTCGGACACTGGCTCAAGCCAAGATGTTACGAGTTCTGAGTTCGACGAGAACGATTTCAGAGATTTCGAATGGCAAGAAGATCTCGCCTGGTCTCAAGGTGAATGTGGCGCTTGATGCCCCGAGGACCGTGGGCAGGCCACTGCCGCTCTCCGAGCCCGCTGCTGTAGGGATTGGGAGCATCCTGAAACTGACCGAACTGGTCAACCCGCCAGTGTCCACTGCGGCACTCGAGGACGAGCTGGGCACGGACGCGGCCTGAACGAGCCGGATCCTTTTCATTTCGTCATGCCCAACGGTCCAATGCGCGCAGCCCGAGGATATCCTCTCCCTTCATATGGGTGAATCATCACCGTGGCACCCGATGTCGTCGACGGTGCATTTCGCAGCGGAGAATCCCGCCTATTCGGTCTTTCCCTTTTTGAATCAGCATATTAGAAAAAATGTCGCAAATGGGGGTTGTATGGTCGCAATTTGTTCGTGAAGGTCGCGTTGCATATCGGGCAGCACTCTGACGCCTTGTGTCGGAGCCGAGCCGGCGACCCGCTTGGCACCGACCCGCGCAGAACCTGGACCTGACCACATTGCCGCCCGCAGCGCGATCGCGCTGGCCGCGGTGAACATCGAAGTGGGCAAAGAAGTCAGTGCCGCCTTTCGGGGCTCGCGCAGTGATATTGCGCGACCGGCAAGCATTCGCATCGCCGGTGACAGGACAGTTTGGAACGGAGACAGAAATGAGCAACATGATGGCCGAAAACGCTGAACTGACCATGACCGATCAGGTCTACAGCGACGATCCGCTGGCCGATCGCGAGACCGACCATTACCGCAAGGAATATGTCAGGACCTTCGTCGACAAGTGGGACGAGCTGATCGACTGGGCAGGCCGCGCCGAGAGCGAGGGACAGTTCTTCATCGACATCCTGCGCGCCCGGGGCAAGGAACGGGTGCTCGACGTGGCCTGCGGCACCGGCTTTCACTCGGTCCGGCTGACCGAGGCGGGCTTTGATGTGACCGCTTCTGACGGGGCGGCCTCGATGGTGGCCAAGGCCTTCGAGAACGGACGCCGCCGCGGGCTGATCCTCAAGACCGCACAGGCCGACTGGCGCTGGCTCAACCGCGATATCAACGGCAAGTATGACGCGATCGTCTGTCTGGGCAACTCCTTCACCCATCTCTACGAGGAGTCCGACCGCCGCCGCGCCTTGGCCGAGTTCTACGCCGCGCTCAAGCACGACGGCATCCTCATCCTCGACCAGCGCAACTATGATGCGATGCTCGACCACGGGTTTTCGAGCAAGCACAAGTATTACTACTGCGGCGACAAGGTGACGGCCGAGCCTGACCATATCGACGACGGGCTGGTGCGGATGCGCTATTCCTTCCCCGACGGGTCGGAATACACGCTCAACCTTTGCCCGATCCGCAAGGACTACATGCGCCGCCTGTTCCGCGAGGCCGGATTCGAGCGGGTCCGCACCTATGGCGATTTTCAGGAAACCTATGCCGAGGACGATCCCGACTTCTACATCCATGTCGCGGAAAAATCGGCGCTGCACCTGGCACGCTGGGGCGGTGGCGAGAGCGCCGGGACCGATATCCGCGACATCACCGAGGATTACTACGACAGCGACGACGCCGACACCTTCTACTCCACCATCTGGGGCGGCGAGGACCTGCATATCGGCCGCTATGCCGAAACGCCCGACATCCGCACCGCCTCGGACCGCACCATTGAGTCGATGATCGACCGGCTCCCGCCGCTGGATGCCTCGGCCCGGGTGCTGGACATGGGCTCGGGCTATGGCGGCGCCATGCGCACGCTTGTGCGCAAGACCGGCTGCGAGGCGGTCTGCCTCAACATTTCCGAGACGCAGAACGAGTACAACCTGGGCAAGATCCGCGCCGCCAAGCTGACCGGCAAGATCACGGTGCGCCACGGCGTGTTCGAGGACGTGCCAGAGGCCGATGCCAGCTGCGACGTGGCCTGGAGCCAGGACGCCTTCCTGCATTCCGACCTGCGCGCCAAGGTTCTGGCCGAGGCGTGGCGCGTGCTCAAGCCCGGCGGGCACCTGATCTTCACCGATCCGATGCAGGCCGACGATGCAGACCCCGCAGTGTTGCAACCGGTCTACGACCGTCTGCAACTTAACGACCTGGGCTCGCCGCGGTTCTACCGAGAGGCGGCCGAGGCGCTCGGTTTCGAGACGGTGGAACAGGAGGACGCGGTCAGCGACCTGCGCACGCACTATTACCGTGTTCGCGAGGAACTGATGGCGAACTACGATAAACTGCGCGAGGCCGGGGCCTCGGCGGAGTATCTCGACAAGATGGCTGTGGGGCTGGAAAACTGGGTGAAGGCTGCCGATGACGGCCACCTCGCCTGGGGCGTCCAGCACTTCCGCAAGCCGGCGTGATGCGCCGCGCCGGGGTGCCGCCGCGCGCCCCGGCCCCTGCCTCACCATTCCGCCCTCATAATTGGAGAGCCTGCATGACCGGGCCCTATCCCGATCCCCCCGCCTTTGTGTCCTTCGAGCTTTTCCCGCCAAAGACCGACGCTGGCGAAGCGACGTTGACGCGAGTTGTCGATCAACTGGCCAGTGCCGAACCGGCCTATTTCTCGGTGACCTATGGCGCGGGCGGCAGCACCCGCGACCGCACCGCCCGCGTGGTGGATATGGTCAGAGACCGCACCGGGCGTCCGGTGGCCCATCACCTGACCTGCGTGGGTGCGAGCCGGGGCGAGATCGACCGGCTGGCCCGGGGCCTGCACGAAGAGGGCGTCTCCCGCATCGTGGCCCTGCG
Organism: Roseovarius sp. B-10; assembly: GCF_056859295.1. NCBI lineage: Bacteria > Pseudomonadati > Pseudomonadota > Alphaproteobacteria > Rhodobacterales > Roseobacteraceae > Roseovarius > Roseovarius sp. B-10. The sequence goes on along the minus strand of NZ_JBSXOE010000032.1, from coordinate 5,785 downwards.
TGGCGACCTGCCTGAGGGACAGCGCCTCGCCCCCGACGGCTATGGTGACGCCGCCGAGCTGGTGGCGGGGCTGCGCCGGGTGGCGGATTTCGACATCTCGGTGGCCGCCTACCCGGAGGTTCACCCCGAGGCCGCCAGCGTCGCGGCCGATCTTGACCATCTCAAGCGCAAGCTGGATGCGGGTGCGGCCCGGGCGATCACCCAATACACCTTCGACACCGAGGTGATCCTGCGCTTCGTCGATCGGGCCCGTGCCGCGGGCATCACCGCGCCGATCGTGCCGGGGATCATGCCGGTGACCAATTTCGCCGGCCTCAAGCGGTTCTCGGCGATGTGCGGCGCGACGGTGCCGGACTGGCTGGCGCGGATGTTCGAGGGGCTGGACGACGCGCCCGAGACCCGCGCCATGGTCGCCACCAGCGTCGCCACGGAACAATGCCGCCTTCTGATGGAGGCGGGGCTGTCCGAGTTCCATTTTTATACGCTCAATCGACCCGAGGTCAGCCTGGCGGTCTGCCGCGCGCTCGGGATCACGCCGGCGATCCCGTCCGAGAGCGCCGCCTGAGGAGAGTCGAGATGACAGAGTCCAACATCGTCGCCCATGCCGCCCGCCGCATCTTGGTACTGGACGGTGCCATGGGCACCATGATCCAGCAGCACAAGCCCGACGAGGGCGTCTACCGCGGAGAGCGCTTCGCCGACTGGAAAACCGACGTGGGCGGCAACAGCGAATTGCTGAGCCTGACCCAGCCCGGGATGATCCGCGACATTCACACCGCCTTTCTCGAGGCGGGCGCGGACCTCCTGTGCACCAACACCTTTGGCGCCAATGCGATCAGCCAGGCCGATTACGGTATGGAAAGCCTTGTCACCGAGATGAACGCCGAGAGCGTGCGCCTTGCACGCGAAGCGGCTGACGCCATGTCCACACCCGACCGCCCGCGTTGGGTTGCCGGCGGCATCGGCCCGACCAACCAGACCGCCAGCCTCAGCCCGGACGTGAACGACCCGGGCTATCGCGCCGTGACCTTTGACGATCTGGCACGCGCCTATGGCGAAGCCGCGCGGGCCCTGATCAAGACGGGGGTCGATGTGCTGCTGGTCGAGACGATCTTTGACACGCTCAACGCCAAGGCCGCGCTCTTTGCCATAGACAGCCTGAAAGACGAAGGGCTGGACGTGCCGCCGCTGATGATCTCCGGCACCATCACCGACCGATCCGGGCGCACGTTGACGGGCCAGACGCCCGAGGCCTTCTGGGTCTCCATGAGCCATGCGCGTCCCTTCTCGGTCGGGCTCAATTGTGCCCTTGGCGCGGGCGAGATGCGCCAGCACGTGCGCACGCTCTCCGAGGTCGCGGACACGCGCATCAGCGCCTATCCCAACGCGGGCCTGCCCAACGAGATGGGTGGCTATGACGAGACGCCCGAGGAAACGGCTGCGCATCTGGGTGAATGGGCCGATGCGGGGCTGGTGAACATTGTGGGCGGTTGCTGCGGCACCACGCCCGACCACATCCGCGCCATCGCCGAGGCCGTCGCCGGCAAGGCCCCGCGCGCGGTCCCCGAAACGGTGCGGCGGATGCGCCTGTCGGGGTTGGAGATGTTCGAGGCCCCCGGCGCTAGCAAGGAGGATGCAGCATGAGCGGTGTTGCCAATTTCATCAATATCGGCGAGCGCACAAACGTCACCGGCTCGGCCCGGTTCAAGAAGCTGATCATGGAGGGCGACTATGCCACCGCGCTCGACGTGGCGCGCAGCCAGGTCGAGAACGGCGCCCAGATCATCGACGTGAACATGGACGAGGGTTTGCTCGATTCGGAACGGGCGATGGTCACCTTCCTCAACCTGATCGCCTCCGAGCCCGACATCAGTCGCGTGCCGGTAATGCTCGACAGTTCCAAGTTCGAGGTGATCGAGGCCGGGCTGAAATGCGTCCAGGGCCGCGCGGTGGTCAACTCAATCTCGCTCAAGGAGGGCGAGGCGGCTTTCCTGGAACAGGCCCGCACGATCCGCCGCCACGGTGCGGCCGCGGTGGTCATGGCCTTTGACGAGAACGGTCAGGCCGAGACCGCACAGCACAAGTACGAGATATGCCGCCGCTCCTACGACCTGCTGACGCAGAAGGCGGACTTCCAGCCCTGGGACATCATCTTCGATCCCAACATCTTTGCCGTTGCGACGGGGATCGAGGAGCACAACGACTACGCCAACGCCTTTTTCGACGCGATCAAGCTGATCAAGGCGGACATGCCGGACACCCATATTTCGGGCGGGCTGTCGAACGTTTCATTCAGCTTCCGTGGCAACAACGCGGTGCGCGAGGCGATGCACTCGGCCTTTCTCTATCACGCGATCCCGCTGGGGATGAACATGGCCATCGTGAACGCGGGCCAGATCACCGTCTATGACGACATTCCCGAGGAACTGCGCGAGCGGGTCGAGGACGTGCTGTTCAACCGCCGCGACGACGCGACCGAACGGCTGCTGGAGATCGCGGACAAGTACAAGGGCACCGGCGAGGCCTCGAAGAAGGAAGACCCGAAGTGGCGCGAGGCCCCGGTCGAAAAACGGCTGGAACACGCGCTTGTCCACGGGATCACGGATTTCGTCGTCGAAGACACCGAGGAATGCCGCCTGCGCGCGGAAAAGCCGCTTCATGTGATCGAAGGGCCGCTGATGGACGGCATGAACGTGGTGGGCGATCTGTTTGGCGCAGGCAAGATGTTCCTGCCGCAGGTGGTGAAATCGGCCCGCGTGATGAAGACCGCCGTGGCCCATCTGCTGCCCTACATGGAAGAGGAAAAGCGCCTGCAGGGGGACACCTCGGCCAAGGGCAAGGTGCTGATGGCCACGGTAAAGGGCGATGTGCACGACATCGGCAAGAACATCGTCGGCGTCGTGCTGCAATGCAACAACTACGACGTGGTGGACATGGGCGTGATGGTCCCGACCGAGGACATCATCGCCAAGGCCAGGGAAGAGAAGGCCGATATCATCGGGCTGTCCGGCCTCATCACGCCGTCGCTCGACCGCATGGTCGAGGTGGCGGGAGAGATGACCCGGCAGGGGCTGGACCTGCCGCTGCTGATCGGGGGCGCGACCACCTCCAAGAAGCACACCGCTCTCAAGATCGCGCCGGAGTACGAAAACGGGGTGATCCATGTGGACGATGCCTCCAAGGCCGTGGGCGTGGTGTCCAAGCTGCTGTCGAAAGCGGCGGCGCCGGGGTATCTGACCGAGATCGCGGAAGGTCAGGAGAAGATGCGGGCGGGCGACGATCGCACCGGCGAGCGGCCCACCGCGCCGCTGGTGCAGGCGCGGGCGGATGCCTTTGACGGCGGTTGGGACAGTTATAGCCCCCCCGCGCCGCAGACCCCGGGCCTGACCGTGATCGACGATACCGACGTGGCCGCGCTGCGCGACTACATCGATTGGACGCCGTTCTTTTCCACCTGGGAAATGAGGGGCAACTTCCCCGCCATTCTCGACGATCCCGACAGGGGCGAGACGGCGCGCGAACTTTTCGACAATGCGCAGGCCATGCTGGACCGGATCGAGGCCGAAGGCTGGTTCACCCCGCGCGGTGTGGTCGGGCTCTGGCCCGCCAACAGCCGGGGCGACGACATCCTTGTCTGGACGGACGAGACGCGCGGCAAGCTGCGCGCGCGGATGCCGCAGTTGCGACAGCAGCGCAACAAGACCCGCGACGCCACGCAGATGTGCCTGGCCGATTTCGTCGCGCCCGAGGGTACGCCGGACTGGGTGGGCGGTTTCGCCGTCACCACCGGGCCGGCGGTGCACGACATTGCCGACCGGCTGAAGGCCGAGGGCAATGACTATGACTCGATCATGGTGCAGGCCCTGGGCGACCGGTTGGCCGAGGCCTTTGCCGAGGCGCTGCACGCCCGCGTGCGCCGCAGCCTCTGGGGCTACGCCCCGGGCGAGGGGCTCGACAACGCGGCGCTGATCCGGGAGCAATATCGCGGCATCCGCCCCGCGCCGGGCTATCCCGCTTGCCCCGACCACACCGAGAAGCGCACGCTTTTCGACCTGCTGGATGCGCCCGCGCATACCGGCCTCAACCTGACGGACTCCTGTGCGATGTGGCCCGCCTCTGCGGTCTCGGGTCTCTACTTTTCGCACCCCGAGGCGCGCTATTTCGGGATCGGCCGGATCGGACCGGACCAGGTCTCGGACTATGCCGCGCGCAAGGAGATGGAGATCGCCGAGGTCGAGGCCTGGCTGGCCCCCAGTCTGGCCTATCGGCCCGACAAGTCACGGGCGGATCGCAAGATCGCCTGACCCCGGCAAGTTCACTTGCCAATACCGACCCACCCCCACAGCAGTGGAGAAAGGAACGAGATGAGCAACAAGACCTGGCTGTTCACCAGTGAATCGGTGTCCGAGGGACATCCCGACAAGGTTTGCGACCGGATTTCGGATGCCATTCTGGATGCCTACCTGGCCGCCGACCCGCAGTCCCGGGTGGCCTGCGAGACGCTGGCAACCACCGATCACCTGACCATCGCCGGCGAGGTGCGCGGTCCCGAAGCTGTGCTCAAGGATGTCGAGGAGATCGCCCGCGATGCGATCCGTGACATCGGCTACGACCAGCCCGGGTTTTCCTGGCGCAATGTCGAGATCATCTGCCGCCTCCACGCCCAGTCTTCCGACATCGCGCAGGGCGTTGACGAGGGCGACAAGGGCGAGGAAGGCGCCGGTGACCAGGGCATCATGTTTGGCTATGCCTGCAATGAATCCGCCGAGCTGATGCCCGCGCCGATCCAGTTCGCGCATCGCATCCTGCGCCACATGGCCGAGGACCGGAAATCCGGCAAGCAGCCGAACTTCGGCCCCGACGCCAAGAGCCAGGTGACCCTGAAATACGCGAACGGCAAGCCCGTGGGCCTGGATACCGTCGTCGTTTCGACCCAGCACGCTGAGGGCCTCAGCCAGGCCGAGGTGCGTGAGATGGTCAGGCCCTACATCACCGATGTCTTCAAGGATGAAGGCTGGGATCTGCCCGCCGACGACAAGCTGATCGTGAATCCCACCGGCAACTTCGTCATCGGCGGCCCCGACGGTGACGCAGGGCTGACCGGCCGCAAGATCATCGTGGACACCTACGGCGGCGCGGCGCCCCACGGCGGCGGCGCGTTTTCGGGCAAGGACCCGACCAAGGTCGACCGGTCCGCAGCCTATGTCGCGCGCTATCTCGCCAAGAACGTCGTGGCCGCGGGCCTTGCCGACAAATGCCAGATCCAGCTCGCCTATGCTATTGGCGTGCCGGAACCGGTGGCGCTCTATGTCGATACGCTGGGCACTGGGCAGGTCTCGGAAGACGACTTGTCGCGCCGTCTGCGCGAGATGGTCCGCCTGACGCCGCGCGGCATCCGCGATCACCTGCAACTCCTGCGACCCATCTATACCCGCAGCGCAGCCTACGGTCACTTCGGACGGCATCCCGACGACGACGGCGGCTTCTCATGGGAGAAAACCGACCTCGCCGAAGAGCTGGCCCGCAGCTTCGGCGCCACCGTGGCCGCGCAGTAACCCAAACGGAATTCGAGGAACGACACCATGAACAAACCAGAAAACGTCACAGCCGCGGACTATGCTGTCCGCGACATCTCTCTGGCCGATTACGGCCGCAAGGAACTCGACATCGCCGAAACCGAGATGCCGGGTCTGATGGCGCTCCGCGCGGACTATGGCGAGGCCAAGCCGCTCAAGGGCGCGCGGATCGCCGGCAGCCTGCACATGACCATTCAGACCGCCGTGCT